>JAJQBG010000299.1 GCA_021203405.1 Bacteroides sp.
CCCGCGGGTGAATAAAATTCATAGGCGGAGTACAGATACGATCTACCAGGAATACAAGCAGAGCCCCGTGCACAGAATTTAACCCGCTGTGTGCGGAAATATAAAGGAAAAGCGTTAAATTTGCCGCTCTTTATATAACTAACTTACAAAGACAGCATGATGAAAGCATTTGTATTCCCCGGTCAGGGTGCACAGTTCTCAGGAATGGGAAAAGATCTGTATGAAAGTTCACCACTGGCTAAAGAATTGTTTGAAAAGGCAAATGATATCCTGGGATATCGCATTACCGATATAATGTTCAGCGGTACTGACGAAGAGCTTCGCCAGACTAAAGTAACACAACCTGCTGTATTTCTTCACTCGGTGATCTCTGCTATTTGCATGGGCGAAGATTGTAAACCGGAAATGACTGCCGGACACTCTCTGGGAGAGTTCTCTGCGCTGGTAGTGGCCGGTGCTCTCTCTTTTGAGGATGGACTGAAACTGGTGTATGCCCGTGCTATGGCTATGCAAAAGGCGTGCGAAGCGACTCCCTCTACCATGGCTGCTATTCTGGGACTTCCGGATGAAAAAGTAGAGGAGATATGTGCTTCTATCACGGATGATGTTTGTGTACCGGCCAATTATAACAGCCCGGGACAGATCGTGATCTCCGGTTCTGTTTCCGGTATTGAAAAGGGATGCGAGCTGATGAAGGCAGCAGGAGCTAAAAGAGCTCTTCCGCTGAAAGTAGGAGGTGCTTTCCACTCTCCGCTGATGGAACCGGCAAAAATAGAACTGGCGGCTATTGAAGCTTCTGAGTTTAAAACTCCGGTTTGTCCGGTTTATCAGAATGTGGATGCTCTTCCTCACACCGACCCGCAGGAGATCAAAAAGAATCTGATCGCCCAGCTGACAGCTTCGGTACGTTGGACACAGAGTGTAAAGAACATGGTAGCAGACGGTGCGACTGATTTTACAGAGTGTGGCCCGGGAGCTGTATTACAGGGATTGATTAAAAAGATCGATAGTACGGTAACGGCACACGGCATTTAATTTTACTCATCGTCCTATATTATCCTACTGTTAGAGACGCAAATTGCGTCTCTTTTACATACCAGGAATACGTCCCGATTCACCCACCAAACCTGTATATTAAAAACAGGCAGCAGGGTATCACCCATCTCCTACTCTGTAACTACCTCCTATCTCAAATATCCTACCCTGTTACTTTTTGTAGCAGGGTCAGGGAAAAAAGTTTATCCCTTTTAGTACGGTAAGCGTACTAAAAGGGAATATGAAAAAACCTTCCCATTTTTTGCTATCGGTTTACCTTCTTTAATCCGTAATAAGGTACCCGCCTTCTTTTACCTTCCCATATTTTACAATCCACTTGAATTTTCCCTCAAAAAACAGAAGAAAACAGCTCTATGAAACTCTTAATCCGTCTTGTTTAAATCGGATAATGCCCATACTTTTATGTAAGCCAAAAAACTAAACGAACCCTATATAAATTAACAGAAAAAAAACAAATAGCCGGGGCAGGGTAAAACAGAAACTCACGCACTGGAAACTCAAACAAACTTTCGGACAAACCCAGGTAATTGAACTTTAAACTAAAGAGAACAACTTATGAAAAAGTACAGATCCCACAAAACCAGACCACCATAACGGTACTTTCTACTTCACCATAACTAAAAAAAACTATTTATTCATTCTAAACCTGAACAGTAATGAAAAAGAAATTTCTATGGTCAGTAATCCTACTGATCGCTGCTACGCTTATAGTCTCGTGCAGCAAAGACGACGATGGGTCCATAGACCCCCAGTCCAAAGAAGAGGCCACGTTTAAACTATCCTTTAAACTACCACCCCTTATGCAGGCACCCAGAGCAGACATCATTGGACTGCCGGCCGAAAACAAAATAGACAACATTCATATCTTTGTTTTTGACCAATCAGGCAGTCTACCCACCGACCCGACCAAAGGTAAATTCGGACCCTGGGATCTCGAGGATACCAACCGCTTTACACGCAATGGTGACACCTACGAGATGGTGAACAATATCACCACAACCGCAGGAACAAAAACCATCTATGTAGTAGCCAACCTGAATGAAAACGGAATTCCCGAAATAGGTACGGAAGCTCAACTTCTGGAAAGAGCCGTCAATGTACACAGAGAAGCAACCGGGGGAGGACTCATAAGATATGACACCCAGGACCCACCGGAAGTAGAGGGAATTGTATTTGCAGGAAGCGCGCAGACAGTACTCAACTCCATAGCAAGCGGTGTTGAGAATGCTGCGGTAACAGTGGCGATCGAACGGGCAGTATCCCGCCTCATCACTACCTCACAAGCTGAATTCGAACTAAGATGGGCCAGCACAACCACAGAGGATATGACCATCCACGTAAGCCAATACTTAGTAACCCAGGACGCCTACAGAGGAACCGTAGGACAAAGCTACTTTGATGCCAATAAGACACAAAAAAGACCCTCATCTCGGAATTAACAGAGCCCACCACCTGGGGAACCATTCTTAATCTGTACGATCCCGATGATTACAAAGGCGCAGCAGGAGTAGACATCGATACCAAATATGTGGGTATAGTAGTCGACCCACAGGATGATGCGGAAAGAATAAAATTACCCGGATTTTACATCGGAGAGAATGTAACCAACACCCCGACCCAGGTGGCACAGCACGGTAACACCACCTACGCATGGATACAAACCTGGTTAGAACTCGCTGCTACAGCCAGAGTGAATGACGCCGGAACAGCCATTGAGTACATAGGAGACCCCATCGCCCAAGGTGAGATCTTCCACCTGATACGCCTGAACGGTGTCAGAGATTACATCTGTAAACCCGAGAATGTAGCCACAGTAGTAGCGTTTCTGGGAAACGAGTATACACCAGCCGATGTATTTAACTTCCCATACCCCGATGGATGCATTTATTACAGAGTGTTCCTTAACCAGGTAGGTACAGACCCTACCTCCATTGCACCCGAGGATAAGTATAATGTATACAGAAACCAGTTTATGCACCTCAATGTATTAGCAGTCAATGTAAATGGAAACGGACCCGGAGGTTTTGGTAAAGGATATCCAGGGGACGAAGACGACCCACGAATCCCGATCAACCCCTTTACACCCAATCCTGGCGGCGGTGAACCACCGGTAAATCCGAACCCACATACCCGGCCGGAACCCATTGACGAAGAAGAGGCAACCCTCAAGGTAAATGTGGAAATAAAACCGTGGGAATATTCATTTAATGGAATAACACTCCAGTAAAATCTATGGTCCAAAAAGGGAACCTAAGAACAAAAACAAACGACATGAAAAGTGATGAATTATAAGTAAAGTAATCCCCGGCGGGGATGTAGCAATAACCCGGGGTGTCGCTTCCCTCTACCCCGGGCTATTGCTACATTCCTTACAGGAATGAGACAGAGAACTACTTTCATTTTATAAATTAAAGGTGAGTCCAAAGGAGTTTTTACTCCCCTCCCCGGAGGGGAACTTAAGAACAAAAACGAACGATAATGAAAACAACACTCTTTTCAATCAGAAAAACAGGATTGCTCTGTATGCTCCTACTCCTGCTTGCCGCCTGCATAAAGGAAGACAGGGACGAGTGTGGACGCACAAGCGTATGGGTAAAATTCGACCCCACGATGTACGAACTCCCCTCAGCAGAACATACAATCAGCACTGTACAGGTATACATGTTTGGCGAGCAACAACAACTGGTCAAACACTGGCAGGGTGGTTCCTACGACTACCGCAACGGACAACTCTATGAAGTACCCGTAGACCTGCCACCGGGAACGTACCACTTTGTAGCCTGGACAAACACAGGCCAGGAGTACAAAACCAACGATGCCCAACAGTTAAGCGATCTGCAACTCTACCTGCAAGAAAAAGAAGGAAACCTGTTTACAGAAGACATACCCGACCTGCACTACGCAGCAATGGAAAAAATAGTAGTAAACCCCCTGCAAAACCACCAGTATACCCTCTACCTCATCCCCAATACATACCGAATAAACCTGACAGTGAAAGAACTGCCCGAAGTTAGTGACACAGACCACTACCTCTTTACCATAACCGATAGCAACACCCACTACGACTTCCACAACCGCCCCGTAGAAGCCCAAAAACTGTACACGAATCAAAGAACAAGCCAGAGAGAAGCAGGCCTGATAAAAGCCTCCATACGCACCCTTACCCTACATAACGACCATGCCATAGAAAATATCGACAAACCCGATACCGGCGACCGATCCCCCATACTACCTTCAGTAACGCCACACAAAACAAAGAGCTATTTACCGAAGATATAGTAAAGATAATCCGAACCGCCTACTCCAAAGCAGGCCGGCAGGTAGACTTCGACAGAACCTACGAATTCAACATCATACTCTCCTTCGATGCCGAGATGAATGTAACCGTCAGTGTAAACGGATGGACCTACACTCCCAACGAAACAGAGCTATAAAGACAAGTAACCATAAATATCGCCCCAATGAAAACATATAGATACATAACCAACCTATACAAATCGGTACTGGCACTGCTACTTACCGCTGTATTTAACGCATGTCTGGATGAAGATTTGGGGGGAACATGCCCCGTTACAGGCGATGTAAAGATAACACTCACTCTGCACGTACCAGGCATACCCTCCGCCTCACAAGTCACAAACCGCGCCATGCCGGAGGACGAAACACGCATTACCCAAATGCAGGTACTACTCTTTAAACCCGATGACGGCGCCCTGGTAGGCAGCTATCCCGCTACCTCAGCCATCACCACCGACCCGGAAGATACCAGCAAACGCAGCTTCACCGTCGATGTGATCGAAGGAACCTTCGATGTAATGGTACTGGCCAACTCCCAGCAGATCATTCAGGAAGCCGACCTGGCCAGAGACATGTCCAGGCACGAAGTAAGCAACCGCCTGCGCCTGAAACAACCAGAAAAATTCGCACACAACACAAGCAACCTCATCCCCTTCTGGGGAGAACTAAAAGGCGCCACCATCGTTAAGGGCGGCACCCTGGAAGGTATTGCCATGCTCCGCGCAATGGCTAAAATAGACATCGCCCTGAGCGATGCCGTCAAAGAAGATTTCCAGCTTAAAACCGTTACCCTGTACCACTGGCAAAACGAAATGGCCCTTTTGCCCGCCCATTACGATGAAGACGAAGAAAAAGTAATCGCCGCCACCGATACCGGAAAAGGACTCTCTACCGCTAAAGCCACCTACAAGGCAGAAGATGGAGAGATTGTAAACGACACCCTATACTCCAGAATATACCTTACCGAGACCCCCAACCCCGGAGCAGACGAGTTTCCCCAAATACCCTGCCTGGTAGTAGGAGGAGAGTACAAAGGCGAAACTTGTTACTACCGCGTAGACTTTTTCAAAAAAGATGAAACCGACGAGCGCATCTATTACGACCTCTTGCGCAACTACCGCTACGAACTCAGCGTAACTAAGATACTGGGCAACGGCTCACCCGACGAAGACGATGCTTACCAGTCTAACAACATCGATATGGAGGTCACCTTTACCCGGTGGAACGACGGCAACCTGAGCGAAGTAGATATAGACGGTCAATACCAACTCAAAGTAAACAAAGCATCCTTCTATTTTGACCGCGAGCCACGCGACAAAGACAGTTTTAACAACAGCCTCGAAATTTACACCAACCACGAAGACGGATGGCAGATAACCTACGTTACCGACCCCCGGAACAACGATACATTAGACCTGGATAACGGTTGGCTTCAAATCATAGAAGAACACCGCCGGGGCCCTAAAGAAACAACCACTATCAAACTCCTGATCGAAGAAAACCAGACCCTCTCCCCGCGTAATGCAGAAATACACCTCCAGGTAGGCCGCCTGCTCGACTTTATTGTCAAAGTAACCCAGGGAACCGACATCGAACCCGAACTCGTGGTAGAAGACCTCCAGGGAAACCCCATCAGCGAACTCTTCTTTTACGAATACTACGGTTGGGACAAAACCCATATCCCCCAGGATATACGCGTACGGTGGTCGCCCAAAGGAGCAGCCTATCCCTGCCATGTCGAAATAAATCTCTCCGGAGACCGGCTCTTCGAATTTGATGACTCCACTGACAAGATCATTGCCGGTGATCTTGATAACGACCAGGGCGTGCAGCAGTATTCCATCGCGCCGAAAGCATTTACCCAGGCCGAAGTATCACAGAAAGAGGGCAACCCCTTCCTGCACCGGGGTACGCGCCTCATCTTCAGTGTAACCGACAAGATCGACCCCACAAAAAGAGTGGAGAAAACCCTCTATCTGCGCCATCAGCATTTTGCCATTATCAGCAAAGGCCTACTTAAAGATTCACCCTTAGACGATTCTTATGAGTTCTCCGTACTCTCAAACACCACATGGGTACTGGAAAATGTAGAGGAAGGTATCGCCACCGCAACATCCGCACAAGGAGTTACAGGAGGAAACGACATACAAAGCGGCAACCCGCTTACCTATACCTTACCCGTGCCTGTTGCCGATAACACAATGCCGGCTTATAGACAGGCAGGGCGCAAAGTTACCTTCTTCCTGCGCGACCAACAGGAGTTGATACCCGATCTGGTACCCTTTACCATTACCGCAACCTACAACGACCCCAACTCCTACATACTTAATCCCGCGGGAAGCGATACAGAACGTACAGTGGATATACCCATCCGCAAACTATTCTGGGTGTGGGACCTCTATGCCGGACAGCCGCTGGAAAACATCACCGCAGATGATCTGGAGGGCGGCGTAGTATGGGACGAAGTGTACCTTAACAGTGACCTGAACGGTACCCGGCAAACCTACCCTATCCAATACCAATTCATACCCGATAATTCCAATGTACTGGAAAGCGTTTTGCGTGTTACCATACCCCCCGGGGATGTCAGCGGCAATGCCGTAGTAGGTATCAAACCCAAAGGAGCCGGAGACACTGAGTGGCTCTATAGCTGGCACCTCTGGATTACCGGTTACAACCCCGATTCCGGGGCAGATGAAGACCAGTTTATAGTAGGGACGAATCCTGAGAATATTATTATGACCCGTAACCTGGGTGCACTGGAAAATGACCCCTCTGTGATGGGGCAGTCGGTAAACGGACTCTTTTACCAATGGGGACGCAAAGACCCCATGCACCCCTCCTTTGCCTCTGCTTCCTCCCCCATAGTAAATACGGCAAACAACCTGGGCAATGCACTCAATAACCCCAGAGTCTTTTACCGTGCCCCGGACGGATTACAAGATTGGGTTACCAACCAGAATAATCCGGAGTATCAGAACGGTTATCTGTGGAGTACCAGAAACCCGGAAAAAGAGAGCCACCAGGACAATCGAAAAGGTATTTTCGATCCGTGCCCCCGGGGATGAAGACTCACCGGTTTCGATTGGGACGAACTGGTACACGAATTGTCACCGATAAACGGTTATAGTCGTTATTCAGTGGAGCATAACGGCCGGTATATTTCCGAAGAATTCTATGATCCCACTACAGGCAACCAATCTGTTTTTCATTATGCAGGAATTATATCCCCACAGGGCATCTGGGAGCAACATACACTGAGTACAGGCGATGAAGAAATAGTCTCTATCGCCATGCGTTCCTGCAAGATAGATAATCCCACCCGGGGAACAACCTACCGGGTTTATAAAAACAGATACAATGCAGGACAGAATATTATGCGCGCAACCGCTTCACCCACGCGCTGCGTCAAAGAAAAATAATATAAAAAAATAAAGTTATGAAACAGTACTTTATACACAAAAGCTTACCGGCGATCATCGGACTCCTGTTACTGGTAGCCTGCACAGACGATTTCGAAAAAACCGTACCGCCGGTTCCGGCCCCCTTTGCACAAGGCACCTTTACCCTGCGCGTTCCTGTAAAGAACGGGCTTGACACCCGTGCCATGAACCCCGACCAGGAGTACACCATAGCCGAGCTGGCCCTGTTGGCATTCGTGGATAACGACGGTACACAAGAACTTTCGTTTTGCCAAACCATTCCTGGCCCCGACATTCTAACCGATGATACCGATCCCAGGAAATATACCATTATCGCCCCCCTCACCCCGGGAACCTATTCATCCATCATGCTACTAGCCAACTCTGCCACCGTGCTTACAGACCACTCCTCCCTTTTAGTAAAGGGAACACCCCGGGCTACCCTCCAACAGGCCCTTATCCACGAGCTGGACGACGGAGACCGGTGGAATGCCGACACAACGACTCCTACCCCGATCCCCCTGTTTGGAGAAGTAACAGTAGGCCCGGCAGGCATCAGCGTCAAACCGGGTGAGGTTCCCTTCACCACCATCACCCTGAAGAGCAAAATGCCCTTAATGGTTATAGGAGGTAAGTACAACGGTTCGCCCACTACCACCTGGTACCGCATAGACTTCGTAAACAGACTAAACGAAGAAACCCCCAATCGCAGAAATGAATTTATAGGCCTCACCCGCAACTACGGGTATAACATTGTTATCCGCGAAGTAGCAGGCAAAGGGTATGCCACTACAGAGGAAGCTGCCCGATGCCTGCCCACCAATACACTCACCGATGTGCTCCTGTTTGACGACGGCGACGTCGAAAATATACTCTTCGACGGAGAGTATTACCTGGCCGTGAGCCTGGAAACACTTGAGTTCGACAAAAACCGCGACACCCTGCAACTAAAAGTAAAGACCGACAATCCCCTGGGCTGGAAAATAGAGAAACAAGGAGATGCCCCCTGGCTCACCATTGACCGCACCCAGCCCTCCGGGCCAACCGACAACGGCATACTGGAAGTTACGGTAAGCGAGCACACCGACCTGGCGCCCCGCACCGCCGCCTTTAAAATAAGCGCGGGCCGGCTCGAATACATCCTTCCCGTGCAGCAATCCTATCTGGAGGGCATCTTCCTGGAAATAACCGATCCGGATACAGGAGAGCCCATCAACGAAATACTCTTCCGCAGCCATCCGGAGGGTGGTTTCGAAGCCCCTAACAACAATTTTGTAGTACAATGGAAAGGCCCCGAATGTAAAATACACGTAGGCATGTTAGGCAACCGGAAAATAGAGCTTCCCAATCTGTTAATACAAGGCGGGAAGCTGATAGCCGGGCAGGAAAAACACACCTTCACGGTGCCCACCCCCGAACGCTTTACACTGGCCGAGATCGACCCCCAAACCGGTATACCTTTCCTGGAAGAGGGAGCCGTTGTTACCTTCGAGGTAGAGAATGGTGTAGAGAGCATTAAACGCACCATTCACATCCGCCACCAATGCATCAATATTGTATTCGACGACCTCGAAGAGTTATGCTACATGGGGCATGAATACCTGTTTAAGGTTCGCTCCAACACCAGCTGGAGAGTCAGCGAGGTAGATACCGAGATAGACAACCTCTTTCAAACGCCCGGTGGAGAGGATTATTCAACACTCCTGAATACCACCGGAGCTTACGACACGCATGCGGGAACCAACTTTCCCATGCGCCTCCGGGTGCCCGACTACAACACCGCCGGCCAGAGTTACGGCATAGGCATAGCAGGCCGTAAACTACGGATGACATTTATAGACGAAGAGGATATCTTTCCTCCGGTAACCAAGACACTAATTGCCATATTGCCCGATGCCAATTGTTATCGGGTGCTCTACGGGGGAGGAACCCTCACCCCTGTGGGCGATGGAAACGAAGGACGCAACGGTTCCATAAAAATACCTTTGCGCAAACTCTTCTGGATTTGGGAAAAAGAGCTCGGCCGGGAACTCAACCCGTTGAAATCAGGGGGCTCCCCCTTAAACCTGACTGCTGAACTCATCTGGCAATCATTCGACGGATTGATAGATCCGGATCTGGAGCTTACCGATGTAGCAGGTCAGGGAGATTACAGGGACTTTGTGCTCTCACTCCAATCCACCGCCGATGCCAACTTAAAATACGACCCCGGAAATGCCCTGGTTGCCATAAAGAACGGCAATGAAACACTTTGGAGCTTCCACATTTGGGTAACCGACTATTTCCCGGAAGATAACAGCGGCACAACATTTACCAACACCGCCGCCGCCGTTACCAGCCCACCGGTATTTATGGACTACAACCTGGGGGCAACCCTCTCTTTCGTCGAGTTCGATCCCCATCAGAGAAACGATTCCCCCGATGTATCGCCCCATATTCAGGGCCTGTATTACCAACACGGCCGGAAAGACCCCTTCCCCGGTCCGCGGTCCGACTTAACGCTGGGTAACACCACCATAGATCCCAACAATCCGGGAGCAGTACTGGTGGGCTTCTTCAACCCGGGTGGAGCCACCGTCCTGCCAACATTTTTACCCGTAACAGAACTCAAAAACTTAGATAACAGTATCAATAACCCAACCACCTATTATTATGCAGATAGTACTGCGAACGACTGGTATACTACCGGAACTACCCGGGCCCACCAATACGATTATTTCTGGGTAGATAAACAGGAGAGAAAGGAAATATACGACCCCTGTCCCGCCGGTTGGAGAACAGCCATATACGAACCCTCCGATATGGAAGGTACACCTGACTACCATAGATTTGTAGACCAGAAAGGTTCTTATGTAGAACTGCCCGATGGTAATACTATGTTTTTCCCGGCCAGTGGTTATATCCGCAGAATGACCAGCGGCAACCTGCAAATGAGGAATTACCGGGATACAGGCTATTTTGTGTTTGGCTCACCCTCCCAACAAGATTCGGGCACTGTAAGAGGGGATGAAGACGGAATGAGACTCAACGCATCTATTAGTGGCCGTGCTTCGGCCACTCCCGTGCGTTGCAAGAGAGACGATTATAAATGGTACCAGGCAAACTATTAACCGGAGTAATACCTGCATACACAATTACTAATAATACATACATTGTTTTGTCTTTATGACAAGTTTCCAACAGGCAGGAGGTTCGCAGCGATGCGTGCCTTTTGTATGTTAGATAAAACTTTGTTCAACGATTGAAGGAGAAACAGACTTACAGGTATTGACCAGGAAGAAAATCTCCCGATGAACGAAAGACCCAGATAAATATACGCAGAGGAGACGCAAATTGATGTGCGTCTCTACCGGGAGCGGTATTTTTCTACGGCTTTGCGGGCAGATCCTTGTTCGAGTAACAACCGGTTGGCCTCTTCGTAACTGATCCCGAGTTCTTCGGCTACCATGCGGGTTCCCCGGTCTACGAGCTTGCTGTTGGTAAGCTGCATATTGACCATCCTGTTCCCTTTAACCCGGCCCAGTTTGATCATTACGGAGGTAGAGATCATATTGAGGATCATCTTCTGGGCAGTACCGGACTTCATCCGGGAGCTGCCGGTTACATACTCGGGCCCTACTACCACCTCAATGGGTATCTCAGCGGCTAAGGCCAGGGGCGATCCGGGATTGCCGGTAATGGCTGCGGTAAGGATGCCCTGTTGCCGGGCTTTCTCAATAGCCCCGATCACGTATGGAGTGGTGCCGGAGGCTGCAATCCCGACCAGGGTGTCTCCGGAGGTGATCTGATAAGCCTGGAGATCGTTCCATCCCTGCTCCCGCTGGTCTTCGGCATTCTCTACGGGGTTGCGGATGGCCTGGTCTCCTCCGGCGATCAGGCCGATCACCCAGGTAGGGGGCATGCCGAAAGTGGGGGGTATTTCGGAGGCATCGAGGATACCGAGGCGGCCGCTGGTGCCGGCTCCGATATAGAAGAGCCGGCCTCCCTGCTGCATACGGGGTACAAGTCCCTCTACCAGCCGGGTGATCGCGGGAATGACTTTTTGGACGGCTAAAGCGACCTTCTGGTCTTCCCGGTTGATATCGGTTAAGAGCTCTGCTACACTTTTCTCTTCAAGGTGCTCATACAAAGAGGGTTGTTCGGTTATTTTGATAAAATCCATGGTTTAAGGGTTTAAATGGTAGGTAATAAGTCCCTGCATAGGGTTCTGCTCAATCTTTCCCAGCTGTACGCCGGTCTGGCAGGCGGCTTCCTGCAGGAGTTCCCGGTAGTGCCAGGCGATAGAGCCGGTACAGTGGACAGGATGATTCCGGTAGTCATATTGATAGATGTTCCGGGTAAAGAAGGCGGTAAAGGCCTGTAAGACTATCCGGCGCAGTTCGGGCAGGGTACTGTTCTCGGCGATGAACCGGGAGAGCCCTGCCAGAAAGCGATTGGGAAAGGGTTGGCGGTACACCCGGTCGATGATATCGGCGGGGGTCAGCCGGAAACGTTCCAGGAATTGTTCCCGGATACCGGGGGAAAGCTGGTTCTTCAGGCAATCGCCTGCCAGGAGTTTCCCCAGGTGGGCACCGCTGCCTTCATCGCCCAGGATAAAGCCTAAGGGAGAGATATTTTGGACGATTTGGGTTCCGTCGTAATAACAGGAGTTGGAACCGGTACCCAGGATAGCGGCAATGCCGGCTTCCCGCCCGCACAATCCCCGGGCAGCTCCTACCAGGTCGCTCTCTACGATCACTTCAGCCTGAGGAATAGAAAGGGCAATGGCTTGTTGTACCAGGGCTATTTTATCGGGAAAGGCGCAGCCGGCTCCGTAAAACCAGAGGGTATCGGGTGTAAAATCTCCTAAGTGGGGAAGCAGGCCGGTGGCTACTTCGGCAGCGATCTCTTCCGGGGAGAGGAAATAGGGGTTGATACCTCCGGTCAGGATCTCTTTGGTAAGGCTCCCGTTGTCGATGAGTGCCCAGTGGGTTTTGGTAGAGCCGCTGTCGGCAATGATAAATCGTTTATTCATGGTTCTGTTTTTTTTCGTAATCGGGTTCTATTTGTTTGTAGACCATCCAGGCGGCCAGTATGCCGGGGAGGGTGCAGAAGCATACCCAGGTAAAAAAGAGGGGATAGCCGGTGTGCTCCTCTATCCAGCCGGCTACCATGCCGGGAAGCATCAGCCCCAGGGCCATAAAGCCGGTGCCTAAGGCGTAGTGGGCGGTTTGGTGGTTGCCACGGCTACGTACATCAGGTAGAGCATATAGGCAGTAAAGCCGAAGCCGTATCCTAATTGTTCGACCACAATGGAGCCACCGATAAGGAGTATATTTTGGGTCTGCCCGGTTGCCAGGAATACATACAGGATATCGGGCAGGTTGATAGCGAGTGCCATGGGCAGGACCCATCGTTTAAAGCCGTGGCGGGATACCAGGACACCTCCCAGAATGCCTCCCAACAGCAGGGCAACGACTCCCAGGGTGCCGTAAAGCAGTCCGAGGGTGGAGGTGCTCAGGTTTAATCCTCCGGTACTCTCTGCTCCCAGCAGAAAGGGGGTGGCTATTTTAACGAGTTGTGCCTCTCCCAGCCGGTAGGTAAGCAGGAAAAAGAGGATAAGCCCGATGTGCGGTTTTTTGAAAAAGGAGGCAAAGGTGCGGAAGAAGTCGCCCAGCAAAAGAGCGGGCGAAATATGCACTCTGCCTCTATCCTGCTCTGGACGGGGCAATACGACTTTGTGATAGAGCATACAGGCTATAAAGATGGCGGCCATCAGGTAAAAGGCGATACTCCAGGCAAGCGGGATGTTGCCTGCCAGGCGGGGAAGGAGTTTGCCCTCTTCCATCCATCCGGCGCACATCACCAGGACTCCCTGGCCGAAGATGGTGGAAAGGCGGTAAAAAATGCTGCGGATACCTACAAACCAGGATTGCTCTCCGGGCTCAAGTGCCAGGAGGTAGAAGCCATCGGCTGCAATATCGTGGGTGGCGGAACTAAAGGCTACGAGCCAGAAGAAGGCAAAGCTGAGCTGGATATAGTAGGGCGTAGGCAGGGAAAAGGCGATGCCGGCAAAGGCTGCCCCGATCAGGAGCTGCATGGCAAGGATCCAGCGGCGGTTGCTCCCGATCAGGTCGACAAAGGGGCTCCACAGAGGTTTGATCACCCAGGGCAGATAAAGCCAGCTGGTGTAGAAGGCAAGTTCTGTGTTGGAGAGTCCCAGTTTGGTATACATTACTACGGCCACTGATACAACAGCGACATTGGGGAGTCCTTCGGCAAAATAGAGGGAAGGCACCCACCACCAGGGGGATCTTTTCTTGGGGTTATTCATACATTTTTTTATGTGGGAACCGGGATAATAGTGAGCAAGGATCTGGTTATAGGAATAGCCCTCCTCTCCCATGACAGCGGCTCCGATCTGGCAGAGTCCGACTCCGTGTCCCCAGCCGGCTCCGGAGAGGGTAAATTGACCGGGAAGCGGGCCTGTAAAGGCTGTACGGCTGACTGTAAAAGCAGAGCTATAGAGGTGGGAGGTGGAGAGGATCCGGCGGATCTCGAGCTCCTTACCTACGATAAGGTACGCAGGGTACCTATAATTTTTAACCGGATGATGCGCCCGGAACTTCCTCTTTCCAGGGGAACCAGGTCTATGATAGCTCCTACCTCTACAGGGGCCCGGCTATTAACCAGGGAGGCTAGTTCTGCCTGTGTATATTCGACCTGCCAGCGGAAAAAGCCGGAGGTTTGGCGGTCGTACCGGTTGAGTACCCGGGAGAGGATCTCGTCATTCTCTACGTTGCAGAAAGCGGAGGGCCGGCTATGGATCCATCGTTCCGCCTCTTTTTCCTGATGCAGGTCGGGTAGACCGCTGTTTTCTTTCCAGTCTCTTTTTCCGGTGAGATAGGGATAAGAGCGATCTTCCCAACAGGTGGCATACTCTTCGAGGGCTCCTCCGCAGCATTTGGAGAAACGGGCATCGCAGAGGGTGGTTCCGTACCGGAGTACCTCTCCCCGGGTAGCGGCTACTGCTTTCTGGGCTTCGGCAGAGAGAATACGGGTAATACCCTGGTAACGCTGGCAATGGTCGTCGGCGCAGACATCAAAGAGGGTGTGCTCTTGTTTATCGTACCAGCGATATAGGTTGCTTCTATTTCAGGGAAGCTTTCCGGTTGCAGGGTTGCCTCCTCCCGGTTGGTTGCTAACTGGGAAAGGAGCCAACTCCGGGAGATCACAGCGTGGCTTTTGAGAAACTCCGGCGAGGCGGTCGCTTTCATTTCGGAGGAGATAACACTGGCTAAGTAGCTTTCTACCCCGATCCGGTTGATGGCTTGCAGGGTATCTCCGTCCACGATCACCTGCAGGGCTCCCTCAAAGCGTTGATCTTCCTGCTGTTGCCAGTGGAAGCCAATGCCGATGGTTACCTCTTTGAGTTCAAAGAAAGAGTCTTCACCGGCAGGTTCAAACAGAAGTTCCCGGTAGGGTGCTCCCTGCCAGCTAACCGCTCCCTGCCGGAGCTCCAGGTGTTGGATTCCTTCTACCTGCCTGCCGCCTGTCTGGTAACAGCCGTGCAGGGCTATAGTGATACGGGAACTCCGTAAAATGCCGACGCGAATTACCGGTTCTCTTTCCATGGGCAATCTTTGTTTTTCAGGGTTACATCGCTATAGGCTTCCCGGATAATAGTTTCGGTAATCGTGTTGAAATCTTCTTCCCGGGGCAGGATCAGTACGCCCGCCATATCGACCACTCCGGGGCTGATGAGCATATCTTTTCCATCGGGCCGGTAAAAGTGCCGGGGGCGATGCCGGCTGCGGGGGAACAGGGCGAGGATCCACTCTCCTGCTTGGTACCAGCACACTAAGTTCATAGCGGGTTCGCTCTCTCCCTCCCGGATGGGAAGGGTATGGTATAGTTCTTCAAAGAGGGTTTCCAGCTCTTCTTTGACGGAAGCCCTGAGTACCCAAAGGGTTCGGAGGAATTCGCTGCAGCTGATCAGCGTGGCGGTACCCTCTTTGTCTCGCTCTGCAACGACCCACTGCTTCCACTCTGTTTGTACGGGAAGGATGCCTCCGGGAATGGCCTGGAAATGGAAATAATCGGGTGCAGAGGCACCACTGGCAGGGCCATTGTAGAGGATAACGAAAGGTTGCAGGGTTTGTGCCAGGGTAAGCATATCTCCTACCCGACCCGCTATCTGCTGGGGGAGATGCGCCCGGTCGGGAAGGGTGAAGTGATACCGGAAAATGGGATAAGGATTGACCAGTATCTCGTACCGCTCTCCAAAGGAAAGGGCGTGCTGCTCAGCGGGCCTGTTCTCCCTGCACAGGAAGCAGGGACGACGGCTGACGGAGGCGGCATCTACTTTGGCACCGGAGGAGCGGATCCTTTCAGGATTGAATTGTACCTCTACCGTGACTCTACCGATCCGGAAAGTACGGTTCCGCACGTTTTGTAATTGCCGGTAATGGTCGGCTGCCAGCGGCCACTCCCGGAGTTGCCGCTGGAAAAACTCCCGCAGGGTATCAGCTGTGATCTCCATCGTGGTTTTGTTTTTGATTTATAGCGATCCGGGCAGTGAGCTCCCAGGTGCGTATGCGGTCTTTGTAGGTATTGTAGCGGTTTATGGTTTCTATGGTTAAGGAGGCGTCTGAGTTATCTTCCCACCGGCGGCAGAGGTAGATCACCTCGTAGATGCGGCCGATCCGGTATTCCCGGGAAATTTTCAACCCTACTGCATAATCTTCACTGTAACTGGTATCGGGCAGGCGGATCTCCCGGAGAAGGGGGGTATAGAAGGCCCGGGGAGCACCCAGCCCGTTGACCCGGAGGGCGTTGTTGGGGCCGTTACCGGGTGTCCATTCCCGGTGGTCAATAATACCGGGTGGGATCATCTGTAAGGTAAAGTCGGTCATCATATAGGTGCCTACCACCATGGCGCACCGCTCTTTGTAGAAGGTGTCGCGTATTTTCTACAGGGTGGTTTCGTCTTTATACCGGTGTCGCTATCAAGTTGGACGGCAAACCGGCCGCAGGCGGGATGAAAGAGTGCGGTATTCCAGCAACCGCCTATGCCCAGGTCATTGCGGTCGGGGATCAGGTACAGGGGGCGGGCATCTTCGCTATATTGCCGGATGATCTCTGTAGTGCCGTCGGTAGAGTGGTTATCCACTATGATCAGGTTGAAAGGAAAATCGGTTTGCTGGGAAAGCACCGAGCGGATGGCATCTTCAATGGTACGAGCCCGGTTGCGGACAGGTATGATCACGGATACTTCCTGAGCAAAATTTCCTTGTTCCGGATCTATCTCTTTAAAAGGAGGTTCCAGATAGGCCCCTATTGCTTTCAGGTGGCAGGTACAGGCCTGCTCCATTTCAATCTGTACGGCTCTGTTCTTCGGGTCTACATAGTCGAACATCTTCTCTTCTGCCCGGCGGTTGTCCTCTTCTACCTCGGTATATAGGTATTCGTTGATATGTACCAGGGGAGCCTCCTGCGATAGGTTGAGCCGTAGGGCATAGAGGGCTGCAAACCGGTACTCATCCTCCAGGCGGGTAGCAGCCTGTCTGAGGAAACGGGTGTTGTAGAGAAGCAGGGAGCCGAAGTTAAAATCATCCCGCAGGCTTCCCGGCTGATAAGCGATCAGAGGGGTAGCGACCCGCTCCTCTCCTTTTTGCCGGTAGTGGTCGGCATAGACCATTCCCGCCCCTGTATCCTGCAGTACATCGTACATCCGTTCCAGGGCAAAAAATCCGGGAACCAGTGAGGTGTACCGGGTATAGAGCAGAGTGGATTGGGTATCGGAACGGGCGGCCAGAGTTTGGATCGTGGCAGTGGAGGTCAGGGAGTCTACGGGTATTTTTTCGCATCCTTCTACCTCCCGGGGTGTGGAAAGGGTCTCCAGCAGGTATATTTTATCAACCAGTGGAGATTGCCGCAAACGGGCCACGGTCTCTTCTACCGGTTGTCCGGCAAACGGGATAAAGCAGGTTATCTTTTTCTTCATACGGTTTTTTCTTTTTTTTTGTAAAAGCCACAATCCTATGCAGGTAAAGAGGGCATTGAATATAAGAAGTTCATAACTGAATACATAGCCGTTAAACCACTTTTCGGAATTCTTTTGAAGGATCAGACAGAGAAGCGGCGAAAGCAGAGCTACCAGGGGGATGTATTTATCGTACACTCTTTTTTTTGTAAAGATGCCAAAGGCGAAGAGCCCCAGGATAGGCCCGTAGGTATAGCTGGCTAAGATATAGACTGCATCAATCACACTGGTATTGTTAAGCCGGTTTATCACTATAATGACGATTCCCATCACCAGGGCCACCGAGAGATGGACCCGCTGACGGAGTTTTTTACGGCGGCTTCGTCTTTATTCTTTATACCCAGGACATCGACGGTAAAGGAGGTGGTGAGGGCGGTCAGGGCAGAGCCGGCGGCTGAATAGGCGGCGGCCACCAGTCCGATCACAAAGAGGATACCTACCACAGGGGGGAAATAACCTCCGGTAGCGATCAAGGGAAAGAGCTCGTCGGATTTAGCGGGCAAAGGCAGGGCGTTCCGGTCCATAAAGGTGTAGAGGAGTACCCCCAGCATGAGGAACAGCAGAATCACGACAAACTGGCACAGTACACTGACTATCATATTTTTACGGGCATCAGCCGAATTGCGGCAACTCAGGTTGCGCTGCATCATATCCTGGTCGAGCCTGTTGGTGGCGATCATGGTGAAGACACCGGCCAGGAACTGTTTGAAAAAGAACCGGCGGTCGTTGATATCGTCAAAGAAGAAGATGCGGGAATCAGGGTTGTCAAAGATGGTACTTAACATGCCGGTAAAGCTAAGTTGCAGGTTGCCGGAGATATAGTAGATGGTGAGGATCACGGAAACGATCAGGCAACAGGTTTTGAAGCTATCGGTCCAGATAAGCGATTTGACACCTCCCCGGAAGGTATAGAGCCACACCACAATGACGGTTAGCAGTACATTGAGGACGAAAGGAAGCCCGAAGGGCTGGAAAACCAGTAGCTGAAGAACGATACAGACCAGGAAGAGGCGTACGGAGGCTCCCAGCATTTTGGAAATAAAGAAGAACCAGGCACCGGTTTTATAGGTGGAGATGCCAAAACGCTGCTCCAGGTATTCGTAGATAGAGACTAAGTTGAGGCGGTAAAAGAGGGGTACCAGTAGATAAGCAATGATCAGCTGACCGATAATAAAGCCGAGTACCATTTGCAGGTAGGAGAAGCTACCGGCCGCTACCATACCGGGTACGGATACAAAGGTAACGCCTGAAATAGTAGAGCCGATCATGGCAAAAGCGACTACATACCACCTGGATTTACGATTACCGACAAAGAACCCCTGGTTATCGGCCCGGCGGCCTGCTATCCAGGAGATAGTGAAAAGCAGGGCAAAATAGATGAGAATGGTTATAATAACGGCTAACGGACTCATACGGGTGTTTTGGTTCCAAATTTACTATTTTATTTGAAAACGCCTGCACCGCCTGCATAGTTTGTTGGGAAGAGGAAAAGAAAATAAGTTATAAAGGATTAGATCACTTTTTTAATAAAGGGGAATTCATGTTCTATTCAAGGCACATTATCCCTTAATTAATTTACTTTCCATTAGAAACTATTTTTATCCAAAAACATTCTTACCTTTGCGGGTGAACAGTCAAAAAAGAAAAAGTTATGGAACCGATATGCAACTTAAAAGAGATCTATAAAGCTCTTTATCAATTTGAAAAAGAGTTTCTGGATACCCATAAGATCACCATCAACGAGGCAATGGTACTTTGCTGCATGAAAGAGGGAGAGATGAAATCTGCCGGAGCCATCTGTGAATTTGTGGGTCTCTCTAACTCCCGTGTTTCAAAAGTGATCACCTCTGTAGAGAACAAAAACTTTATTTACCGCACTATTAGCACAGAGGATAAACGCCAGATGCTTTTTGCCCTTACCGAAGAGGGAAAAGAGAAGATATGCCGGATGCAGCAAAGTGATCTGCAAATAGAAAAGCTGTATAAACAACTGGCAGGGTGCATAAAAAGGGAATAAATTGTTTTTTTTATCCATCTATTTTCCACTAACAACTATTAATACTAAATACTAATATGATGAAATGCCTTATTATCGGAGGAGTGGCCGGAGGAGCTGCCGTTGCAGCCCGACTCAGGAGATTGGATGAGACTGCAGAGATCATTCTCTTTGAACGGGGGGAACATATTTCATACGCCAATTGTGGGCTGCCCTACTATATCGGAAATGTGATTAAAGAGCGGGAAAATCTGTTTTTGCAGACACCGGAAGATTTCCGGAAGCGTTTCCATATAGATGTGCGTACAGGCCAGGAGGTAATAGAGATAGATAAAACGGCTAAAACCGTAACTGTAAGAATAGCTGCCAGTGGACAGGAGTATAGGGAAACGTATGATAAACTAGTACTCTCTACCGGAGCAGAACCTCTACGTCCGCCCATCCAGGTATTAACAGTGAAAAGATTGTAACACTGCGCAACATTCCGGATACCGACCGGTTAAAAGCATTCGTAACCTCCGGAAAGGTAACCCGGGCGATTGTGATCGGTGGCGGATTTATTGGGCTGGAGATGGCGGAGAACTTCCGGGAAGCCGGGATGGGAGTTACTGTCATAGAAAAAATGGACCAGGTAATGGCTCCCCTGGATTATACAATGGCAGCCATCGTACACCGGCACCTCTGTGAGAAGGGGGTTGAACTGATACTGGAAGATGGAGTGAAAGAGTTTAAAGAGGATCAGGAACAGGTAGAGGTTTATCTGGAGAGTGGAAAAACGGTAAAAGCAGAGTTGATATTGCTTAATATCGGGGTACGACCGGAAAGTCAGCTTGCTAAAAGTGCAGGGCTGAAGGTAAGTGCGGCAGGTAATATGGTAGTAGATAGGTATATGCAAACATCCGATCCTTCTATCTACGCCCTGGGTGATGCGGTAGAGGTCTTAAACCGGGTAACAGGTATACAGATGCGTATGCCGCTGGCAGGACCGGCCAACAAACAGGGGCGGATTGTAGCTGATAATATCTTTTCAGGCAATAAGGAGGAATATAAGGGTGCCGTTGGTACCTCAATTGCCAAAGTATTTGATCTGACTGTAGCAGCGGCAGGTGTAAATGGGCGTGGATTGAAACAGGCAGGTATTCCTTATCTTTCTTCGTATACTCACGGCAAATCGCACGCGGGTTATTATCCGGATGCAAAGGATCTAACTGTAAAGATACTCTTTTCGCCTGATAACGGTAGGTTACTGGGAGCCCAGGTGGTAGGCTACGGAGGGGTAGATAAACGGATCGATCTTTTTGTGCAGGTGATCCGCAATAACGGAACGATCTATGACCTGATGGAAATAGAACATGCGTATGCTCCTCCCTATGCTTCTGCCAAAGATCCGGTAAATATGGCGGAATATGTAGCGGAAAATATCCTGACGGGCAAGGTGATGATCGTACACTGGCGGGATATTACCCCGGAAGATACCACGACTCTTGTGGTAGATGTGCGTACACCCGATGAATTCGCCATAGGTACCTTGCCTGGTGCTGTAAATATTCCGCTGGATGAACTCCGTGACCGGCTTGACGAACTTCCTAAAGAGAAGCGTATTATCCTTACCTGTGCAGTGGGTTTGCGGGGCTATCTTGCTTATCGTATGCTGGCACAACAGGGTTTTACCCACATCTATAACCTTTCGGGAGGCTACCGTACCTGGAGGGATGCGACCCATCAGCAGGCCTGTACCGTCCCTCCTGCATTACCTGATGGGGATGGAATGTCCAAAGGATCTTTATCCGCTTCTCCTACTATAGAAGTAGATGCCTGTGGGTTGCAATACCTGGGCCCGGTTGTGCAACTGAAAAGAGAGTATGAAAAACTTCAGGCAGGCGGACAGCTTCTGATCAAAGCAACTGACCCCGGATTTGCCCGTGATATATCTTCCTGGTGCCATATGGCAGGAGCGCAACTGATCGGGGTGAACCAGGAGAACGGGATAGTAGAGGCAAGGATCTACAAACCCGGGATAGCTACTTCCGAACCCTGCTCTCCTACTCTATCAACAGCATCCGCTAACGGCCAAACGATTATTGTATTTAGTAATGACCTGGACAAAGCAATGGCTGCTTTTATTCTGGCTAACGGAGCAGCGGCAGCAGGTAAAAAGGTTAGCCTCTTCTTTACCTTCTGGGGATTGACGATTCTGAAACGGCGGGAAAAGCGAGCAGTAAAAAAAGATAGGCTTAGCCGGATGTTCGGGATGATGCTTCCTGCTCATAGTGGTAAACTGGGACTGTCGCAGCTTAATATGGCCGGTATGGGCGGCTGGTTTATGCGGAGAGTAATGAAACAGAAAAATGTATATAGTCTGGAAACACTTATCCGGCAGGCACAGGAGAATGGGGTGCAAATGATTGCCTGTACGATGAGTATGGAGGTAATGGGTATTGATGCGGAAGAACTGATCGACGGAGTAGAGCTGGGTGGAGTAGCGACCTATCTGGAACAGGCGGAAAGATCGAATATTAATTTGTTTATTTGATGGGATGGTAAGAGGGAAACCATCGGTTTTTGCAGTCATACTGTAAGGATAAAATAAGTAAAACGTCAGCATCGAATGGTTTTTACCGGGTGCCTGTTCCCGTGAGGATCAACTGCTCTTTCTGTAACTGATAATAGCCCACAGATTGAAAACAAGGGCGAAACCGGAGAGGGCAAAGAGCTGGGGGAGCAACTCCATAATACCGCTTCCTTTGAGGTAGACAGAACGCATTACCTGTATAAAGTAACTCAGCGGGTTGACCTTAGCAATGAATTGTGCCCATTCGGGCATGCTGTTGACGGAGGTAAAGAGTCCGCTGAGCAGGATAAGGATCACCATGAAGAAGAACATGACGAACATAGCCTGCTGCATGGTATCAGAGTAGTTGGAGATGATGAGTCCCAGGCCGGAAACGAGTAATATATAGATACTGGCATAGAGATAGATGGTGAGCAGGTTGCCTGCGGGGGTGAGGCCATAGATAAGGGCAGCCAGCAGGAAACAGATGGTAAGTATGACAAAGCCGATGACCCAGTATGGAATGAGTTTGCCCATAATAAAGGTGAGCCTTTTTACGGGGGTTACGTTCATCTGCTCAATGGTGCCTGCCTCTTTCTCGCCGACAATGTTGAGGGCGGGCAAAAAGCCGGCTATCATGGTAAGGAGCATCACTACCAGAGCGGGTACCATAAAGACTTTGTAATCCAGATAAATGTTGTATTTGTTATGGGGAATTATCTCTATGGAAGAGGTGATCTTGTTCTCTGCATGGAGTCCCCACTGGGTAGTGAGGTCGGCGGCAAAATCGTTCATAATGGCAGAGAGATAGGCAGAGCCTAATCCTCCTTTGGTGCCGTTGACGGCGTTGGCGGAGATCATGACATTGGCTACGCGGCTTTTTACCAGGTCTTTTTCAAAATCGGGCTGGATCTCCAGAATGAGGTCGGCTTTGCCGGATTCGATGCTCCGCAGGGCTTCGTCGTTAGAGGCGGAGACATCCGTGAGCTGGAAGTATCCGGAAGCGATCACTTTGTTGATAAGTCGCTCGGAGTAGCTGCTGTGATCGTGGTCGACTACGGAGAGCTGGATGTTCTTTATCTCCTGGTTGGCTGCCCAGGGCATGACGATAAGCATCATTACGGGCATGAAAAGAATGAGCCGGGGCAGGAAGGGATCCCGGAATATCTGTTTGAACTCTTTTTCCAAAAGAAATTTTAGTGTCATGATCTTACTTGTTTATTGCAACCTTTTTTTGAATGTTTTAAGACTGACCACCAGCAGAACTAAGGCCATGAGTGCCAGAATACTGAAATCTTTAAGTACATAGATGCCCTCTACTCCTTGTATCATGAGTTTACGGATCATATCTATATACCAGCGGGCGGGCATAATACTGGATATCCATTGCAGGATGGGGGGCATGCTTTCTATGGGGAACATCATCCCGGAGAGTAGCATGGTGGGCATCATCAGGGCCATACCGGAGGCCAGCATGGCTGCTACCTGTGTCTGTACCACATTGGAGATAAGGAGCCCTAATAAAAGGGCAACCAGGATGAACAACAGGGAGGCGAGGATAATGAGGAAAAGACTCCCGGCTATGGGTACTTTGAGCAGGAATACAGATAGCAACAGGATGGTAAAAAGGTTTACGATGGAGAGGGTGAAATAGGGAACGGCTTTGGCGATGATGATAAAGATGGGTTTTATGGGGGATACTAACAGTACTTCCATGCTTCCCCGCTCTTTTTCGCGAACAATGGCAATAGAGGTCATCATGGCGCAGATAAGCATAAGGATAAGCCCTATTACGCCGGGAACAAAGTTGTAGGCTCCTTCCATCTGGGGATTGTAGAGCATTCTGGTATCTACGTTGATAAAGAAGGCGTCGGTTTGCCCGGTAGATACTTCCTGGGCGTATTGCATAATGATGCTTGTGGCATAGTTAGCCATCGTGGTTGCCTGGTTGGGGTCGGTGGCATCTACGATAAGCTGCACGGCGGCCTGGCCGGTATGGAGCATATTATTCTGGAAATCATCATCGAAAACAAGGACCATAGCGGCCTCTCCTTTTTTCATGATCTCATCGATCTCCTCAGGGTTGTTGAGGTCGGCCACTACGGTAAAATATTCGTTTGCCTGAATTCGCTGGATTATTTGCTGAGTGGTTGCATCTTTGGATAGATCGTACACGGCTACCTGGCTGTTCTTTACTTCGGTGGTAATGGCAGACCCGAAGAGAACAATCTGCACGATAGGTATCCCCTTCAATATCAGCATGGTGCGGGCATACCTGAAGATATTGTAAAACTCTTTTTGTACAAAGGCTAAGAACTGC
>JAJQBG010000131.1 GCA_021203405.1 Bacteroides sp.
ATTCTTATAGAAAGAAAAGAATCTTTACCCGGATTTGCTGGTTTCCAGGAGGTTCCTTATGGAAATGTGGGTGAAACTAAAACCAAAGGATTAGATACAAATGTAGAATACAATAAACGATTTAATAAAGACTGGAATTTAGTAGTACGTGGTAATTTTACCTGGGCAAAGCCTGAGTGGGTAGATAATGATATTCCTGATAAAGCATATCCCTGGAGAAACCAAAGAGGATACGGTATGACTTCATTACAAGGTTTTACTGCTCTAGGGTTATATACTCAGGAAGATATTGATAAAATAACGGCCTGGTATAATTTACCGGAGAGCCAACGGACTACTGAGAATCAACCTTTCCCGACTCCTTATAATGTAGGTTTGGATAAGGTAAGAGCGGGAGATATTAAGTATGAAGATAAAAATAAGGATGGCAGGATTTCAGACGATGATATTTCCTGGTTAGGAAACGGAGATGTGCCGGAAATTACTTACGGTTTTGGTTTTTAATCTGGATTACAAACGTTTTTCTGTAGGTCTTTTATTCCAGGGTACTGCTAAAGCGCAGCGCTTTATCAGTTCAATGTCAAAACCCTTTAATGATACTGGTAACTCTAATGTTTTTGCCAATATTACTGACAGATGGACAGAAGAAAATCCGAGTCAGGATGTCTTTTATCCACGTCTGGCTTACGGGCAGGATGCTGAAGGTAATCTGAACAATACACTTGCCAGTACCTGGTGGCTCAAAGACATGAGTTTCCTGAGATTAAAAACTTTACAGGTCTCTTATCGTCTTCCTGAGAGTTTCTACCGGAAAGTCAATATCAAAAATGCAAGTATATATGCGTTGGGTATGAATATTTTTACCCTTTCCAAATGGAAGTTATGGGATCCGGAATTGAATACAGATAGAGGTACTTCCTATCCGAATACTACTTCTTATACATTAGGCGTTAATTTCAGTTTTTAAACCAGACAAATATGAAGAAAATATATAAATCTATTATTTCGGGAATGGCTTTGATCCTTACATTGGGAGCATGTAGCGATTATCTGAATCAGGTACCACAAGATATTCTTGATTTTGAGAGATTATTTGAAACCAGAGATAAAACACTAAACTATTTAGCTTCTGTTTATACTTATATGCCGGACGAATTTTATCAGCGGAGTCCAGGTGACGGACAATGGAATCAGGGGCCATCCGGTGTATGGACTGCCGGATGTAATGAAGCCGAATATGTTTGGGGTACGAACGCTTCTAATCTGCTAAATACCGGATCCCTTACTCCGGATACTGATATTGTAAAAAAATATTGGGGAAAATGGTATAAAGGTATACGTACAGCCACTACTTTTATGGATAATCTTCATTTATGTAATAAACTTTCACCAGGAGATTATGAACAATGGCATGCAGAAGCAAGGGCTGTACGTGCAATTTATTATTACTATCTGCTAAGAATCTATGGTCCTCTTCCTATTATTGAAGAATCTATATCTGAGCAGAGTTCTATTGGAGAACTTCAAATACCCCGTAACAGTGTAGAGGAGGTCGTTAATTATATTCTTGATGAACTGGATGAAGCTATAAATAATGGACTTTTACCGAATGTTAAAACAGGCAATCCAACTGCTTCTGATAAAGGTCTGGGGCATATAGATCAAGCTGTTGCTAAAGCATTTAAAGTTCAGGTACGTATGTTAGCTGCCAGTGATCTGTTCAATGGAAGTAACAGTTATTTTGCTTCTCTGGAAAATCCGGATGGAAAAAAACTTTTCCCTTCTTATAGTGAGGCTGAAAAGAAAGCTTTATGGGCTGCTGCAGCCAAAGAGGCTAAAGAATTCATCGATAATTATATAGGAAAAGGATATGACCTGACACGTATCTATACAGACGGAAAACTTGATCCTTATCTTTCTT
The DNA here is from genome assembly GCA_021203405.1 of Bacteroides sp. Classification (GTDB taxonomy): domain Bacteria; phylum Bacteroidota; class Bacteroidia; order Bacteroidales; family Bacteroidaceae; genus Bacteroides. The sequence continues at coordinate 1,922 of JAJQBG010000131.1, forward strand.
ACCGGGAAGCTGTACGCGGCTATAAAAGTGAATTTACTAATTTTACTGGTAGTACATCTGCCATCGAAATGGTTTGGTATATCCAGAGAACTTATGCACCCTGGGAGCAATATTCCCGTACTCCTAAACACTTTGGTGTGAATATTGGTTGGATCCAGGCATCAGGGGTATTAGGGGCCAGTCAGGAAATAGTGGATGCCTATTTTATGGCAAACGGTAAAAAACCCATTACAGGTTATCAGTCAGATAATAAGACTCCGATGATAAACAGCGAGTCAGGACATACAGATACAGGACTTTCAGAAGAAGATTATCTGGATCCGGTTACCGGTCGGGTTTTTGCTCCCAAAGGAGTTACCAAAGCATGGACAAACAGAGAACCTCGTTTCTATGCAGATATCACTTTCGATGGTCAGAAATGGCTGTATGATGGTCAGGGTGATATCTATACAAGTACTCAATATAGTGGAAACTCCGGAATGTCACAGGGAGCTACCAATGACTACACTAAGACAGGATATATAGTACGTAAGTCTGCTCCATTAGAAGATTGGAATGCAAATAACAGAGCCTATATCTTAATGCGTGTAGCACAACTTTATCTGGATTATGCAGAAGCTTTAAATGAAAGTGATCCAGGCAATAGTGACGTTCTTAAATATCTCAATCTGATCCGTGAAAGGGCTGGTATACCGGGATATGGAACAGCGGCAGGACAAGTTCCGGTTCCCTCTGATATGCGCCAGGCTATCCGTGATGAAAGACGAGTAGAATTAGCTTTTGAAAATGTGTACTACTTTGATTCACGTAGATGGTGTATAGCAGAACAGACAGAAAGTACACCTATTCATGGTATGGATATCCGGAAAGATGGAGAAGAATTCTTTGTTCGTACGTTGGTGGAAGACAGAAGTTTTGAGAAGAAAAACTATTTCTTCCCCATTCCTAATAAGGATATTAACATCAGCCGTGCATTGGTCCAGAACCCGGGCTGGTAAATACAATAGGTAAAAAGATTGTGATTTAGTAAACTACAGGTGGCTTATCAGCAGAGCCGTATCAGGCGGCTCTACTGATATTTAAAACTCTTATTGACTTATTCTTCAGGATAATTATCAAAGATCATGAAAAAACTTCTGACCCTTTTTCTTTTTGTATCTTTTCTGTGGGGATGCCGATCGTCACAGAATACGGAATTTCCGGTTATACAAAACGACTTACGGGCCCCGGCTTATCCCCTTATCACCATTGATCCCTATACCAGCGGCTGGTCGTTTTTCCGATAAACTATATGAATCCCCGGTCAGACACTGGACAGGAAAAGAGTTTCCTCTTACCGGTGCTATCAAAGTAGACGGACAGGTGTTCCGTTTTATGGGCACAGAGAACGAAAAAATATTTAAAGAAACTGCAGTTCAAACAGATGTAGATGTACAACCTACCCAAACCCATTACTATTTTAAGTGCGGTCCGGTCAATCTCAAACTAACCTTTACGGCACCCCTGTTTCCCGACGACCTGGAACTGCTTGCACAACCTATCAATTATATAACGTACGAAGTCTCTTCGAACGACTCCAAAAAAACACAAGGTAGCCATTTATTTCGAAGCCTCACCTGCCTGGGCATTGAACGATCCTTCCCAGCAATCTGTCAGAGAAGGATTCGAATCGAACGATCTGTTCATTCTCCGTACCGGTAGTTTGGAACAACATATCCTGGGAAAACAGGGAGATGATCTCCGCATTGACTGGGGTTATTTTTACATGGCTGCCGAAAAAAAGAATACCGTTTATTCCATCGGGCTCAGCAGGGAATTGCGGGCCGGATTTATGAACGGAATAAAGAAAGAATCTGTAAACCGCCGCGAGAACAGCGGAGATAATATTGTAATTACCCGTAATCTGGGTCAGGTTAAAGAGCCGGTTACCGGTAAACTCATGCTGGGCTACGATGATCTCTATTCTATTCAATATTTCGGTCAGGAACTGCGTCCTTACTGGAACCGGAAAGGAGATCGGTTTATCACTCAGCTTTTGGTAAAAGCCAGTAAGGAACATGAATCTCTCCTTCGCAGAGCCTATGCATTTGATCGATCCCTGATGGAAGAGGCTTACCGTACCGGAGGTAAGGAGTATGCAGAACTTTGTGCTCTGGCTTACCGGCAGGCTGTCTCTGCCCACAAACTGGCGGAGTCTCCCGAAGGTGATCTGCTTTTTCTCTCGAAAGAGAATTTCAGTAATGGCTCTATCGGTACGGTAGATGTAGCCTATCCGGCAGCTCCTTTGTTCCTTTACTACAATGTAGAACTGGTAAAAGGATTACTCAATCCTATCTTCTATTACTGTGAAAGCGCAGGTTGGGATAAACCTTTTCCTCCTCACGATATAGGCACATATCCCCGGGCCAACGGGCAGACGTATGGAGCCGATATGCCGGTAGAAGAGGCAGGAAATATGTTGTTACTTACCACCCTCATAAGTGCTGTGGAGAGAAATACCTGCTATGCCGAAAGACACTGGAGTTTGTTAACACAGTGGGCCGATTATCTGGCAGAACATGGTTTCGATCCCGAAAACCAGCTTTGTACCGACGACTTTGTCGGACACTGGGCACACAATACCAATCTCTCCGTAAAAGCCATTCTGGGAATTGCCGGATATGGATATATGGCCGGCCTCTCCGGTAAAAAGGAGATAGCCCAAAAGTATACTACTATTGCCCGGGAGCTGGCAGAGAAATGGGTAGAGAAAGCCGGTGACGGCGATCATTACCGCCTCGCTTTTGACCGTCCCGATACCTGGAGCCAGAAATACAACTTAGTATGGGATAAGATACTAAGGCTGGATATTTTTCCGGACTATGTGGCGGAAACGGAAATATCTTATTACCTTACGAAACAGAATAAGTACGGATTACCCCTGGACAACCGGGCTACCTATACAAAAACCGACTGGATTTTCTGGACGGCTGCTCTGGCAGATAGTCAGGATGTTTTCCAGGAGTTTATCCGTCCGGTTCACCGATTTATGAATGAAACAGTAAGCCGGGTACCCATGTCCGACTGGATCTTTACAGATAAGCCTGAAAAACGTGGTTTCCGGGCCCGTTCCGTTGTCGGAGGTTACTATATAAAAATGTTGGATACCAAACTAAACACACCATAAAAATGAAAAGACTAACCCTTCTTTTTACAAGTTTGCTTTTTACACTTTGTGTTATACATACACAAAAGCGCGAACCGGTGGATTATGTCAATCCGCTGGTAGGTTCCATGTCAAAGATCTCCCTCTCCAACGGGAATACCTATCCGGCCATTGCCCGACCCTGGGGAATGAATTTCTGGGTTCCCCAGACCGGAAAGATGGGAGACGGATGGACATACACATACGATGCCGATAAGATACGTGGATTTAAACAAACCCACCAGCCCAGTCCGTGGATCAACGATTTCGGCCAGTTCTCCCTGATGCCCGTTACCGGTAAGGTCGTTTTCGACCAGGATAAATGGGCCAGCTGGTTCTCCCACAAAGTAGAGGTTTCCCAGCCCCACTATTATCGGGTCTACCTGGCCGACCACGATGTCGTAACAGAGATCACCCCGACAGACAGGGCCGCTATGTTCCGTTTCACCTTCCCCGAGAACGAGAACTCCTATGTGATCGTAGATGCCTTCGACCGTGGATCGTATGTGAAAATTATTCCCCAGGAGAATAAGATCATCGGCTACACTACCCGTAACAGTGGAGGAGTACCCCAGAACTTCAAAAACTACTTTGTCGTGGAATTTGATAAACCTTTTACCTATAAGGCCGTAGTAGGGGGTCAGGAGATCCGCCGGGGCGACCTGGAGGCACAGGAGTCCCATACCGGAGCCATTATCGGCTTCGCTACTAAACGGGGAGAAGTGGTACATGCCAGAGTGGCTTCTTCCTTTATCAGCTACGAACAGGCAGAACTAAACCTGAAAGAACTCGGAGACCGTACATTCGACCAGGTAGTAGCCGAGGGTAGAAAAGCTTGGAACGATGTGCTGGGACGTATTGAGGTAGAAGATAACGACATAGATAAACTCCGTACCTTCTATTCCCGCCTCTACCGTTCCGTACTGTTCCCCCACAGCCTGTATGAGATCAATCAGGCCGGAGAAGTAGTACACTACAGCCCCCATACCGGAGAGGTACTTCCCGGTTATATGTTTACCGGTACCGGTTTCTGGGACACCTTCCGTTGCCTTTTTCCCTTCCTGAACCTGATGTATCCCGAAATGAGTGTAAAGATGCAGGAGGGCCTGGCCAATACTTATAAAGAGAGTGGATTCCTGCCCGAATGGGCCAGTCCCGGACACCGCGGCTGCATGGTCGGGAACAATTCAGCCTCCGTAGTAGCCGATGCTTACCTGAAAGGATTGCGCGGATACGATATTGAAACCCTCTGGGAAGCCGTAGTACACGGAGCCAATAACGTACATCCCCGGGTCAGCTCTACCGGACGTCTGGGATACGAATATTACAATGAACTCGGATATGTACCGTATGATGTAAAGATCAACGAGAGTGCAGCCCGTACCCTGGAATATGCGTATGATGACTGGACCATCTATAAGCTGGGACAGGCATTGGGTAAACCACAGAAAGAGATTAACGTATATGCCCAACGTGCCCTGAATTACAGACACCTTTTTGACCCGGAACACAAACTGATGCGGGGTAAGAACAAGGATGGAAACTTCCAGACTCCTTTCAATCCGCTGAAATGGGGAGATGCCTTTACCGAAGGGAACAGCTGGCACTATACCTGGTCGGTATTCCACGATCCCCAGGGATTGATCAACCTGATGGGCGGTAAAAAAGAGTTCAATATCATGATGGATTCCGTATTCAATGTCCCGCCCCTGTTTGACGATAGCTATTACGGAGGAGTGATCCACGAGATCCGCGAAATGCAGATCATGAACATGGGTAACTATGCACGCAGTAATCAACCCATCCAGCACATGATCTACCTCTATAATTACTCAGGCGAACCCTGGAAAGCCCAGTACTGGACCCGTGAAGTGATGGATAAACTCTACTTCGCTACCCCTGACGGATATTGCGGGGACGAGGATAACGGACAGACCTCTGCCTGGTATGTCTTCTCTGCGCTGGGATTCTATCCGGTATGCCCCGGTTCCGATGAATACATTGTAGGATCTCCGCTCTTCAAAAGTGTAAAGCTAAACCTGAGCAACGGTAAAAAAGTAACGATCAAAGCCCCGGATAACGCTCCGGACAAACGTTACATACACTCTATGACTGTGAACGGAAAGAATTATACTAAAAATTACCTGACACACGATCAGCTTCTTAGGGGAGCTACTATCCAGTTCCGCATGAGTAGCCAACCCAACACCGGCAGGGGAACACAGGAGAGCGATACACCTTACTCTTTTTCCAGGGAATTTCGGGTAATCCATTAAACAGAATTATACAATGACTGATAGAATACGTTTTTATCTCATTATAGTAGTGGGAATTATAATAGCTTGTTCCCATCCTGAGGAGAAAAATGAGTTGCACCTGATTCTAAACTCTTATGTAAATCCGTTCGTAGGAACCTCGGGCTTCGGGAATGTCTATCCCGGTGCCCAGGTACCCTTCGGGGGGGATCCAGATCAGTCCCGATACCGATCGCGACTATTACGATGCCGCTTCCGGTTATAAATACGATCACCCCACTATAATGGGATTCAGCCTTACCCATCTCAGTGGGACCGGCATCCCCGACCTGGGAGATTTCCTCTTTATTCCTGGAACAGGTACTAAGAAACTGGAAGCAGGTACCCACGAGAACCCCGATGCAGGGTACCGCTCCCGTTATACGCACGACAAAGAGTGGGCCTCTCCCAACTATTACGCAGTAGAATTGCTTGATTATGATGTAAAAGCAGAGATGACAGCCGGCCTTCGTTCCGGTATCTTCCGTTTCACTTTTCCCCAGAGTGACAGCTCCTTCATAATGATCGACATGGACCATGTACAATGGTTTAAAACAGCCTGGTCACAGCTACGGATCGAGAACGACTCTACCATCAGTGGCTTCAAACTGGTGAACGGATGGGGCCCCGAACGCTATGTCTATTTTGTGGCAACCTTCTCCAAACCTTTTGCCGCCTCCGGCATCTACCAGAACGGGCAACCGGTGGTTTACAACACCAAACGTTTCCGCAGCGATCGGGTGGCATACGGTAATAAACTGATGGGCTGGTTTGATTTCGATACTGCTCCCGGCGAAGCGATCGAAGTAAAAGTCGCTATCTCCTCTACCGGGACTTCCGGAGCCTTTAAAAACCTGGCTGAACTGGATGGGCACAACTTTAACTCCCTGAAAAGAGCAGGAGAGGAGTTATGGGCCGGAGAGTTAGGTAAATTCAAAGTAAAAGGTACACAGGAGCAGCTGGCAACCTTCTATACATCCGTTTATCACGCCTCTATCCATCCCTTTATTTACCAGGATATAGACGGTACCTACCGGGGGCACGACTCCAATCTTCATCAGGCAGACGGATTTACCAACTATACCGTATTCTCTCTCTGGGATACCTACCGGGCTCACCATCCGTTGCTCAACCTGATCAATCCGGGACGTAATGCCGATATGGTAAACTCTATACTCGCCCATTACGACCAGAGTGTAGAGAAGATGCTTCCCATCTGGTCTTTCTACGGAAATGAGACCTGGTGCATGATCGGGTATCACGGTGTATCGGTCCTGGCAGACGCTATTGTAAAAGACATTCCCGGTTTCGATTACGAGCGGGCTTTCGAAGCCATGAAAACCACAGCTACCAATCCCAATTACGACCGTTTACCGGAGTATACCCAATTGGGATGGGCACTTTTGACAAAGAACTCGAGTCGGTTTCCAAAACCCTGGAGTATGCCTATGACGATTACTGCATTGCCATGGCAGCCAAAAAGTTAGGCAAAGAGGAAGATTACCGTTTCTTCCTGAACTGTTCCCTCTCTTACCAGAACCTGATCGATCCTGAAACCAAATTCATGCGCGGACGCGATACCCAGGGCAACTGGCGCACTCCCTTTGATGCCATTGCCTATACCGGACCGGGTTTCGTACACGGTTGGGGCGATATTACCGAAGGATTCACCTATCAGTATACCTGGTATGTACCGCACGATGTACAGGGATATATCAATGAAATGGGAGCCGACCTTTTCCTGCAACGGCTGGACGATATGTTTACCATGGAACTTCCGGAAGATATCCCCGGAGCTCACGATATCCAGGGCAGGATAGGAGCCTACTGGCACGGAAACGAACCCTGCCACCAGGTTATCTATCTCTACAACTACCTCAAACAACCCTGGAAAGCCCAGGAAAAAATACGCTATGTACTCGATACCCTCTACGGTAATACCCCCGATGCACTGAGCGGGAACGACGATTGCGGACAGATGTCAGCCTGGTATATCTTTAACTGCATGGGATTCTATCCTACCGCTCCCTCCAGCAATATCTACTCCATCGGCTCTCCCGGTCTTGAAGCCGTAGAGATGACCTTAGGTAACGGTAAAAAGATCAGCGTGACCACAGAGAATTATACCCCGGAAAATGTATATATCCAGGAGATGTATTTAAATGGGAACCGTTATAACAAAACCTATCTGACATACGATGATATCAGGAACGGAGCCGACATTAAATTTGTACTGGGCGGTCAGCCCAATACCTCCTGGGGAGTAAGTGACGAATCGGTAGCTCCCTCTTTGTCAAACCCTCATCAAACCCTTTTATATGGTAAAAATAAATAGAATCCTGCTTTTGCTGGGATGTACTCTTTCTGTGGGTACTGCATTCTCACAGAAACCTTTGATTGATTATGTGAATCCAATGGTGGGAACGCAGAGCATGGGGCATACTTTTCCCGGTGCCTGCTCCCCCTTCGGATTGGTACAACTCAGTCCCGATACCGAGATGATCCCTCACAATATTAATGGAGTATACCAAAAGGATGCCTATCGCTACTGTGCCGGGTATCAGTACGAAGACCCTACTATAGTAGGTTTCAGTCATACCCACCTGAACAGTACCGGTCACTCCGACCTGGGAGATATTCTGGTAATGCCCATCACCAGAGAAGTAAAGCTGGATATGGGAACAGCCGATGATCCGGAAAGCGGATATCGCTCCCGTTTCAGTCACGATACCGAACAGGCAGAACCCGGTTATTACACCGTGATGCTGGACGATTATAACGTAAAAGCCGAGCTCACTGCTACCGAGCGTACCGGCGTGCACCGTTATACCTTCCCCAAAGGAAAAGGAAGTATTGTACTCGATCTTACCTACGGTATCTATAACTACGAAGGAAAAGTGATCATGGCCAACCTGCGGGTAGAAGACCCCTATACCCTGACCGGATACCGCATTACCCGCGGTTGGTCACGGATGAACTATACCCATTTTGCCGTAAAGTTTTCCAAACCCATTCAGAACTATGGTTGCCGGAACGAGGAAAAACCCGGATACGTAGGCTGGTGGAGGAAATTTAACATGGAAGATAACTTCCCCGAGATGTTTGGTACCCGGCTTACTGCCTTCTTCGATTTCGATTTTGAGGACGGAGAGCCGCTGGAGATCAAAGTCGCTCTCTCACCGGTAGATGCCCTGGGAGCAGCCAATAATCTCGCTGTAGAGACCGGAGGAAAGAACTTCGACCAGCTTCGCCGGGAGGTACAGCAAAAGTGGGAAAAAGAGCTCAGTGTAGTCCGTATCAACGATACCGAAGAAAAGATGAAAGTATTCTATACTGCCCTCTATCGTACCCTGATCAATCCCTCCGTTTACCAGGATGCAGACGGACGCTACCGCGGAGTAGACCACAATATCCATACAGCAGGCAGCGGAGAAACCAATTATACCGTATTCTCCGTCTGGGATACCTACCGGGCACAACACCCCCTGATGAACCTGATCAAAAGATCCTATAGCAAACAATTTGTAAATTTCATGCTGAACCATTACTGCCAAAGCGTACACGGTGCACTCCTGGTATGGTCTCACATGGGGAATGAGAACTGGTGTATGATCGGTTACCACGGCGTTTCCGTTGTCTCCGATGCCGTTATCAAGGGGCTCGATATCAATAAAGAACTGGCTTTACAAGCCTGTATCAGCAGTGCCAATGTACCTTACTACGATGCTACCGGCGAATATATCAAATATGGATATGTACCCTCCGATTTCAGTGGCGTATCTGCCTCCGTAACCATGGAGTACTCCTACGACGACTGGACGGTAGCTGCGCTGGCAGAACACCTCGGAAACCCCGGAGTAACCAAAGAGTACCTGAAGCGTGCCAAAAGTTACCGCAATGTATTCGATCCTTCCATCCACTTTGCCCGTCCCAAAGATAAGAACGGGAAGTTCAAGGAAAACTTTGACCTGCTGGATACCCACAATCAAGGCTTTATCGAAGGCAACTCCTGGAACTACTCCTTCTACGTACCCCACGATGTGAACGGCCTGATCGAAGAGATGGGAGGCGAAAAACAATTTGTTCGTCGTCTCGATTCACTCTTCACCATGCACCTGCCGGAAAAATATTATGCCGATAACGAAGATATTACCGAAGAGGGGCTGATGGGCAACTATGTTCACGGTAACGAACCCAGTCACCATGTACCCTATCTCTACGCATGGACTAACGAACCCTGGAAAGGACAATACCGCCTTACCGAAATTATGACCCGTATGTATAAGAACAAACCCGACGGACTCTGCGGGAACGACGATTGCGGACAGATGTCAGCCTGGTATGTCTTCTCTACGCTCGGATTCTATCCCGTATGTCCCGGTTCCGACCAGTATGTGATCGGGGTGCCCCACGCCAGAGAGATGACACTCAACCTGGAGAATGGAAACACCTTCCACATTACAGCCAAAGGCCTGTCCGCCCGGAATGTATATATCCAGTCCGTAAAACTCAATGGTAAACCCTATGACAAAGCCTATCTCACACACGCTGATATTATGGATGGAGGAGAACTCGAATTTGTCATGTCCTCCCGTCCCAATAAAAAGAGAATATTCACCAAAGAACAACAACCCTATTCATTAACCCGTTGAAGATGAAAAAGCTAACCCTTATTTTCTTTGCTTTATTTCCCCTTCTCTCTGTTTTTGCACAGAAGTGGGAAACGCCCGACTGGAGTACTTTCTCCTATCCCGAAATTGATTTTATCAACAAAGCGGAGCATACCGAAGGATGGAAGATCTACAAACGCATTGTTCCCGATCCGGAAGAGTTTATTCAGCAACACGCTATCTGGGTAGCCCAGACCCTTTACTGGACTCCCCAGGACTCTATGCCCGCAGTCAAAAAGATCGAATATTCTTTTGAAGATGTCGAAGGGATCTCGGCCAAAGGCGGAGCACCTCCCGTAGTCCATATCTTTTACAGTTCCCGCTGGGTAGAGCATTCGGAAAATACAATGGGCGACGATAAAGTACTCTATGAGACCCGCGGTGTACTCTACCACGAACTTACTCATGCCTATCAGTTAGAACCACAGGGCATCGGAGGCTATGTTCCCGGAACCGAATACTGGGCCTTTATTGAAGGGATGGCCGATGCCGTACGGTATCACAACGGTTTCTTCCCGGTAGAGAGCCGCAAACCCGGCGGTCACTGGCTTGACGGTTATCGTACCACCGGCTTCTTCCTGCAATGGCTTACCTGCAAAGACCCCGATTTCCTCCGTAAGTTTAACCGGACTGCCATTGAGATCATCCCCTGGAGTTTCGATAAAGCCATGCAATCTATTTTCGGCAACGAAATTACCACCAATACCCTCTGGAAAGAGTATCAGGATTTCCTCACTTTCGACCCCACTGCTAACCCGCAGATGTCAGGTAACCCCGCTTTCCCGGGATGGTATGCCGATCCGGAAGGAATGATCTATGACGACACCTACTATATTTTTCCCACTACCAGCGACGTGTACGAAAAACAGACCTTCTTTGACTGTTTCTCTTCCAAAGACCTGGTACATTGGGAAAAAACACCACCGTATCCTCGACAATAACGAAGTAAAATGGGCCCATAAAGCTATGTGGGCACCTTCTATCATCCGTAAAGATGGTAAATACTACTTCTTTTTCGGTGCCAACGACATCCAGAACGAGGACGAGCTGGGAGGGATCGGTGTAGCAGTAGCCGATCGTCCTGAAGGTCCCTATAAAGATCTCTTAGGCAAACCCCTGATCAACAAGATCGTCAACAGAGCCCAACCCATCGACCAGTTTGTATTCCGCGATAAAGACGGTACACACTATATGTATTACGGTGGCTGGGGACGTTGCAATGTGGTTAAACTCAATGACGATTTTACCGGCCTGGTTCCTTTCGAGAACGGGGAAATATACCGGGAAGTAACTCCCGAAGGCTACACAGAAGGCCCCTTTATGTTTATCCGCAACGGTAAATACTATTTTATGTGGAGCGAAGGCGGCTGGGGATTACCCAATTACTCAGTAGGATATGCCATTGCCGATTCTCCTTTCGGCCCCTTCAAACGGGTCGGAAAGATCCTGGAACAAGATCCGGAGGTAGCTACCAGTGCCGGACACCACTCCCTGATGAATGTTCCCGGTACCGATGAATATTACATTGTATACCACCGTCGTCCTTTGCCGTTCAGCAACATGCGCGACGCCCGGATGACCTGCATTGAAAAACTGACTTTCGATGAAAAAGGATTTATCAACCCGGTGAAAATGACTTTTGAAGGTGTTCCCGCACGTCCTATAAAAAAATAATAAAAATGAAAGATATGGTAAAAATATATCCGGCTAAAAAGAGTCGGATACGGACTCTTATATCAGTGATCGTATGCCTGGCCCTCTTTTCTCCGTTGAGGGTCGTATATGGCTGTTCGGATGATAAAGAGAAACCGGAAGTTACGGATAAGAACGCTCCCTATTCGGTAACACTCAGTGCCAGTAACTGGAACATGCCCTACGGAGGAACCGTTACTTCACAATATTCGGATTTTCCCTCCGGGTCGGATATTGGAAAAGCGGTAGATAATAATATAAAAACCAAGTTCATTACCTACCATGATCAGTTCTATATACTATGGGCCGGTACGGCTGATATTGTGCTCTCTTCCTACTCCCTGACCAGTGCCGACGATGCTCCGGAGAGCGATCCTACATCGTGGACGCTTTATGGATCCAGGGACCAGAACCAGTGGACTGTTCTTGATAAAAAAGCAGGCCAGTTATTCTCTAACAGGCAGGAAAAAAAGGAGTATGCTGTTGAGAACGAAACTGCTTATCCCTATTATAAATTAGAAATAGAAGGGAACAACGGAGGTGAAACTACCCAGATCGCAGAATTTGCCATCCAGGGAGTTGCAACAAGCTTTGAGGACCTGATGCAATATGCCGAGGGAGCTTCCCACAGTTCGTTAACTCCTATGGGAAACCACTACGCGAACCGGCATGTAACTACAGAGGAAGACAGGATCTGGCTCAATAACCCTGAAAATGAACCGGCTGTACCCGGATCTGCCTCTCACCTGCATCTGGCTGAATTCGAAGTAGAGCTCTATCCCTTCGGAGAACCGCTGCCTGCCGATATCAACCAGCATGCCATAGGAGACTGTTCAGCCCTGGCTATATTCGCTTCCATGGCCTATATCTATCCCGATTTTGTGAAATCCCTGATAAAGGATAACGGAGATAACATCTACACGGTATCTATGTTCGATCCTCAGGGATTACCCATAACAGTTACCCTATCCTCTAAGTTCCTTGCCGAAAGTGACGGAGTAACACTGGGTGCGGTATCGGGAAAATATAACAAAGCCACCTGGGCCACCGTACTTGAAAAAGCCATTATGAAGTGGAATGCCATTTACCAGGTAAATACGGATATTGGTGGTATAGGCAGTGAACACGTAGCCCCTCTGTTTACCGGAAATGGAGATAGCTTCGCTTTTTATCCCGGTAAATTAACGAACTGGCAATTGGCAAGGGTAGCTCAGGTGTGCCTTCTGCAGGGAAAGATCATTGTCGGTGGATTCGCTTCTGCCGATCTACCGGTCGACGGTACCCGTACGGTTACAGGCCATGCCTGGACTATTATGCATTCTACCGAGCAGTCAGCCCTCTTTACCATGCGTAATCCCTGGGGAGGGAACCACGATGCCCCGGCAGAAAGAGACGGGATCGTTAACATTCCCGATAATAACACCATTCCTTCCGTCATAGACTTCCGGATCATCGAACCCGGAATAGCAGCGACATACAATCCATCCGGTATCTCTGATCCCTATATACCCCCCTATTTTTCCCCTACAGATAATACTTTACGGGTAAGAGATCTCTTATTACCGGATCTGAATGAAACAAACCCATAAAATGCGTTGAAGTTTATTCAGTCCCGTTTTTAACTGAATGCTTTGTTTGGAGGAACTATATTTATTCTTAGTTTTTCAATTTTTGCCACCGGGTCTCTGTGAAGGGATCCGGTGGCTTTTTATGCAAAGTAGACGCATATTTGTACTGGTGTCCGGTTCACTCATTTAAGATTGTCATTTCCTGATTTGTGTTTACAATTATGTTCTTTTGTTCTTCTGTCCACCTATTCTTTTGTTTATCGGGAGATTATCTCCCGGATCACCTACCTTTAAGAATGCAACGGACGAAGAGCGGACAACATGTCCGTACAGTAATCACATCGGGAGAGCATCTCCCGATGAACAAGAAATTAGGTATAACCCTCTTTCTGAAAATTAGTTTATTTTCAAAAAAACTTAGTTTATCTTCAAAAAACTTAGTGAATTGTCAGGCACCAATAAACTAATTTTTTTCTACAAGGCGGACGGAAAAAAATCACCGACGGGTGACTATCCATATGTACCGGGATACAGGTGAGGAGATGCAGATAGGAGGCGCAGATGAGACGCAAATATAGGTTTCTATATCCATACTGATTGCTTTATCAGGATCTTGGGATAAATTAATAAATTTTTTTCGGATAAAGCATCCGGCAGACGGGTTTCCTGTTTAGACCCACACGAGAGAGGAAAAAATAAAAAAGAGGATATTTTCGCAAACATCCTCCCCCTTTTGAACGTTTTCTTGTTGAAACATTAGTTACATTTGGTCAGGTCATAGTTAAAGTACAGGGTAAATCAATTTCATGTTATATTTGATAAATGCGCAGTTGGGCCGAATACTGCACTTCCTGAGATTTTTTTTGAAAAAACTTTGGAGTTTGCCGATTATTCCTTTCCTTGCGGCCGTTTTTAATCACTCATTAAATTGTAGGAATATATGAAAAAAGTAATAGCAACCGACCAGGCTCCCGGGGCTATCGGCCCTTACAGCCAGGCCATCGAAGCCAATGGAATGGTATTTGTTTCAGGACAGATCCCTTTGATCCCCGCTACAGGAGAGATGCCTGAAGGAATTGAGGCGCAAACCCGCCAGGTATTTGAGAATATAAAAAATATTCTGGCAGCAGCCGGCCTGACGATGGACCATGTAGTAAAGACCACCGTTCTTTTGCACGATATGTCCCTCTTTGCCGGAATGAATGAGGTATATGCTACCTTCTTTGAAGGCAGTTTTCCTGCTCGGGCTGCCTTTGCCGTAAAATCACTACCCAAAGATGCTTTGGTGGAGATTGAGTGTATCGCTGTCAGATAAGTGCCAGCAGATCGGCTACAATAAAACTACTACCTCCTACGAAGATCATATCTTCCGGGAGGCTTTTCTTTTTGGCAGCTTCTACCGCAGTAGCTACATCGGGATAACTCTCTCCTTGTAAACCCAACAGGGCGGCTCTTGCCTGGAGTTCTGTTTCCGGAAGTGCACGGGCCACCGAAGCTTTGGTAAAGTAATAAGTGGCATTTTCAGGCAGCAGCTCCAGGACTCCTTTACTATCTTTATCATTGACCATACCCAATACAATATGAAGATGATTGTACCGGCTCTCAGCCAGTTGTGCAGCTACATACCGGATCCCGGCCGGGTTATGGGCAGCATCACATACCATCAGCGGAGCATCAGCGATCTTTTGCCACCTCCCCGCAATACCGGTCAGTTCCGAAACATAGGCAAATCCGTTCCGGACATTCCGGTCGGTTATCCGGAATCCCTTCCGGATCAGTTGACGAAGCACCGAAAGCAGGGTGTTGGTGTTCTTTAGCTGGTAATTTCCGCCCAGTTCTCCCGCTAGGTCCGGATAATCTGCCGTCTGGTAAATCCATCCTCCCCCTTTGTTCTTATCAGCTCCCAGTAACAAAGCCTCTTCTTCCGCAAAAATCAGCGGAGCATCTACTTCCCGGGCTTTTTCTATAAAGATCTCTTTGGTTTCATCCGTGGTTTCACCGATCACTACCGGAACTCCCGGTTTAATGATTCCTGCTTTTTCCCGGGCAATCTTTTCCAGTGTATCACCCAGGTGTTGGGTATGGTCGTAACTGATATTGGTAATAACCGCTACTTCCGGCGTAATGATATTGGTACAGTCCAATCGTCCCCCCATTCCGGTTTCCACCACTGCTATATCGATCTGCCGGTCGGCAAAGTACCGGAAAGTCATGGCCGTGGTCAATTCAAAAAAAGAGGGGGAGAGTTCTTCGATAAATTCCCGGTTATCTTCAATAAATGCTACAACATACTCTTTCTCTACCGGTGCTCCGTTTACCCGGATCCGTTCCCGGAAATCCAGCATGTGTGGGGAGGTATAAAGCCCCGTCCGGTAACCTGCTTCCTGGAGAATGGCGGTCAGTGTATGGGAGCAGGAACCTTTGCCGTTGGTTCCGGCCACATGGATGGTTCGGAATTCCCGGTGGGGATGTCCGAATCGTTCGTCCAGTGCATAGGTATTACTCAGTCCCTCTTTGTAGGCAGCACTTCCTACCTGCTGGAACATCGGTACACGGGTATAGAGGTAATCCAGTGTCTCTTTATAGTTCATGGGTATCTGGGTTCAAATTTTGAGCAAAGATAGATATTAAAATCAGAACAACATAGGGAATATTTCGGATCAGTATGTAGAAAAAGGGGGTATAGAAAAGTATCTCCCTGCTTACTAAAGAAGAGGAAGCCCTCTTTTTTATACTATATAGTGAATAAAAGGTAGAATATGTTCGTTTATTGTTCACTATGCGTAATTTATCCTGATTGGGATCTTTTGTCCGATAGATCTTCTTTAATCAGGATAAAAAGAACCCGTATACACACTTGTATATACGGGATCCTTTGTAGCAGAAAAAATAAAAAACGAATCTTCTTATTCGGCTTTGAGTACTTTTGTTACTCGGGATTACCGATCATATAGAAATCACGCAGGCAGAAGTAGGTCGCTGTAGTGATACCCCAATCATTTGTAGCAGTACTACTCATCTGGAATACAATGTAATCCACTTCACCTAAAACAGAAATATCCACACTTTGGAATGCACGGGAATCTTCGGCTTTTATTCCTTTATCTACATGTACTAAGGGATGGATTACGGATCTACCGGTAAATTTATTATCCTTAACTCCGTAAATATTGATGGTTAAGCTGTCTTTCGGTTGATTTAAAGGTCTGGTAATTCCTTCAGGATCGGTTTCTGTTACATTATAGTAGGTCCACGGATGGAAAGCTACGGAAATTTCATCGGCAGCAAAACTTTTAATATCATTGTCTTTGTTAAAACGTGCCCATAGGTGGTAAGTGCTTTCGCTGAAGGCATCATTGGCTGCGGGCCCTGTTTTAGCATCGCTATAAGAAGACCAGTAACAAACTAAGAAAGGATTTAAGGGAGTGGAAGAAGAGAGAGTGGCTGCTTCCATACAACCCCATTGATTCTTTGTCCAGGCAGTACTGTTTTGATAGAATGTTATATCATTGATGGTGGAGGGAACAAAGCCATCCCAATACCAGAACTCACCCATTGTTTCAGTGGGAGGATAATAATCCGCCGTATGAGAAAAGGTAAAATAACCGGAGGTATATTTTATATCTGGATCTGTGTTATAAGTCTCATTCCAGTAGACACCGGTACCGTTTTCCTGGGTTAAGTTACTACCTGTTAGTGCTGTACTAAGATTCAGGTCAATTTCGGAGGCTCGCAGATCATCGGTTCTTGTTTCGTCGTCGTCACATCCGATACATACTACTGCCATTAAAAAAGGGAATAAATAAAATAATTTTTTCATGTTTTGAATTATTAATTAGTTAATACCGGGGATCTGTATGATCCCCTTTTTTATTGTGTTTTTGTTTTATTTCCGGACTGATAGCTATAAAGATACCGAAGTTGCGTCCTGCCATAGGGCGGGAGAGTACCGATTGGTAAGCTTCGTCGAACAGGTTGTTGACCACTCCTTTGATATCAATACTCCCTATAGAGGTGTTCACCCGCTTTTCCAGCGTAATATCATTCATTATATAGGGTTCAATGGCATCCCGCCGGGTAGCTACTTCGTTGCTGGAGGTAGTATAGCGGGTACTGTAATAGTTCCACCGCCAGGTAAAGGCCCACTCTTTCCAGGAGAGCACACCGATCACCCCGGAAGAGTATTTAGGGATATATACCAACTGTTTTCCGATGGAGTTATCGGCCCATCCCTGCGGGTCGCCGTGGTTAATGGAACGGGTCATGGAAAAGTTCCCGTCTATATTCAGTTTCCAGTGGGTGCTTAACCGGCTTTCCGTTTTTCCTTTCAGTTCGGCTCCGTAACTATGTACTTTCTTGACATTGGAGGGCGACCAGAATCCTTTAAAGGTGGGTAACCAGATGATCCAGTCGCGGATGTAGGAGTCAAAAGCAGTGATCTCCCCGGTAAAACGGGTCTGCCTGCTTTGCAGGGTAAAGGATATTCCGCCGTCGTAGGTATATCCTTTTTCGGTTCTCAGGGTGTCGTTCCCTCCCGGCACAAAATAGAGATCGTTCAGGGTAGGGTAGCGGAAGTTGGAGGCTACCGAAGCTTTTAGCAGGAGGTTTCCCCGTTTGGAGAGCAGGTAGTCGGCAAACAGGGCGGGGATGGCCGGTGTAAAGTCGCCTCCGTAATACTCTTCCCGGAGATTGGCGGCTATGCCCAACCGTTCTGTAGGGGTATAGCGTACCGAAACAAAGGCCGATACTTCGGGGCGGGCTTTACGGTACCCCTCCTTTGTAGCCCGCTCTTCGCTCTTTACATAGTGCTGGTAGGCTGCTATATCGGCTTTGAGCATCCATTTATTGTATAGGAAATACTCTCCGCTTACCTGGGCAGAGCCGGTGTTGACATAGCTTTGCGATTGTACCATTTCATTCAGGCTACCACTACCCGGATCGGCTAAGTACCGGTAGTTCAAATCGGTATAGGTATAACCGATCCGGGCCGTTAGTTTAAGGTCGCCCCGGATCCTTTCCCAGTCGGCCCCGGTACGCAGGGTACGTTCGTGTTGTTGGTTCTTTTTTTCATCCGCTTCGCTATAGCTGGTACTGAGCATCGGGAGTCCCCTTTCTGAGTCGAGGTACCAGGCGTAAAAGCCCATGCGGATTCCCCGCCCCGGGCGGTAGTAAAGCTCCTGCATCAGGTGCATATCGGTAAACGCTCCGTTCTTATTGCGCTCGGTGGGGTAGTAGGCACCGGTTTTATTGCCTTCTTCGTCGGTCTCTACAATTTTTTTATCGTAGTTTACAAACCTAAAGTTATTGTCGGAACTACTGTACAAAAAGCGGGTGGAGCTTTGCCAGCGGGGGCTACCGTAAGTAAGATGCAGAAATTCGTCAAAGGTGTGGTAGCTGCTGATCCCCTGGATGTAGCGTAGAGCGATCCCCTCTTTCGTCGTAGCGGCTGTTCCCAAAGAGACGGCTCCTCCGAGTCCGCCACCGGTAACACCGGTAGAGCTGGCTCCGTGATAGAGGCTGGCTTTATCAATAAAATAGGAGGGGATCAGGGAGAAATCGACCTGTCCCAGCATGGGAGAGTTAATACGGATACCGTTCCAGGTTACCTGGGTATGCGAGGGGGCTGTACCACGGAAAGAGGCAGTAGCCAGCGTGGCCCTTCCGTAAGATTTAATAAAGAGGGTACTGCTTTGCGAGAGTACATCTCCCAGGCTCTGGGTGATGTTCTGGCGCAAAGCGACCGAGTCAAGTACGGTTTGCTGTACCCCGATGTGGGATAACTGCCGTTTGGCAGTTACCGTTACTTCATCGAGCAGGACAGTGCCCCGTTCTGCCTTCTGCTGTCCGTACAGGGGAAGGAGGGTAAGTAGCAAACCGGTTATAACTGACTCTTTTTTCATGGCTCTTTTTTATTCTGCACTGTAATGTCCCTCTTCCATATCCTGGTAGGTGGGGTTGTAGCCACAGTTGGATACCGACCAGTTGCTTGCTTCGAGGTGAGGGATAAGGTTCTTAAAGGTTTCGAAATTGTTCAGGATGCTTTGGTTATGGATTGTAACCCTGCCTTTTACGGAACTTAGGGAAGAAAAGTTTAAGGTTTGAAGCGAAAGACAAGGCCGGGTACTGTTTGCTTCGATCGTTAAATCTCCCTCCACGGTAGTCAGAAGAGGAGCTTCGATCGATTCAATATTTACCGGACTTCCCTGAACATCGTGGGAAGTGATCACAGAGAGAGAATTATTCACCTCTTTGAGGTGTGGAAAACCCAATTCCTGTAAAGAACCGTAACAAAAGCTATTTATACTTATACTGTTTACTCTTTCCAGTTTGGGAACCTCTACTACGCTGAGCAGGTTGGAATACTGCCCGATGGTTCCTCCCAAGGAGAGGTTCTTACAGAAAGTAAGTTCCGGACATCGCAGCTCTTTCAGGCTCTCTACCCGGGATAGGGTAAGAGTACCTTCTATGTTGTTAAGGGCTGGTAAATCAATGGAGGCAAGGTTATAAAGCGATGTAAAGGAGAGATTGTTTACCGACTCCAGGGCGGACAGATTTAACCGGTTCAGTGCTGTGAACAGGGTGAGGGATAGATCCCCTTTCAGCTGTACCAGTTTGGGGAGTGCCACTGTTTCTAATGCCGTGTTTCTTAAACCTGACAGGGTCAGGGAGGCTCCCAAATAGGTTAATTCATCCATTTGCAGGGCAGTGAGCAGGGGAGTATTCAGGTCAAAACCATCGCTGATAGATTCCAGGTCACGGAAATTGAGGTTGGTGATAGCAGGGCCATATACACTGAGTTCCAGGTTCACAGAGAGCAGGTTTCTAAGATCCACCTCTCTTAGGTGGGGAGGATTATTGATCGAAAGGGCACCTACGGTTTGCAGATTGTTTAACCCCTGTAAATTTTCACCTGCGAAAGTGGGGTTGATGACCAGGTTGTGCTTTACCCGCTTCAGGGTGGTCAGAGCAGAAAGATCCCGGATAGAGTCGTTATCACTTCCGCCACTCTCTTTACCAATGGTGAGGCTACCCTCAATAATACCCGCCAGGGAGGCAGCAAAGGCATCTACTTCGCTTTGAGAGGTAAGGGTTATATCTCCTGATACGCTTACCGTTTCCCGTTCGATCTTATAATGGTATATTCTACGGCTTTGGTTGTAGGCTGTTACAATAAACTGGTGTTCCTCTTCCCAGTTGGTAATGGTAGAGGGATCGGGAGAGAGTCCGGCATTTTCGCTGATCCGTATCTCTGCTGTAACCCCTTCTGTCAGTGACTCCGATGCAGGAATAGTTACTATAATTTCATCTTCCAGCATAGAGGCTTTGTAGATAGTACCCCCTTTGGTCAATTTAAAACCGGTGATGTAGGCATCTACTCCTTCAAAATCGGGCAAGGTGTTATCGTCACTGCAACCCGGTACTAGTAGTGCGGGAAGGATGTAGAGCAAACTCTGTAATATATAGCTTAATTTTTTCATCTTCTTTTCTCTTTATGGTAAGTTCAAATCTTTAAATCCGAAAACTTCGGTCGATACCTCTCCCAGCCAGCCGGCTTTGGCATTTACCCCCGTCTGTACTTTGATAAAGTCAATGTAACTTAGCTCTACCGGTGTACCGTTGGCGTGCATGGCGTTCTCTATCCTGAAATAGTTACCGTTCACATTGGCCTTGATGTTGTTTTTATCTTCTGCATCGGTTCCGTTATTATCGGCATACCCCCAGTCGAAATCTCCGTTCACCATCTGGCCGTCAAGAGCGTATGTCCTGGATG
The DNA here is from genome assembly GCA_021203405.1 of Bacteroides sp. Taxonomy (GTDB): domain Bacteria; phylum Bacteroidota; class Bacteroidia; order Bacteroidales; family Bacteroidaceae; genus Bacteroides. The sequence continues at coordinate 23,101 of JAJQBG010000131.1, forward strand.
CCAGCCGGGTACCTCTAAGCGTGTAACTATGGGTCGTTACCCAGTTGGGGTAATAATAAGTCTGGGCATGATAGGAGCTGTAATCTACCGTACCCTGGTTGCCGTAGTTATCTGTCCATTGTACATTCATAGCAGGTGCCGATGGCTTATAGTAGGTTACCGCATAATTCTGCAGGGTACTCTTTTTACCGGTTTCACTTCCCCGGAGTTCATACCAGGTATCATCCGGCAGCCCGTTGCCGTTCTCATCCTGCATTACATAGACTATTCCCGGTTCGGAACTTCCTGAAAAGGCATTGCCGTAAACCGCAAAATCATATTCTCCGGAAATATTCCGGATGCTATGATCAAAGCCCACTACAATATATCCGCCAAAGGCTCCCAGGCAGACAAACTTTATTTCTGCCAGCTGGTTGGCGGCAAATTCAATAGCCTGTTCCATGGTGTAGGCGTTATATCCTTCGTTAATAAATTGTCCGGGAGCCGGCAGGTATTCATACACTTTATTGCTGAATGCTGAGCTCTGGCCGGTAGCTTCCCGGTAGTAAGTGCCCTCTGCTGCTACACACGCTACAACCAGCGAAGCGGTAACTTCTGTGCCCTCTTCCGTGCCGGTTACTTCTATCAGGTAGCTGTCTTTGGTAGCAGGAGTGAACAGGAAGATCTCACTGCTCTCGTTTTGTAACACCCCGTCTACCCGCCAGCTATACCGGGTTTGCCCGTTGCTGTAGGCTATATAGGGGGCTATGACCAGAGAGCGTCCTACCGGTACCGAAAGGGTTTCGTTTTCGAAGGTGATAGATAGGGTGGGCGGATCGGTTACCCTGATCATACATTCTTTCTGGCTGGTACCATCCTCGTTGGTTACTGTCAGGGAAATAGCATACTCCGCTAACACTGTTTCGTTAAATGTATAGCTGCTTTCGGTACTTACCTCTTTTCCGTTGACCCGCCAGGAGTAGGTAGCTCCTTCGGAGAATTTTACTACAGGTATCAGTTCCAGGTCTTCTCCGGCCACAACGGTTAAAATTCCTTCTCCTACCGGTAGGTCAATAACCGGTGGAGCCAGTTCTACTACCTCTATGCAGATCTCCTCTTCCCCGGAACCGTTCCGGGCATCGACCCGGAACGTATGGTAATATTTTCCGGACTCTTTCGACTGAAAGGTATAGTGAAGTTCGCGGCTTACTATTTCACCTTCGTATTTCCAGCTATATACCGGATCGTCGGCAAACGCTACGATGGCCGTAACAGTGATAGGGTTATTTACTTTTACGGTATAGTAACCACTCTCTTCGTCGAAGGTAATGGTGGGAGAGAATATTTCTTCTGCCGGAGTCGCTTCATCTACCGTACAGGCAGGGAAGATAACCGGTAGTAGGAATAATAATATACTATATTTCCATTTCATTTTCCGAGATTTTTAGGG
>JAJQBG010000358.1 GCA_021203405.1 Bacteroides sp.
CTCTCTGCAATTATATGGTTAATAAAGCTTTCGCTTCTTTTTATGTTTAATCTTTTGTATTATAAAAAATCTTTCTGAGCACCTCCTGGCTCACTTTCATCTCCTCCAGCGTTACATTTTGGAGCGCCTCTACCAGGGTGCGGTTCACCACTTTCCGGGTTTTATCTTCCAGTTGCTTACCCGTTTTGGTGAGATGGATCAGGTTGGTCCTTCTGTCCTTTTTATCAGAGATACGCACTACCAGGTGCTGTCGTTCCATATTATCGATCAGACGGGTCATGCTGGGTTTATCCTTAAAAGTTGCATTACACAACTCTTGTTGCGTCACTCCGTCCTTCTCCCACAGGAAAAAAAGTACTGTCCACTGCTCCGGACTGATCTCCAATCCGTTCTGACGGAAGTTACGGTAAAGTTTTCGGTTGATGGCGGCCGAAACTTTCCCATTAAGAATGGCGAATATAAGGTTGATATCGAAATTAAACTGTTCTATTATGAAATTATTGTTTAAGCAACTTTGCAAAGATAAAGCTCCTGTTCCACAAAAACTAACGTACGGACAGCAAAAAAAGTTTAAATTACAAAAAGGGAGTAAAGTATTGTCCGTTTAAAAAAAATGTTATTACCTTTGTACCCACATTTAAAAAAATAAATTTTTTAATTTAATTAATTGAGTATGAACCAATACGAAACCGTTTTCATTTTAACTCCCGTTTTGTCTGAACCACAGATGAAGGAAGCGGTAGAAAAATTCAAAGACATTCTCGTAAAAGAGGGTGCTGAGATCATCAATGAAGAGAACTGGGGCCTGAAAAAACTGGCTTATCCCATTGAGAAGAAATCAACCGGATTTTATCAGCTGATCGAGTTCAAAGCTGCTCCTACGGTAATTGACAAACTGGAGCTTAACTACCGTCGTGACGAGCGCGTAACCCGTTTCCTGACTTTCAGAATGGATAAATACGCTGCCGAATATGCTGCTAAGAGAAGAAATTTAAAAATCAACTAATAAGGAGGAAATTAATCATGGCACAGAATCAATCAGAAATCAGATATTTAACTCCGCCTTCAGTAGACGTTAAAAAGAAAAAATACTGCCGTTTCAAAAAGAGCGGTATCAAATACATCGACTACAAGGATCCTGAATTTTTAAAGAAATTCCTGAACGAGCAGGGAAAGATCCTTCCCCGTCGTATCACCGGTACCTCTTTGAAATTCCAGCGTAGAGTGGCACAGGCCGTAAAAAGAGCCCGTCACCTGGCGTTGCTTCCCTATGTAACTAACATGATGAAATAAAAGAAGGAGGAATAAGTATGGAAATTATTTTAAAAGAAGACATAGTAAACTTAGGATATAAAAACGATATCGTAACTGTGAAATCAGGATACGGACGTAATTACCTTATTCCTACAGGAAAAGCTGTTATTGCTTCTCCTTCTGCAAAGAAAATGCTGGCCGAAGAGTTGAAACAACGGGCTCACAAGCTGGAAAAGATCAAAAAAGATGCTGAAGAACAAGCTGCAAAACTGGAAGGTGTTACTCTTACTATTCCAACCAAAGTAAGTTCTATAGGTTCTATCTTCGGTTCCGTAGGTAATATTCAGGTGGCCGAAGCATTGGCAAAACTTGGTTTTACAGTAGATCGTAAATCCATTGTGATCAAAGATACGGTAAAAGAAGTAGGTTCTTACAATGCAGTCATCAAATTGCATAAAGAAGTATCCGTGAACATTCCTTTCGAGGTTGTTGCCGAAGCATAATAAAAAGGATCAGATAGTTTAAAGCCGGAGTTGAAAAACCCCGGCTTTTTTATGGCTTATCGCTTTTGCTTATCAGTTCTTCTCTTCTTCCTTCAGCGGATTCCACCCCTGGGCTTTCAATTCAAACTCCTGGCCATCCCGGGAGATCAGGGCACATCCCAGCTCCGGTTTAGTAATATGACCGATCACCCGCACTCCCTCTATCTGGGATACCTTTTCGTGATCCGTAAGAGGAACGGTAAAAAGCAGTTCATAATCTTCTCCGCCGTTCATAGCGCAGGTAGTCAGGTTTATATTAAACTCCTCTGCCATTACCGCGGTCTGGTAGTCTATCGGGATATGCTCTTCGTAAACCCGGCATCCGGCATGACTCTGGGTACAAATGTGCAAAAGTTCGGATGATAACCCATCCGATACATCCATCATCGCTGTAGGAACAATTCCCTCTTCAGCCAGTTTACGGATAATGTCGCGGCGGGCTTCCGGTTTTAGTTGTCTTTCCAACAGATACTCTTTGCCGGAAAAATCCGGTTGTACCTCTGCCTGATCCTGTCCTTTAAAGACGGCCTTTTCCCTCTCCAGTAACTGAAGCCCCATGTAGGCTGCTCCCAGGTCGCCCGATACACAAATAAGATCTGTCTCCTTGGCACCATTGCGATATACCACTTTTCCCTTTTCTCCCTCTCCGATACAGGTAATGCTGATAGCAAACCCAGTCAGAGAAGAGGTGGTGTCGCCTCCTATAATATCTACCTGGTGCAGATCGCAGGCCAGTTTGATACCGGCATAGAACTCTTCCAGGTCTTCTACCGAGAAACGTTTGGAAAGAGCTATAGAGACAGTGATCTGTTTAGGAGTACCATTCATGGCGTAGATATCCGAGAAGTTCACCATCGCTGATTTATAGCCCAGGTGTTTCATCGGTACATAGGTCAGGTCAAAGTGGATGCCTTCCATCAGCAGGTCGGTAGTGACCAGTATCTCTTTCTCCCCATATTCCAGAACAGCGGCGTCGTCGCCGACGCCGTATTTGCTTGATCCGTTCTTTAATTCAATTCCTTCGGTCAGGTGACGTATCAGTCCGAACTCACCGAGCGTTGATATTTCTGTTCCCATTCTTTTTTCAGGCTCTGTTTATCATTTCACGCATAATAGCCGTCATTTTGGGCTGAGCAGCGTTGGCAGCGATCTGTACCTCTTCGTGAGAAACTTCCACGATCTTACCCTCTACTCCCAGGTCCGTAATGATCGACATACCAAATACCTCTATCCCTGCATGGTGGGCTACAATGACTTCCGGAACCGTAGACATACCCACTGCATCCGCGCCCAGGATCCTGAACATCTTATACTCTGCCGGCGTCTCAAAAGTAGGCCCCTGTGTTCCTAAATAAACTCCTTCCTGAACTTTGATCCCCTTTTCCGCAGCAATTTCTTTAGCTTTGGCGATCAACGCGTGAGAATAGGCTTCACTCATATCCGGAAAACGGTCTCCATACAGGTTCTTTCCTCTTAACGGATGTTCGGGGAAAAAGTTGATATGGTCGGTAATGATCATCAGGTCGCCGATCTCAAATTCCGGATTGGTCCCTCCGCTTGCATTAGAGACAAAAAGCGTACGTATACCCAGTTCTCTCATCACCCGGATCGGGAAAGTAACCTCTTTCATGCAGTACCCTTCGTAATAGTGGAAGCGTCCCTGCATGGTCATGATCTTTTTCTCACCCAGTTTGCCGAAGATCAGTTTTCCACTATGTCCCTCTACCGTTGATACCGGAAAGTTGGGGATCTCCTCATACGGTATCTCCTGTTTGTCGGTGATCTCGTTAGCCAGGCTTCCTAATCCTGTTCCCAGGATAATAGCAGTTGCAGGCACTTCTGTTACTTTACCCTGGATATAAGCCGCAGTTTCTTTTATTTTCTCGAGCATATTTCTATTGTTTTAGGTTTCTCATCCAACTATGTGAATTACAAACATACTAAAATATCCCGGGAAATAAAAATCCCGTTCAGCTTAAAAACCACTGTTCCCTATATGAAAGAACAGTCACTAAGTGATCCGGTCAATCTTTTATCAACACAGTAATACTTTTCAGGATAGAGCGGGCAGAGGTAATACCGGATAGGTCCGGGTAGACTTCCCCGTCACTCCCGTCAGGGCTACCGTGCCCTTTCAGTGTGGCTATGAACTCTTTCTGCTCTTTTGCCAGGTCTATTTCCGCCACATATACAAGGGAGGGTTGTCCGCTTCCCATCTTTCCTCCGGAATAATTACTTTCCCCTTCCACAGCATCCTCCGGACAATGAGCATTAAAGTCTGTCGAATGGTTCACTTCAATTTTTACAACAAAACGCTCCGTATCCGTCTGCGGATTGAGATCCACCGCAAAACTCTTTCGGGGAGTTGCACCGCTTACACCGTCTGTAAAAGGTTGCTTTCGGGTAGGTAGATAAAGCCCGTCTTCGTATTGTATACCCCGGCTGTAGCACCAATGCGGAAGAGCCTCTTTCCTGCGGTTCCCGCCGGCACTTCTCTAGGATTGGTTCGCGATGCGCCTGGTAACAAAGATCATGGATATGTAATTTCCTGCCGTATCCTCCAGCCAGATAGCCAGCTGGGGAGCATTCTTTATCTTTATACCCATAAAAAGGGGAAAATCGTGCAGATAATGCTCTCCTTTTTCAATATGAATAGTTATATGGCCTGTGTGGTACTCCGGCAAATGATTGCCGCAGGCAGATTTGCCTGCCACAAAAATCAGTAAAGAAAAAATCAGTAGCTTATTCATTATTCTGTTTTTGATCGATCCAGTTATCAATTATTCTGTTTATCTCTTCTTCCAGTTGTATCCACCCTTCAGGCCTTTGAATAGGAATACCATTATAGGTTTCACAATGCTCTTCCAGAAGAGCCAGGTAGCTGAGCGAGGTTGTGAGCAAGGTTGCCATAACGGCCACCTCTTTTTCCGGACGTCCGGTGATCCGGCTTACTATCCGGACCAGTTCTTTACCCTTCTCTTCCCGCCTGCCACGTAGATCTCTGACAAACTTATTGGACTCCGAAAGCTCCCAGCGGTAGAGCCTGCGTAATGTATAACTGCTGCGCAGGGAGGCGATCTGCATGCGGAACATCTCTTTTAAAAAACGATCCAGCTCCTCTTTTTCGGGAAGAGGGATCGGAAAATTGATCCAGTAGTCATGTTGGTTGATATAAGCCGCGATCAATCCGTCCAGTGAACTGAAATAACGATATATCAACATTTTCGATACCCCCGCTTTCGCGGCTACCGCATTGATACCCAACTTTTCGAATCCATGCTCTTCGATGATCTCCTTTACCGCCTCTAACAAGCGTTGTTCGGTAGAGTGACGGTCCTTACCATTCTCTTTTTCCATTGCCTTTTTATATGTTACTAACTGGTCACAAATATATGTTACTCATCGGTAACATGAAGAGTAAAACCTGCTTTTTTATCTTTTTTAGGAAAGAAAAACTGAAACCTTTCTATAAACCTGTTGTTTACACCTTGTAAAGTCATCTATGCTTTTCAGCACAATGATTTCAATAGAATGTTTAATCGTCCCATGGAAAAGATGTTTTTCCATAAAAAAAGCAGATAAATTCATGAAAAAGATCAAAGAGAGAACGCTTTCACCCCGCCAGGCGTATGAAAAATTTGTTCCTTACGATAAGGAGAACCCTACCGATCCCCAGAGTAAAGAACTGTTGGTTACCCTTACACTTCCTACCCACCGTATCTCTCCTGATTATAAAAAAGATGCCCTGGAATTGAAAAATCTCGTGGTTCAGGCAGAAAAAGAGTTGCTGCAACAGATGGAAAAGAAAAAAGTGCCTGCCTATATGGAGAGTATTAAAAAAGCACAGGAGTGGGTGGATCATAGCCACAACCTGGCCGGAATGGTACTCTATGCAGACGGTAACACTTGTAATGTGGTAAAATTACCGGTCTCCCTGAATCCGGAGGTTATTATCGGGCCTTATTACGATATCCGGCCTCTGCTCAGAGCCAGGCAACAGGTGAATAACTATTATATCCTTACCATCAGTCGCCAGAAGATCCGCCTGTTGGAGGCTTTGAATGACCGCATCCTGATGGAATTTGAAGATGAATATTTTCCCTGGGAAAATGTCAGTTATTATACGGACAACCCCATTGAACTGGCCCAGGATGACTTTACCGAACGGTTGATCCAGGAATTTTTTAATACGGCAGATAAAAACTTCCGTCCTTACCTGCTGGCAAATCCTCTTCCGGTAGTATTGGCCGGTGATATAAAGAATATTTCCCGTTACCGGAAGATCATGGATAATGATTGTACCGTTATTGGTTCTGTATATGGGAACTATGACCATACTCCCTGCCATGAATTAGTGAAAGAGACCTGGCCGATCATCCAAAAGTATATGCAGGAGAGCGAAGAGGAGTGTACCAGCTATATTGAGCAGGCAAGATCTGCCGGATTACTGACTACCGATATCAACGAGATCTTTAAAATGGCGGAAGAGGGCAATGCCGATACCCTTTACCTGGGCAATGATCTCTCCCTCAAAGGAGATAAGATAGATAAAGATCCGGATCTGTCTCAGCGGGAAGGGGAGGAACCTTTGGTGGAACTGGTACATCTGATCCATGAAAAAGGAGGGACCCTTATTTTCTGGACGATCATCTGCTGCAAAAAGATCTCCCGGGAATGGCATTGGTAAGGAGGTTCTGAAAGCTTCTTTACCGGAATTTATACATCTCCTTTTTACCGGTCTGCCGGAAACTTCTATCTTTGCAGCTATTGTGAAATTATAAAATAATATATGAAGTATCTTTATTCTTTCTTTGCAGGAGTTCTCTTTTTGGGTACGATCTCTTTGCCTGGATGCAGTGCTTCCGGTAGAGGCGGAGAGCCTGTGCCTGCTGTGGCAGATACACTTACTATTTCACTCCCCATCGCTCAGACGGATAGTGTCACCCTTATCTATAAGGATAATGAAACCCTTTCTGCCCGTTTCAGTGAAAGAGAGAGCCGGGAACTGGATCGGTTACTCCGCACTGCCTCTTACGATACAGCCTGGAATCAAAGTGGGATTATGGTAAAAATGGTGGCTCCTGATTATACGGTTATTTTCCATTACCGGGAAAAACCGCAGGAAGAAAACGACTGGCTGATGATCTGGAAAGAGAATGAACGAGCTAAATTCCGTAATCAATGGTATCTGATCTCTTCGGAGAACCGGGAAAACATTTCCCGTATTCTGGAAGAGCAGAGAAACTAAATTTTATAACAATGAAAAAAATATTTTACCTGTTTCTTATCTCCCTTTTTGTAATGACTGCCTGTAAGACCACAGACCACACTGAAAAGCCGGTCATTGCTTCGGAAAGGGGAGATTGTGTGGGAGTGGCTCCTATGAAATGTCTGTTGATCAAAAAAGAGGGTCATTCCGATTGGGAATACTTTTATGATACTATCGAAGGCTTTACCCACGAACCCGGATATGAATATGTTATTCAGGTACGCCGTGAGAATGTGGTAGAACCACTGGCGGATCAATCCAACCTGAAGTATGTATTGGTCAAAGAGATCTCAAAAACGAAGAAAGAGTCTGAGGGACTACCGGTCCGGTAATAAAAGACCTATCAATCCTGTGTTGCCGTCGGTTTCCCGGTGGCTATTGCACGACTCCCTTGTTGTCGCCGGCTTCACAGCCGCTTTTGTACCGTGTGGGGGCTATGAAGCCCCTTCCAGAAAACCACCGGCTGTGAAGCCGGCGGTAAAATCCGATACTTTTGAGTCGTGCAACCGCTACTATGAAGCCGGCGGCAACGATTCGCTACGAAGCAGCCAACTGTTATTACCGGAATAGAGCTTATCTACATAGGATTAAAATCTGAAATAAACTATCATCTATCATAGTGCGGTGGATAATATACTTAAATTCAGGGTGATATAAAATTAAAGTAAAAATTATCTACCATTTTACTATCATATATCTATCATCCATCTATCATCCATTCATCTATCATTTTTCCCATCCATCTTAGAGAGTTTGTGGGAGTAAATTTTTTCTTCTATAGCTTGTACTATTTCGTTATCCTACATATTTTACTCGTCTCTTAGGCTGTTTCTGATAAGCAATTAGGTTGTTTCTGATGGGAAGTTAGTTGTTTTCTGATGAGAAACCGGGTTGTTTCTGATGGGAAAATGCCCGGTTTCCCATCAGAAAACGTCCGGTAAACGATGGGAAACCGGGCGGTAAACGACTTTTTTTACCGTTATCTGGCTATTAATTCCTGCCGGAAAAAGCATAACTCTTTCCTTATAAACAAAAGATAAAAAGCAGTGTATGGGATTCCTTTCCGGGGATCTCCCGGGTAAGATTGGTTGTCCGGCCCAACGTTCCTGTTCTATATTACAATTCTTTGAAGAGGTGTTTATCCCTTTTCGGGAAAAACAGGAAATGACAGGTGGAAGGAGGTACCCTCCCGGGCCGAAGAGGTAGCCGTAATACTTCTACCGTGCAGATTCATAATCTGTTTACAAAGTGTAAGTCCGATGCCACTTCCACTCTGTTTGGTGGTGAAGAAGGGGATAAATATCTTGTCTATCGCTTCAGGGGCAATTCCCTTTCCATTATCTGTCAGGATCATCCGGACTATATTCTCCGATTGTTCCAGCGTGATCGTGATCTGCGGATCGGGGATCTCCCGGGTGGCTTCCAGTGAATTCTTGATCAGGTTTACCAGTACCTGCTCTATCTGGGTGCGGTCTATCTCTACCGGGAAAGTCTCTCCCGAAGGATGATCCAGGCGGATATCAGCGGCGGGATAAAGGCTGCAAATCTCTCTCAATATCTCTTCGAGGAACTCTTTTTTAAGTTCAGGAAGTGGAATACGGGTTAGTTTCCGGTAGTTTTCCACAAACTCCAGCAAACCTTTGCTGCGCTGGTGAATGGTATGCAATCCTTGTTTGATCACAGGTCGCTCTTTCTCCTCCCACCTTTCTTTGGCTGTACGTTCCGTAAGTGTATCAGCCAACGAAATAATAGGGGTGATGGAGTTCATGATCTCGTGTGTCAATACCCGGATCAGCTTTTGCCACGACTCTATTTCACTCTTCTCCAATACGGTGCGGATATCTTTTAAGCTGATAAGTTCCAGCCTCTTTTCCTGGGAGGTAAAGAGGGTTTTGGTAATGGCTAACTCCTGTTTTTTCCGGTTGTCTTCCGTATGGATCACAATCACCCTGCCGGGTTGCAGCGAACGGATCTGCTCCGGAAAGGTGGGTATGCTGTTTTCCAGCTCTGCAAGCCTGTCCAGCTTACTGACTCCCAGTGCACGCAGGGCTGCAGGGTTGATCCACTCTATCTCTTCCCCGGCTCCCAGTACAAAAATACCGGAATCAATGATGTTGAGCAGGCTTTTATCCAGTTGGTGGCGTACCTCTCCTTCCCGGATGCGTTCCCGGAACCGGGCCAGGGCTTCGTCCATCTCCCGGGCGAGCAGGGAGGAGGGAATATGGCTGTGGGGAGTATGGAACCGGAAACTGAAATCGCCCCAGCTGATCCCGGCTATCATGCGTCGGAACCCTTCGGTCAGTTCTATCTGTTTTTATAAAGCGTATATACCACCGATAGCAGGATCAGGAAAGTAACAAAGGCGGATATATAGAGTCCCCTCAGGATAAGCAGGGTAGCTGCTACGGAAAGGGAAGAGAGTAGCAGGCAGCGTAAGATCGTATGGAAGGTGAACCGTTTCATAGTCCCAGTTTTTCCAGTTTCCGGTAGAGCGTGAACCGGGTAATACCCAATAATTCCGCGGCACGGGTCACATTTCCTCCGGCCCGTTTCATGGCTCTTTCAATGGTCAGTTTCTCCAGTTCGTTCAGGTTGAATAGCTCCTCCCGGGTAGCAGAGGCGGGAGCCGGTTGCAGCAGGAAGTTATCAGGCTTCAGTTGATACCCTTCTCCCAGAATAACTGCCCGCTCCAAAGCATGTTGGAGCTCCCGTACATTGCCCGGCCAGGAGTAGGTTAAAAGTTTCTGCCGGGCTTCGCGGGTTATAGTACGGATCTCTTTTTTATATTTATGGGCATACCGTTGCAGAAAATAGTCTGCCAGCAGTATAATATCGTTCCCCCGTTCCCGCAGGGGAGGTATCTCTATTTCAATGGTATTCATCCGGTAGAGGAGATCCTGCCGGAAATTACCTTCTGCCACCATTTGCCTCAGGTTGCTGTTGGTCGCACAGATAAGCCGTATATCGATTTTGATAGCACGGGCAGAACCCAAGCGGGTGATCTCACCTTTCTCGATAGCAGTCAGTAATTTCGCCTGCATCGGCAGGGAGAGGTTCCCTATTTCATCCAGGAAAAGAGTTCCTCCCGAGGCGATCTCCATCCGTCCGGATTTCTCTTTGCGTGCATCCGTAAAGGCTCCCTTTTCGTAACCGAATAGTTCACTCTCAAAAAGATTTTCAGGAATAGTACCCAGGCCGATCGTAATAAAAGGATGGGCGTGACGGGGAGAAGAGCGGTAAATAAGCCGGGCGATCACATCTTTTCCGGTCCCGTTCTCTCCGGTAATAAGGATATTGGCATCGGTCTCACTCAGTTTATGGATGGTTGTAAATATGTGTTGCATGGCCGGAGACTCTCCAATGATCTCCTGCATCGGTTCCTGTTGCTGTGAAAAGGCTTCTACCTGTTTTTTTAACGTAGATACCTCCTGGCGGGAAGAGCGCAGTTTCATGGCAGAAGAGAGGGTAGCAAAGAGTTTCTCTTTTTCCCACGGTTTGGGAATAAAATCGGTTGCGCCTGCTTTGATCGCCTTTACTGCTTTATCGGTATCGGCGTATGCAGTCATAAAGATCACAATGGCCTGCGGATCTTTCCGGAGGATCTCTTCCAGGGCATCGAAACCCTCTTTGCCGCTGATCGCATCCCGGCTGAAATTCATATCCAGCAAAATAATATCGGGAACAAACTCTTCCATAAAAGAGAGGATCCGTTCAGGACGGGTCGTCACCTTCACCTTCTCTGCATAGGATTCGAGTAACAGGTGGAGTGCAAAGAGTACATCTTCATTATCATCCACAATGAGTATTTTCCCCAGGGGTTTCATAATCTTTTCGTTTTACAAGTCCATCGGACCGCTCCACGGCAAAGATAGAGAGAAAAATCGTGTGTTGTGTGTGCGCAGGCGCACAAAAATCGTGCAGCTGCGCACGCTCATTTTTTTCTCCTTTTGTGTAAGTGTATGGTAATTACTGTGTTGTATCTGTGGCACGGAATTTGGACACGGATAGACGGAAAAACAAATCAATACCGGATCTTTCCGGATCGCAAAAGGAGGGACATGCACAAACAATTTTATATCATAGGGGGACTGTTTATTCTCATCCCGGCTTTGCTTAAAGCAGAGGAAAAAGTGATCGGACTTACACTTCCGGAAACGGTGGAGCGTGCACAGGCCTATTCACCGGATGCCCGCTCTGCCCGTCATACGTTCAGGGCTGCCTACTGGAACTATCGTTCCTACTTAGCCAATTACCTGCCGGCAGTTTCGTTAACCTCTACTCCGGCCCTGAACCGTACGATCAGCCGTGTCACTCTTTCAGATGGTACGGAAAAGTTTGTGGAAAGAAACCAGCTGGTAACGGATCTTTCCCTGGGGATCACGCAAAATGTCGCGTTGACGGGAGGGTACTTTTTCCTGGAGACCTCGGCGGAACGTTTGGACCTCTTCAGTAATAAGACCACTTCCTGGCAAAGTGTACCTCTGAACTTCGGTTATTCGCAGTCGTTGTTCGGATATAACAGCCTGAAGTGGAGTCGCCGTATTGAACCGGTCAGGTACCGGGAATCCAAAAAAGCTTATGTCGAGACGTTGGAACTGGTCGCCTCCCGGGCTACCGACCGTTTTTTTTGCGCTTGCCAAAGCGCAGAGTAATTATGAAGTAGCCCTGTTTAATTATGCCAATGCAGATACGCTATACCGCTACGCCCGGGGGCGGTATGAAATAGGTACCATTACCGAGAATGAGATGCTGCAACTGGAGGTAAATATGCTGACGGAAGAGACCCATTGCATGAATGCCCGTACGGAGGTGGATGATTGTATACAATCGCTGCGTTCCTACCTGGGAATTACGGAGGATGTGGAACTCCGGGTACAGGTAGAGGGTGAGGTACCTGCGGTCCTTGTGGAGTTGGAGGAAATGCTGGAGATGGCCCTGGCGAACAGCCCGGATATGGAGACGCTTATCCGCCGGAAATTAGAGAGTGAGAGTGCGGTCGCGCAGGCCAGAGCCTCGGCCGGGCTGAAGGCAGATATATACATGCGTTTTGGGCTTACCCAGACAGCGGATCATTTCAGGGATCTCTACTGGGATCCTTTAAACCAGCAATATGTTTCCCTTCGCTGGCAGTTCCTCTGCTGGATTGGGGGAGAAGCAAAGGGAAGATACGGGTAGCCCTTTCCAACCGCGACCTGGTGTATAATCAGATCGAGCAGAGTGAAACCGACTTTGCACTGAATGTACGGAAGGTGGTGAACCAGTTTAACCTGCAGGCCCGCCGGGTAGAAATAGCCCGGAAAACGGATATGACTGCTACCCGCCGGCACGATGTGGCCCGCCGGCTTTATCTGCTGGGGGAATCTTCGTTGCTGGATCTTAACGCGGCCATTTCTGAAAAGGATACGGCCCGCCGCAATTATATTTCGGCTCTGCATACTTACTGGAGCCTCTACTATACCCTGCGCAGCATCACTTTGTATGATTTCGAGAAAAAGATACCGGTAACGGAGGATTACTCGTTGCTGCTTAAACAACTATAGGAACAATGGATAGAAAGATAGAAAAGAAAGCATGGTATATAAGGCATAAATTTACAGTTGCCGGAGGGATCCTCTTCTGCGTACTGATAGGGTGGGTGATGTCTGTGGTACTTTCTCCCAGGAAATTACGGGTTGATAAAGAGTCTGTACGCTTGGCCGAGGTAAAGAGGGAGCGTTTCCTGGAGTATGTGGGTGTAGAGGGTATTGTGCATCCGATCCTTATCCTGAAGGTGTTTTCCCGGGAAGGGGGTGTGGTAGAACGAATTGTAGCGGAGAATGGAGCCATGCTGCAACAGGGAGATACGATCCTGGTACTGGATAACCCGGATCTGGTACAACTGGTAGAGGAGCAGCAGGAAGAGTGGGAGAGACAACGGGCCGGATATGAAGAGAAGCGGATCGAAATGGAGCAGAAGAGCCTTTCGTTGCGTCAGCAGGTACTCCAGACCCGGTATGAACTGGACCGGCTGGAAAAGAGTTACCGGCTTACCAAAGAGGAGTACGGCATGGGGATTAAGAGCCGGGCTCAGCTGGAACTGGCCGAAGATGAATATACCTACAAACGGGAGACAGCGCTTTTGCAGATGGAGAACCTGGCGCACGATTCGGTAGCTTCTCTTATCCGGCAGGATCTGCTTAAGGGAGAGCCGCAACGGGAATATAGAAAGTTCATGCGTACCCGCAGCCGGTTGGAAGAGCTTATTGTGCGGGCTCCGATAGATGGACAGCTTAGTTTTGTACAGGCTATTCCGGGACAACGGATATCGCCGAATGAGGGAGTAGGGGAGATAAAGGTACTTTCGGAATATAAGATCACGACTACGGTGAGTGAATATTATGTAGACCGGATCCTGGCGGGACTACCGGCCACACTGATCTATCAGGGAAAAAATTATCCGCTCCGGGTATCCAAAGTAATTCCTGAAGTAAAGGAGCGTACGTTCAGTACGGAACTGGTCTTTACGGAAGAGATGCCGGAGAATATCCGTATCGGGCAGAGTTTCCGTATCCAGATAGAGATGGGTGATGCCGGGGAGGAGCTGGTAATACCTAAAGGTAATTTTTATCCTGTTACGGGTGGACAATGGATATATAAAGTAAACAGTGCGGGACAAAAGCGGTAAAAGTTCCTTTGGTATTGGGACGGCAGAATCCCCGCCAGTATGAGATCACGGAAGGTTTACAACCGGGAGATTGGGTAATTATCACCGGATATGATACCTTTGGGCAGGCAGAAGAGTTAATCTTAAAATAACAGATATATACTATGATCTATCACTATATAAAAATTGCTTTCAGGAATCTGAAGAAGTACCGGTTACAGACCCTTCTGAGTGTAGCGGGATTGGCGGTAGGTTCTGTCTGTTTTGTACTCTCCGTGATCTGGATCCGGTATGAGAAGAGTTACGATACTTTCCATAAAGATGCAGATAGAATGTATGTACTGCGCAACAGGACTACCGATGGGGATCATACAATAAACAACAATTTGCCGCTACCGTTCGTGGTACAGTTACGGGATCTTTTCCCGGAGATTGAGGCATGTTGCTGCGCTACTTACTACCGGGAAGAGGGGGTGGATGTGTTAACGGTGGATTCTGCCTATTTCACTATGTTCCCGCATACGTTACTGGCGGGAAATATGGATTTTATGGATCCTTCCAATAACCGGGTGGCTATTACCCAAAAACTGGCAGATAGATTGTTTCATGGTCAGCAGCCATTGGGACAGAGTCTGGATGATATCTTCCGGAAAGGCTATGAAGTAGGGGCGGTGTTAAGTAATACTGCAGTGCATACTAATTTCCCGGGGGAGATTATAACGCCTGAGACTCATCCTACCGGATGGAACTACCATATTTCTCAGGTGGTTATAAAATTAAGGAAGCAGGTAGATACGGAGGCCTTTAAAAATAAGCTGGCTGCTTATGAGGCAAAAGAGGGGAACCAGGTACGGTTAAAAGATTTTTTTATTACTCCGTTGCATGAACTCCGACACGATCATCCCAATGAATCTCCTTTGATCCGCCTGGAACATATTTATTATTTTGCCGCTATAGGAGTTTTTGTGATCGCGTGTTCACTGGTCAATACCATTATGTTGTTGCTAAGTCGTTTTTATAACCGGCAACGTGAAATGGCCCTTCGGGTAGTGAATGGTTCTGCCCGGAGCGGGCTGGTCGGTTTACTGGTTACGGAGTTCTTTCTGATCCTTCTGTTGGCGGCTATAACAGGATTCTTATGGATTGAACTTATCCTTTCACCTTTTTTGGAAGTGACCGGTATCGCTATGAGCCTCTCCTCTTTTCTGGGAGAGGTATTCTTCTATTACGGAGTGATCGCTCTCTTCTCTGTTCTCTTTTTTATGGGAATGACCTGGCGGATAAGACGTCGCCCTCTTTCTCTTCTCCTGAGAAAAGGTTCTGCGGGTATAACGGCTAAAGCTGGTATAATGGGGCAGCTAATTATCAGTCTTTTGCTGATCTATTGTACGGTGGTTATCCATATCCAGCTCCATTATCTGTTCCATACGGATCTGGGCTTTGATTTTGAAAGGACCGGATATGTATATGGATACAACCAGGATCAGGAGATTGCTGCTATATTGGCGCAGCTTCCGGGAGTAGAGGATATTCTTACCGGCCATCACTCTTTCCTGCCTAAAAGAAGTACTTCTTCCTGGATCGTAAATATCAGTGAAGAGGGAGAACCTGAGCGGTATGTAACCGCTGAAACGATTCTTTTTTCTCCGGAGTTTATGGATTACTACCGGCTCCGTTTGTTAGAGGGACGTTTACCGGAGGCGGCGGATGAGGTAGTGATCAGTGAGGCATTTGTCAAAGAGTTGAACCGGCAGTATATATTGGGGAAAACATTCGGAAGAGGAAAAAGATTGCTCCGTATTGTGGGAGTTATGCAGGATGTATACGCTAACTCACCGCTTATTCCACCTGCACCTTTGTATTATCAGTTGGTCAATGAAAACACCAGGGATCATTCTACGGTGCTGTTTCGCCATGTGGCAGGTAACTGGAGGGATTATCGGATGCGGATAGAGGATGCGCTCTATAAGGATTTTAATCCCAGGGATGTAAAAGTCTTCGGAGCAGAAGAGGGATACCGGGAGTATATCCGCTCTGAGCAGTTGTTACTGGGCGTTCTTACGGTGGTCTCTTTAGCCTGTGTGGTAATCTCTCTCTTTGGTGTCTACTCCCTGATCTCGCTGGCTTGCGAGAGAAGACGCAAAGAGATCGCTGTCCGGAAGATCAACGGTGCCCGGGTGAAGGATATCCTGCGGATGTTTGCCGGGGAGTATCTGCTACTACTGGTAGTCAGTGTGGCTGTTGCTTTTCCTGTAGGGTATCTGGTAATGAATTACTGGCTGGAGCAGTATGTAAAACGAACTCCGGTAGGTGTGGAGATATATGTGGGTATTTTCCTGTTGCTCGCTTTGCTGATCGTTCTTTGTACAGGCTGGAAGGTGTGGCGGGCAGCGTTGACTAACCCGGCCGAAGTAGTAAAATCCGAATAAATATAAGGACTGATATGACGTGGAGTTATGTAAAGATCGCTTTCCGGGCGATGAAGAGATATAGAGTACAGCATCTTATTACCATAACAGCTATTGCGGTGGGATTTACCTGTTTTATTATGGGCGCCTACTGGTATTACTGGGAACATCATTTTGATACGTTTCATCCGGAGCATGACAGGATATATGCCCTTACTACATACGGTTTGTTTCGTACAGCTGATGGAAAGCCGGCGGAGAGGCATCAGGTCCATTTTTCAGTAAAACAGGAGATCACCGGTTTTCCGGAAATAGAGAGTTCTACCCGTACCTTCTGGAACAGTTATTATGATGAAAATGGTCAACTGCATATGGGACTGGTAGTAGATACCCTCTTTTTCTCTTACTTTTTTAGCGACTTTATTGAAGGTACCTGGATTGGCATTCCTTTCAATCATGAGTATATTGTACTCACCGAATCAATGGCGCGCCGGCAGTTTGGAGATGTATACTGTGTAGGAGAGCGTTTGCAGACAGAGCGAAAAAGTTATGTGGTAGCAGGAGTTATAAAAGACTATCCGGCAAATACAGAATTTTTGTTTGAATATCTTCTGTTGGGAACTCCAGGTTTGAATTCAATGGAACGTGCTCAAACTTATGTAAAAGTTCATAGAGGAACAGAGATGAAAAAGGCCTGGCAAAAGGTAGAACAAGTAAAATATAAGGGTGAGGTAAATTACAAAACCCGTGATGCCGAAGAGTGGAGTTTTCGTCTCCGTAGTTTACCGGAAATTCACCTCACCTGTAATCATGAACTCAACGCACGTTTCCGCAATATACGGATGTTGGTTTTGGCAGGTGTACTGGCTTTTTTCAGTGCTCTGATCAATCACCTGGTGCTTTTTATCGGACAACAGCAGAAGCGCTCCCTACATAACCACACCCTGAGTGTTATCGGGGCAGGTACAGGGAGTCTGGTATGGAAAACAGTCTGTGAACTGTTACTTTCTCTTGCAGTCTCTTTTGTACTGATACTGGTTTTGATTGAACTGGTATTTCCGTTTTTTCACAACTATACCCGACTGGATGGAGGAGAAGGAATGTATATGGGATATGACCGGTCTATTGGATTTGGTAATCTTATGTGGACTGCGGTGCTTGTATATCTGTTTTGTATAGTGATTTATGTCGGTATAAGTCTTGTTCCGGCAGTAGGGATGTTACGTAACCGTAACACTATTGTTCATACACGCTGGCGTCGCGTACTGGTAGCTCTACAGGTAGGGATCGGTTCTTTCTTTTTTTTGTTGTTTCTCTGGGAATGCTGTGGCAGTTCCGGTTTATAAATAGTACCGATAAAGGGATCAGAACAGAGCATATCTATCAGCTCCGTTTAGGGCATAATACAACTATCAGAGATGAATGTACGGTTATATGCGAGGATTTAAAAGCTTCTGCCTATATTGAAGATGTGACCCGTGTTTACTGTACACCCGTTTTATTACCAGACGGACAGTTTCATTGTACGGGTTTTCTTTTTTTATCCGGAAGAGAACTATCTGAGGAGGGGAGTGACAATATGATGATGACAGAAAAGAATTTTCCGGATTTTTTTTGGTATTACCCTTAAAGAAGGAGAGTGGCCGGCTCTGGGAAGTGACCAGCAATATGCTATTAATGAAACATTTGCCCGGAGAATAGGATTAACTACCCTTTCGGATAAGAGTAAGACAGTCGGAATGGAGGAGGGAATGCAAAAGCCGCATAGGGTTACTGCTATTATAAAAGATTATCATTATGCACCTTTTTATTTTCCGGTAGATAATCTGATACTCCGTTTGTATCAGGCTGATAGCGAGCCTTTCAGCCTGGTAGAAAAATATATCTATATCAAAGTAGTACCAGGGGCGGAAAAGGAGGCCCTGGAATATATACGTTTGGTTTATGACCGTTATGAAAAGGGAGAAGTACCTCCGGAAAAACAAATTGTTTCTCTTACGGCAATGATGGATTCTTTCAATGAGGCTGAGCGGAAACTTTTTCAGGTATTTTCCCTGTTATCTCTGGTCTCTATCCTTATCTCCTCGTTCGGCATCTATACCCTTGTCTCTTTCTCTGCCCAGCAGCGTAGAAGGGAGATTGCCATCCGCAAGGTTAACGGAGTGGGTTTTGCTGATATTTTTAAACTCTTTACCCGGGAGTATCTATGGTTGGCGCTTATTGGGAATGCGCTGGCACTTCCGTTGAGTTATATTTTCCTGACTAACTGGCTGGAAGAGTATACTTACCGCATAAATCCCGGTGTAGGACTGTTCTTACTGGTATTTTGTCTGACTTCCCTGATCGTGGTTGTTTCAGTAACACTTCGTATGCGGCAGGCAGCTGAAGCCAATCCTGCCGAAGCAGCCCGGGTAATTTAACTATGTATTTATTCATTTAAAACAGATAATAGTATGATCAAAACTGT
The DNA here is from genome assembly GCA_021203405.1 of Bacteroides sp. GTDB lineage: Bacteria > Bacteroidota > Bacteroidia > Bacteroidales > Bacteroidaceae > Bacteroides. Next base: position 18,584 of record JAJQBG010000358.1, read on the forward strand.
AAACTTACAAAAGATCTTCCGTACAGACGAAGTGGAAACATGGGCACTCAATGATATCAACCTGCATATTGCTGAGGGAGAATTTGTAGCTGTAATGGGGCCTTCGGGCTGTGGTAAATCAACCCTGCTCAATATCCTGGGCCTGCTTGATAATCCTACATCCGGTTCTTATTTATTGAACGGAAAGGAAGTAGCCGGTTTTACCGAATCACAACGTACATCGCTCCGAAAAGGGGTGATCGGATTTGTTTTCCAGAGTTTTAACCTGATCGATGAACTCACCGTATTTGAGAATATAGAACTTCCCCTGCTTTATATGGGAGTTTCAGCTTCCCGGCGTAAGGAGATGGTGAACAAAGTAATGGAACGGATGGGAATTATCCACCGTGAAAAACATTTTCCGCAGCAGCTCTCCGGGGGACAGCAACAACGTGTCGCTATTGCCCGGGCTGTAGTGGCAGAGCCCAAACTGATCCTGGCCGATGAACCTACCGGTAATCTGGATTCCCGCAACGGTAAAGAGGTGATACAACTATTGACTGAACTCAATAAAGAGGGAACTACGGTAGTAATGGTTACCCACTCACAACGGGATGCGGGCTATGCTTCGCGTACCATTAATCTCTTTGACGGACAGCTTGTGACGGAGATAAAAGTGTAAACCTGACACTTTTACTTTTGTTTTAAATTAGGGTGTGGAGTGTTTTGTAATTAAATTAATAAAGTTAAATTTGCATCGCGTTAAAACGAGATTACTCACACTTTATATAAAAATAGAACAAAATGACAAAAAGTGCATTGCAGATAGCAAGAGCTGCTTATCAACCCAAGTTACCGAAAGCTTTACGTGGTAATGTAAAAGCTGTAGAAGGAGCGCCGACTCAATCGGTGGCCGATCAGGAAGCCATTAAAGAACTTTTTCCGAATACGTACGGAATGCCGATCATTAAATTTGAAGAGAGTGCTGAGGTTTCCCAGCTTCCTGCTATTAATGTAGGTGTTATCCTTTCGGGTGGTCAGGCTCCGGGCGGACACAATGTGATCTCCAGTATTTTTGACGGTATTAAAAAGCTGAACCCTGACAGTAAACTGTATGGTTTTATTCTGGGACCGGGCGGATTGGTGGATCACAACTACAAAGAACTGACTGCTGATATTATTGATGAGTATCGCAACACCGGTGGATTCGATATTATTGGTTCAGGACGTACCAAACTCGAAAAAGAGTCGCAGTTTGATAAGGGACTGGAGATCATTCAACAGTTAGGGATCCAGGCTCTGGTGATCATTGGTGGTGACGACTCCAACACAAACGCCTGTGTACTGGCAGAGTATTATGCAGCTAAAAATACAGGCGTACAGGTGATCGGATGTCCCAAAACGATCGATGGTGACCTTAAGAATGAGATGATTGAAACCTCTTTCGGTTTTGATACGGCTTGTAAAGTATATTCGGAGGTGATCGGTAATATTGAGCGCGATTGTAATTCGGCCCGTAAATACTGGCACTTTATCAAACTGATGGGACGTTCGGCTTCTCATATTGCCCTGGAGTGTGCTTTGCAGACCCAGCCTAACCTTTGTATTATTTCCGAAGAGGTAGAGGCTAAAAATATGTCATTGGATGATGTGGTAACTTATATCGCCCAGGCTGTGGCCAATCGTGCTGCTCAGGGTAATAACTACGGCACGGTATTGATACCGGAAGGATTGATCGAGTTCATTCCGGCTATGAAAAAGCTGATCGCTGAGTTAAACGACTTCCTGGCTGCCAATGCTGAAGAGTTTGCCCATATTAAAAAATCACACCAGCGGGATTATATTATTTCCAAACTCTCTAAAGAGAATGCAGAGATCTATGCAAGTCTTCCCGAAGGTGTGGCCCGTCAGCTTACCCTGGACCGGGATCCGCATGGAAATGTACAGGTGTCCTTGATCGAAACTGAAAAGTTGCTGAGTGATATGGTAGCCGTAAAGCTTGCCCAGTGGAAAGAAGAGGGTAAGTATGTGGGTAAATTTGCTGCCCAGCACCATTTCTTCGGTTACGAAGGACGTTGTGCTGCTCCTTCCAACTACGATGCGGACTATTGCTATTCATTGGGATATACGGCCTCCAGACTGATCGCTGCCGGTAAAACAGGATATATGTCTTCCGTACGCAATACTACAGCTCCTGCTGAGGAGTGGATCGCAGGGGGAGTGCCTATCACCATGATGATGAATATGGAACGTCGCCACGGCGAAATGAAACCGGTTATCCAGAAAGCTTTGGTGAAACTGGATGGTGCACCTTTTAAGAAGTTTGCAGAAATGCGCGGGCAGTGGGCGATCACTACGGATTATGTATATCCGGGACCGATCCAGTATTTCGGGCCTACCGAGGTATGTGATCAACCTACTAAAACTTTGTTGCTGGAACAAGGTAAAGCGTAACAGAGTTATCTGGTATAGGTTCTTTCCGTCTGTTTGCCGGAAAGAGTGAAATAAAACTGAGAGGTGCGGATCAATTTTTAATCTGCGCTTCTCATTTTGTTAATAAACAATTTGGCTGTTTACTTGTAATATAGTTAATTTACATAGAGAATGTAGTCAGCAAGTATGGAGTGTGTAATCCCTGTTAGGTAATAAATGGCAAATCCTAAACCCAAACGGAATCCCCGCAGACCTGCTTCAACCAGGCGTCGCACAACGACCCGGAAGAAGAGGTGTAATCCCCCTGTACAGCATAAGCCGCGCTGGGTGGTTAGCTTTATTGCCGTTATTGCCATCATTCTCCTTACAGGAAGTTTCTACTACTATTTTGTACGTCCCTATTCTTATCGCTGGAAACCTTGCTACGGACACCAGGCTTATGGGGTTTGTATACCTTACGGATTTGCTATACATGGTATTGATATATCTCACTACCAGGGCAGTGTTAACTGGAGTGTACTGGCATTGAATCAACAAAACCGGTATCCGCTTCGTTTTGTTTTTATGAAAGCTACCGAAGGGGGAGACCTGGCTGACCATACTTTCCAGGATAACTTTGCGGCTGCCCGTGAGCATGGCTTTATACGGGGTGCTTACCACTTTTATAATTCCCGTACCGATGCGGTGAAACAGGCTGATTTCTTTACTAATACAGTGAAGCTGGAAAAGGGAGATCTTCCTCCGGTACTTGATATTGAGATAACCGGTAAAAAAGAGAAGAACGAACTGGTAAGCAGTCTTAAGATCTGGCTTGAACGGGTAGAGTCTTATTACAACGTGAAACCTATTTTGTACACTTCTTATAAATTCCGGCAACGCTTTTTGGACGATCCCTTCTTTGATAAGTATCCTTACTGGATCGCGCATTATTACGTGGATTCGGTACGGTATGAAGGAGAATGGCACTTCTGGCAACATACGGATGTAGGAAGAGTACCGGGTATTAAAGAAGAGGTCGACCTGAATGTTTTCAACGGAACCCTGGAAGAACTTTACGGACTTACCATCCAATAATAAAATACCCGCAGAATATCGCATCCTACGGGTATTTTTTACCTATTAACTGTGCTTTAATTAAAAGTTAACCTGTCTGTTCCTTTTTACCTCTGATTCTATTACTAACTTTATTTTATCTAACCAATTTATGATCGAATGCCTTTATGATCTATCTATTCTTCACTAACAATCACTGTTAACAGGCAGATGTTTCTTTAGTCTGTTTATTTAAGGTATTCCCTGAGAGCACAGTCTGATCTTTTCAATCCCTCCACAATACTTCTGGCATTTAATTCCGCCCCTTTCAGGGAAGTATGGGTGTGATCGTTTTTAAAATACTTCTCTATCTTCTTTTTACTCATCTTGTCAAATTTAGCTGCGGATATTTCGTTGAGGTCAATAAAACAGCTACCGGTCCTTTCTGCTACCTGGCGCGACCACAGGCCATAGCTATCTGCATTCCGGCGGATACGGCCCTGGTCGTCCCACTGTTTTCGGGGTGTGTGGCTCAGTACAATAGCCGTGGCTCCTTTTTCCTGGGTATCCAGTACCATTTTGCGAATGTACCATCCGAACGGATAGATCACCTGGTATTTGCCGGTCTTCTCCATCAACATTACCTGGCTCTCGTCGCCTGCGCCTTTCAGTGTTCCCCGGGCTTTGCCTACGTTGATATCTCCTCCGTCGTTGTGTCCGAACTGGATGATCACAAAGTCACCCGGTTGTAACGCATTATATACCTTTTCCCAACGTCCTTCGTCCATAAAGGTACGGCTGCTTCGTCCTGCCATTGCGCAATTCTCCACTGTGATCTTTTTACTGTCGAAGAATTTACCGATCACGCTTCCCCAGCCCCACATATCATCTTTTTCTTTATCTGTATTCTTTACTGTGGAGTCTCCGATGGTAAAGACTACCGGATTATTCCCTACCCGGCTTGAGCCTGTGAGGGTGTCCTTTTGTGCGGGTTTCAGGTAGTTGCTTAGTTGGATATCCGGACGCATCCGCAATCCTTCGGCAGCTGATTCCGCATTTACACGGGCACCCAGTTCACTGGTATGGATGCGATCCAGGTAAAACATCATTTTTACCTTCTCTTTTCCAAAACGTTCATACTTCTGTGCCGTAATTTCGTTCAGGTCAATGAAGGGAATATTCTGTTCTTCTGCAATTTGTTTAGACCACAGGCCAAACGTTTTATCTACGCGGGTTACAACGGTGCTATCCTGATCGTCCCAGGCATTGCGGGGAGTCAGGGAGAATAGGATAGGGTGGGCTCCTCTCTCTCTTACATCCTGTATGTATTTACGCATATACTCTCCGAAAGTATAAACAGTCTCTTCTTCGCCTGTCTCTTTAATGGTTACACGGAGGGTATCTTTTCCGATACCGGGTATAGAAGCGCGGGCGCGTCCTTCATCATACGGGCCGTTATCGTTATGTCCCAGTTCAATAATTACCCAATCTCCCGGACGGATACCTTCCCATACATCGGGCCACAGGTTTTTATAAAAAGTACGGCTACTGGTTCCTCCCAGAGCGTGGTTTTCTACGGTTATTTTAGTATCATCGAAATATTCGGGTGCGAAGTATCCCCAGCCCCATTGCCCGTTGTTGCCGTTACCCAGGGTTCCGGTACGCATGGTAGAGTTACCTATTAAAAAGAGAACAGGATTGTCTCCTTTCCGGGTAGAGCCCGGAGCGGGTCTTGCCATCCGGGCAATATTTAAACTGTCGAGTGTGTTATCAATAACTTTATTTACATCCTCCATAGGACCTGATACCTGATTGTTCTGGGCCTGGAGCTGCCAGGTAAACAAACATACCATCATCAGGCTGTACATACAAAAACGTTTCATGCTGTAATTAGTTTCGGGTTTTAATTCGGAGGTAAAATTAGGGAAAATGTCTCTTTACCGAATGGATATTTTATGCGTTTTCCTGTATAATCGGACGGAAACAGGGTGTTACAGGGGTTCTATGGGTTCTTTTGATAGAAAAATTACTTCCTGTCTCTTTTTCTACTCAATACAGCTATCAGGGTTTTCTCCGAAACAAGCCGGGTTACTGCGACCCATATCAGAGGATCTCTTTTTCTTTATTCTGGCATTCATGTAATTTGCCGGTATATATACAAAAGAGCCTGTAAAATAATTACAGGCTCTTTTGTGCATTTGCGGAAGCTGGGGGATTCGAACCCCCGGAACGGTTACCCGTTCGGCAGTTTAGCAAACTGCTGGTTTCAGCCACTCACCCAAACTTCCAATCTGTGGCTTTTGTTTCAAATGCGCTGCAAATATAGAGTGAAGATTTGGAGTATGCAAGCCTTTTTTGAAATATTTTTTGAAGAGAAAGTCTCCGTATTAAACAATCGGTTGGAAGTCAGATAAGTTTAGATATTTTTTATAATTCGTTTCCCAACCTCCTGAGAAAGCAGGAACGAATTTTACATACAAGCAGGAGAAAGGTATAGAAT
>JAJQBG010000120.1:0-3455 GCA_021203405.1 Bacteroides sp.
CCTCAGAACCCTATGTAGATTATAACCTCTATTTAAAAGAAGAACTTATCTATACCGGAAGAGTCTACTTCAAATCCGAAGAAGAAAACTCTATCCGGATAGATATCTCCGATATATGCCGGGAATATTTAGAGACATTTTACGAACATATAGAGAGAGCCTCTACCACCTCCGCTACCAGTGTACCGGAATCCGGCAAATTAACCACTATCGGGATTTTTGATGTAAACAGTACCGGAGGCAACGGTAGCTATCCCGTTATATATGATTACAATACAGATTACGAAAGCGATCTTCCCAATAGCGGATCCCTGAACGACCCTATTCTTGAGGAGGCCGATCCCCGGCAAATGATCTATATAAGCGGGTACAATTACTCCGGCACCACCTCCTTCTCGTATTCCATCGAAGAGGGCTCCTCAGGCAGTAACAGTCTTACATCCAATCTCTTTAACCTTTACCAGATCAACCTGGATAACCTTACCGCCCCGGTAGGTTCTACCCTGACCACCACCTGCAACGGTACTGAGCACACCTACAAAATAGTCCCTTCCTGTAAAAACAGATTTGTACTTTATTATGTAAATAAATACGGCGGATTAGACTCCCTTCTCTGTGGGGGAAGATCCATTGAATCTTTCAACGCCCAACAAACAGATATCCATATCTATCCGGATAAAAGCGACAGCCGGAACTGGGGCGAAAAAAGAGTTCATCAGGAAATAGAAAAACAGTATCAACTCAATACCAAATGAATAACCGAATCCGGGGCCTCTAAAATAGATCACCTGATCTATAGTCCCAAAGTGTGGATACACGACCTAACAAAAGACACCATAACCAGTTGCTTAATCACGAACTCCTCCTATACTATAAAAACCGTAAGAAATGACAATTTCATTTCCTATGAGATCAACGTAAAAGAGAGTCAGAAACAAATAAGGAGATAATATGACACAGATAAAACAAGCCGACTTACAAATAGAGGTACATAAAGTATACCATTCAGTAGACCTGGAAAAATCAACCGTATTTGCATTGAACTATTCTGTGGGTGACCTTACCAATCCCACCGCAGTAAAAATACCCTATTCTGCCCAGATCTCCCTACCCAAGACAAAGATAAATAACAGGCTATTTGCCAATATCGGGATCCGGTCTACCGCACAAATATTTAATCCCCTGGATCTGGTCAATTTCAGGCTCTACATTAACGGAAGTCTCTACCAGACCGGCTATATTACCCTGGAAGAAGTGAATATAGAAGAGAGTGGAAGTTATAAAATACGGCTATACGGTGGTTTGGGTAACTATTTTAACTACCTCAGGGAGTTACCACTCTCCTATCTGGATATAAAGGCAAATCATTCGTTAAACAGGGTGGAGGTTTACAGAAGTATTACAACAGATAACGGTGTATATGGATACGCCATTACCTATCAGGGAGAATATGATAAGTTTGATGCCGACCATACAGACAACGGAAAAGGTACGATGGACGATGCAACCTGGACAGGCAATATTACCTATGGTTCTGTGCAACTGGACGAAAATAAACGAAGTGAATCTACCTACTGTGGTGAGTACAGAAGTTATTACCAGAAACCGACCCTTAAAGTAAAAGCCATCCTGAACGCTATTGTGGAAAAATCAAAAGAGAAGGATTATACTGTTAAGTTAGATCCTGTTTTTTTTGATAATATCAATCCCTACTATAACGATACATGGATCATCTGCAATAATTATCAGGATTTAGATGATATTGCAGGAGGGCAAGGATTTACAGTTAAACAATTTGGAGACACCGAAGGGCAGGTAAGAGATCCGAAAACAGGCGAAGTATCTACTGCAAAAATTACCGATAACGAAGCCAAAACATATAACGGAGGACCTATAAATACCTCTTCTTATATAGGAACCAATATAAATTTACGCCCTGCTTTGACAACTGCCATAGCATTAGCCCCCGGGCAGACAATAGCCGTGAAGCTCTCTCTCCGTATCATTGCAACATACCACGCTAAAAGGGACAACCTGCGACAGACAATGGAAAAAAGAAAAACCCTCGGAGTTAATTTCAGGGTTGTCAATGCACACAATGGCACGGAATTAAGTGGAAGAGGCAGTGCAGTTGCCTCAGCCTTTTCACTTCCCACTAAATGGCGTACTTTTAGCAGAGAAAACACCAATGATAAAAGAGCAGCATCCGGAGTAAAGGGAAAATCCGATTATTTTAGCTGTATCAATTATTTATATGATAGTAAAGGAACGACCAACCTGGCACCAGATTTGGATACAAGATGGGAATTTATAACATCTTATACCAATAAAACCTCCGATACAGTAGATGTAATTTTAGACCTCAATATCACCGGAAACACTTACTGGGCCAGAGAGTATCAGGGTGATAAAAAGATGGGAGTCGCATTCGAGGTTATGGAGGGATCTTCCATTAAGATCAGTTCAAACCCGGAAGAACTATCCGGTAGAACCGATACCCAGAAAACATATCAGCATATTATAGGAAATGAACATAACTGTTTTGATTTCCTGGTATCCTATTGCAAAATATTTGGCCTTATATTTGATGTGAACAACGTTACCAATGAAATAAATATACGACTCCGTGATAACTACTACTCAGATGGCAAAAAAAAGTTATAGCCTGCTGGATCTAACAGATAAAGTAGATCGCAGTAAAGAGTTTAAAATAGAACCCCTGTCGTTTAATTTTCAAAAAGGTATATTTAAATACAACGATCTCGGTACTTACTACGAAGAATTATATGCAGGTGATAACGCCGGACGTTCATACGGCAGCCATATCACAAATACAGGGTATCAGTTAGAGGCAAACGAATACAACTACCTGGAGGGAACCATTTTTGATAATTGCATAGTTGCCAGCGGATATTCTTCTTATTTCAACGGGAGAGGAGGAGCTGCCTTAAAAGATAACAAGGAACTCCCCTACCTGCAGGCAGCAGACGGAAGTAAAGTCAATCTATCCGGATATGTACTTGTTTTCCGGGATGGCATACAAACCCTCAACAAAGACTTCAGAATAACCGACGATACCGAAGACATGACATCTACCGGTACCATTTGCTGGAATAACTCTTCTGCAAATAGAATTATTACAAACCAGTGTTCCAGCTACGTCCGTACCATGGAAAAAGACAAAGAGGTCTATTCGCTTAACTTTGGTATACCAGCTACTGCATACGGTGACCATGATGCATTATTGGAAAATAACAGGAACGCCGCACTTTACAGCAGGTACTGGAAAGCCTATATACGCGATATATTGGACAAAAACTGCAAAATACTGACCTGTTATGTATTTTTAGAACCTTCTGATATTAATAATAATATATTAAGAAAGTTCATCTATATAGATAACACTTTATGGGTAATCTCAGAGATCAACTCTTTTAATCCTCTCTCTCCTGCAC
>JAJQBG010000120.1:3469-5966 GCA_021203405.1 Bacteroides sp.
ATCAAGGTAAAGAACATAAATAATTACTTAGATCATACGAATATATCCGATACATTTGTAATTACCAAAGATTTAGCTATTATATACGATTTCGCTTCCGGAGCCGCATCAGGTACTGTCACACTCTCGGAAACAGATGAGACCTTTACACTGGATATAGAATCTTCCCTGGACTGGACAGCTGTATCGGGTGTTACTATCTCACCCCAATCCGGAGAGGCCAATAAAATTACCACTATGACAGTTACAGTACCTCTCTCCACCACCCAGGCAAGTATCCGTTTTACTTACGAGGGAAACACAGTTGAGATTACTATCATCCGGGAAATTAAGGTTACCGTTACTGCTACTGCAACCAACGGAGGCAGTGTAACAATTAACGGCCTCCCCTCCCCTCAACAAATTGTTACTGGTCGCAATGCAGCCTTTTACACAACCGGAGATACTCAATTCCTTTCCTGGACCATTAATGGAGAGGTCTTCCATACAGAACTGGTAAATAAAGTCATAACAGAAAACACAACTGTAGTAGCTTCATTTTTATCCGATAAGCAGGTGATGCTATACTGTTATGATGAACATACAACCATAGCCGGTGAAATAAAAACAGGCGATTACTGGATATTGAATGTAGATAAGTCTTATACATTTAGTAACTCACAGGATGACTTTAGCGGATTTCTCTTTGGTGCAGATACAGAATACACCTCTACAGGTTCACGGGTTATTCAACGGGAAGATACCCTGTTAACCGTATATTATGGCGGTGTACTTATGAACCTGACTGTAATAAACGAGTCAGATACCCATGAATTCAGTGGCGATAGCATCTATTTAGACGAAGACTCTTTTGATTTTTCAGTTGAACCCGGAGAAACATTAAAGACCACCTTTAGCGGCGAAGCCGGTTATAATATAACCTTTGATAAACTACCTTATCACTACCCGATATTTTCTACCGATTCATTCCCGGAGGAAGGCGTATATGATGTAACGATTACAGGCTATCCCGTAGGCTGGATAGGTGATCAGGAAATAACAGCGGATACAGGCTATCAAACGATCACACAAACCGTATACGGTCCGATAGATTATACACTGACCGGCAATGTTCCGATATCCCCCAATAGCGGGAACAGCGACCAGGATATAGAAATAGAACTACTGGCAACCGGAGGAACCGTAACCCAAAACATTGGTGATTGCAAGTACATCCTTACCATTAATCAGGAAGTACAGGGGACAAAAGATATTGCATGGGAGAATGATGCAGTCACAGCCACTAACGATATTGTAACCAATACGTTTAATTGTCCTGTGATCTATAACTGGCATATTGTAACAGATCTTTCAGGTACTGAGATAAGCCCGGCAAGCGGAGCAGGTACACAGCCTATTACTTTCACCCTGCCAGCCAATACAACAGGAAGTTCTCGCACCCTGACAGCTACCGCTTATGTAAATGGAGTAGCCTATTCCTTCACTATTACGCAAGCGGCTACCACAATAGGGTGGATGCGAAGTTCTGTTAATACCGTTAATAATGAAGCCTCTAATATTTTTAAATGCCCATCCGGCACAATATTTTCTATTACTACCAATTTAAGCGGAGTAGTGGCCACCCCAAGTGCAGGAAGTGGAACTACAACTATTAATTTTTATCTTCCGGATAACGATACCGGATCGAGTAGAACCATCATTGCAACTGCTACAGTGAATGGAATGGCATATACTTTTAATATTGTTCAAGCTATTACAATATATATAAATGCTACTCCTGATTTCAATGTGACAACATTCATTGACTGTAAGGGGCAAGCAACATATACTGTAACTGCAAACACTCCGTGGGTTGTTCAACAACCATCTATAAAAGGAGCAAACGCACCAAGCGCTAATCCAGAGAATCAAATATGTGTATTTAGTGACAATATGACCATGTGTCCTCTCAATTCTTCTGTAGCAAATGGATATAACTATTATTACTATCCATCAGATGGGAATTATCAGAATAAGACGTTCAGTTTCATATTCGATGGTACTAACGCCAATGGGGGTCCTGCTCCTGCAAGAGGTTTAAACCACGTGTATATCGCAGTACAAGATTATGTGAATTTTGAACAAACTTCACCTATTTATCAACGAATCCAATCTATTCAGTATAATGCTTGTCCGCAAATAAGTATTGATCCTGAATCAGTGATAGTTGGAACAGACCTTCAACAGTATACTATCCAAGTTTATGCAAACTGCGCTTGGACAATAGATATACCATTTGAATACGAAACGTACATATATGCTTCACCATTATCTGGTGATGGAAGTGGAATAGTACACGTATCAGTATCTCCTAATGTTAGCGGGGAAGCAAGAACAGGTCTAGTATATTTTGACACTATTACGGGGGAAAACGATATGCAAGTAACTCACACAGTATTACAAGAAGCAGGAGGGAAACAGAACATTTAATAAATTATCAAACAACAAACAATTTAAT
>JAJQBG010000269.1 GCA_021203405.1 Bacteroides sp.
TACGAAAACACAGTTTTCCGTTCAAAATAATTAAAGCTTTTATTATTTGAAAAAAAGAGAATACCCCACACATGTATCCTCCCGGTAAAACTATGCAATTTTATCACATCAATAAAATAAAGCTATTATGAACAAATTACTACTATTTTGTATGCTTGTTGTTTTTTGTGTCTGTCCGCAAACAAAAGCGCAACAAACACGGGATATCAATGATATTATCCATATCATCAAGAACAGGGCCCAATACCCCAACTATGTACTGGTAGCTGCCCACCGGGGATACTGGATGGACTATCCGGAAAACTCCATCCCCGCCTACAACGCCGCCATTAACCTGGGAGCGGATATTGTAGAGATGGATGTCCGGATCACTTTTGACGAAGAGATGGTTATTTTCCACGATGCCTGCCTGGACAGGGTTACTACAGGTTATGGTACCCTCCGTACCCTTCCCTTTAACGAAGTAAAAGACCTCAAACTTAAAAACATTGACGGAACAGTTACCAGTGAAAAATTACTGAAACTGAGTGACGCACTGGACGCGCTGAAAGGAAAAGCGGTAGCTTCCATAGATATCAAAGAGACAGGTGAATACTTTAACAAAGTGTTGCTCAAAGTTATTAGCCTGGCTCAACAAAAAGATATGCTCAACCAACTTCTGATTAAAGGAAAGTTAAGGCTGGCAGATCTTAATGCGGTTCTGCAACAAGCCGGAGTTACGTTAGACGACATTATCTATACCCCTATTGCTTTTGATAATACCCGTGACCTGGATGCCTATATCAACGAATACATCAATAGTGGAAAAATTTACGCATTCGAATTGGTATATAAACGTTCGGCCAGTCCTATCCTGAAGTATGTTTCCCAACTTCAACAAAAAACATATGGGTAGGACAATATACCTTCTGGCCCGAACATGCCGAAGGAGTAGTAGCCGAAAGAGCACCCCTGGTAGATTGTGAGCCGGTACTGAGAAATTATTACTTCAAGGATCAGGCCATTAGTATAAACGACCCGTTGGACGATGGCCGGGGAGATTGGGATTGGCTAATTGAAAAAGGGGCCGATTACCTGATCACCGACCGTAGCGAATTAATGATCGATTACCTCAAAATTATCTCTAAACGCACTAAATAATAAAACCGATGAAAAATATATATCAACTTATACTTTTCAGTCTGCTACTACTCACCAGTCAGACCTCACTCTCACAAAAGCTAACAGATCTTCCGGAACCGATACGTTACTATAAACTAAACGGAGGCAATCTTAATGGGTCTGTCAGCAATAAAAACGGAACCCTCGGAAAAGGTACTGTCAGTGCCTATACAGACCGTTTCGGTAACGCTAATGGTGCAACACAACTTAACAATGCCCGTATTGAAACTCCCAGTTTTTTTAATATGCCAAGCGAGTACCAGAATGGATTCAGCATCTCCTTCTGGACATACCTGGATGAGCATATTTCTAAACTTACCGGTGGAAACGAGCCCTGGTTACCATCAGATATTCCTTACCAGGCCTTCTATACATACGGTGGATCCGCAACCAGTCCGGTTCCCTTACTTGGATTAGAAAGGCGACGGGACAGGATGCTGCTTAACTGGGTCTCTACTATTGACAATCAACGCAAACCCTGGGATATATGGTTATGGGATCCGGTAAACTTTACCAACCAGCAAGGATGGTATCATATAATAGCAGTGTATGAGCTCAGAAGAACTACCGTTTACATCTATAAGCCCGACGGCGAAGAAGCAGCTGCTGCCCACTATTTCACTATTCCGAACCTTTCTGATGCCCGGGAATGGGGACTGGGCGGACATGACCATTCACCCCTGAAAGTAATGAGTGACTTCAAAGTTTTTAACCGGGCTCTATCGAATGAACAAGTCCGCCAGTTGCATGCCAACGAAGCACCACCTGCGGGAATGTATAACGTTTCTTTAGCAGCAGATCCGACACAATATTTACACACACAAGAACATTCCGAAAGTTCGTCGGCCAGAGCCGAGATCCTGCGTTATAATGATACATACTCAAAAACTTATGAATGGGTATTCGAACCTGTACAGGGAAAAACAAACGTATATCGTATAAGAATGGCTTATTCTGACCAGTACCTTCATTTATACGGACATTCTATTTCTAACGGACAAGTGGTGCAAATTCTTTCTTACAACTCCAGTTATGCAGATACCTACGAATGGAAAATTGAACCGGACCGGGACGATAACACCTTTTTTATACGCAACAATAAGGACGATCAGTACTATCTTCACACAACAGGGCATAGCATAGCCAATGGTACAGCACTGGAAATTCTGCGTTATAATTCGAGTTACCCAAATACTTACAAATGGAAACTCAATCTGATAAAAACCAAATACGAATTAGCGGAAAGTTATAGTATGCACGATGGCTTAATTTCTCCCTCACACGATACCGTGCTAAGAATGACAGGATATTTTCAGTCAGAAAAAACTCTAACAGCCAGAAACTTTGTTTCACAGCATATAGGATGGACAGTCACCAAAAACAGGGACGACGCTTATACAATTAACAACCAGGTCTCAGGTCTCTATCTGCATCCTACTAATGCAAATCCATTTAGCCGAAATAACCTCGTAGAAACACTCTCCTCAAGTGATTCTGATGTAAATTCACAATGGGTGCTGGAAAAACCGAATAAATATTACGATAAATATGTTTTCCGCCATGCCAGAAGCCGTCCGTATGTGATAACGCCGACAAAAATATATCCGTCTGTAAATGGAACTCTATCCGGTATGGGATCTTATCCAGGAAACCTGACGTATGAGAGTTGGGTATTTACAGAAGGAGGCTATTCTAACGGAATAGTGCGGAATCAGGCCTATATTCTCTTACCCGGTATTTACAGGATAAGCATCACACTGAACGGTGAAACACGCTATGTTACCACCTCCGGTCATAGTACAGCAGATACTTCACCCCTTACTACCGCACAGTTTATCCAGGGCACCAAATATTTTGACTGGAAAATAACATTTGAAGAAAAAGAAGGCCAGCCAATACGGGATGGAAGTTATCTTTTACAACACGTAAACTCCGGGAGATATATGCATATAACCAGCCATTATGACGCATTATCCACAGGGCAGGAAATACAGATTTTAAATTATAATGACAGCTATCCTGCCGCCTATAAGTTTATCCTTCAGCCTGCGGGAGGAGGTAAGATCTATATGATACCAACCGCACTTTCAACAGGAGGTGTAGAAACCAAAGCCTATGCCAGCGATACAAAACTCTGTCTGGGTAATCTCTTGGGTAATCCGAATGTGGATAACTACCAATGGACCTTCGAAAAGATTGCCGATATAACCGCTACCGGAGAGATCATTTACCTGGACGAACCCGTTGAAGTAACCTTCCCGGATTCCACCAGCGACTATAAACCCAGTCATTAATTAACACACAGTTATATTCCTGGTTCCCCGATATAATTATCAGGTGCGTACCCCAAAGTCCTTCAGTGGTCTTTGGGGTACTTTATTATATGCTATGGTAACATCGTTTCACCCGGAAAAAAGAGCAAAAAAAACCGCCGAATCGCCTAATCACCCGACGGTTCCACCCTCTGCTCCCAGCCTCGGTCCGGAAAACAGACGGTTATTTTTTCTTCTTTAATTCTTCATTCTCTTGCCGGAGCCTGCTCAGTTCCATTTCATAGATCTGCCGGTCACGCCGGCGGATCTCCTCATACAATTCAGTGACCTTCTCTATAGGATGGATCGTACCCTTCTCTCCGGTAGTGATAGTAACCATCTTCCCATCCTCTCCGGCCTCACCGGATCTCTCCGTGAACAGACCTCTGATATCTCTGTCCGACATCTCTAAAAATATTTTCCGGATACCCAGAATGCCGGCTATCTTCTGCTTAAACTCTTCTTCCAGGCTCTCTGTATTTTCCATTACAGACAACTTTTTTTGCGAGATGTGCATCAATCGGGCCAATTCCCGTTGCCGTAACCCAAAGAGCATTCTGAAACGTACAATATTGTGTCCTTCGTGGACCCCTGGTTCAGCTGTTTTCTTCAGACCTCTTACTACAGACATATCGTTCCTTCATTTAATGCGTGATCGTACTTAACCGGGGTAGAATCCTATTTAATATCAGCTGCTGAATTTCCGTAAAAAGGAAAATAAGGAACCTTTATTCACCCAAGAGATAACCAACACATTATCATACAACCACTTACAAATAGTCCTGAAAAGGTTCTTTAGAGTAATTTATACTCCTTACCTTTGTGAGAAACAAATATAATAAAAAAAATCGGATAAAAACAGAGTTTCCCTACTATTCAGATCGGTATTTGAACAATCAACCGTCATTTTCCTTATTAAATTTAATTATAAACCCACCAAAAAAAATCAGAAAAATGGATAGACCCGGACAAGTACAAAAAGAAAAAGAACAACAATTCCAGCATTTGTTAAGCACCATGCTCCCCCAATCCCAGCGGGTTTTTCCGGTGCTGGTAAACAATCCCGGCTTACAGGAAGCGGGACTCTCCAAAGGGGATCTCCTTATTACAGATTTTCACGAAGAGCCCTCCAAAGGCGACCTATGTGTCTTTATGCATAAAAAGTACAACTACATCGGACGCTTTAAAGAGTTCACCCAGGAGAC
Organism: Bacteroides sp.; assembly: GCA_021203405.1. Taxonomy (GTDB): domain Bacteria; phylum Bacteroidota; class Bacteroidia; order Bacteroidales; family Bacteroidaceae; genus Bacteroides. The sequence continues at coordinate 4,679 of JAJQBG010000269.1, forward strand.
CGTTTTATGGCCCATAGACAGCCGGACAAAACCCCTGAGCCTCTCTGATATCCCTACCAATGTATGGGTGCTCTTTGAAAAAGTAGTATACAGCATCCATAAACAAGGCCGGAGGTAACCGGCTAACCTTACTCTTCCCTTAATAACCTTCTACCAGCCTTTGCTGGCGCCATACAGCCTCTACGCCGGGATAATCCTGACGGAACTCCTCCGTCAGATCTTCTGTAAAGGACTGGATGGATTCCACACTGGCCCGCCCACCGTTGAGCAACTCATACCAATAGTAAGTATAGGTCTGTTCCTCCAGTTGCAGGTAATATACAGGGGTATCCTTTCCACCAAACTCTTCGGTGGTCACTGTAAAGGAGCCCTCTTCCCGCTCCATACCGGTGTAACGGACCACTATTCCGGGAGGTTGCGGCGGGAAGATCAATTTATAAAGCCGGTAGGTATCCTCCGAAGCGGGATAAGCAGCCCGCACCTTATCCGCGATTTCATCTTTCTGACTCTCCGAAAGCGACGCGCCCTGAACGATCACCCGGACTTCTCCCACCATAAGGCGCATCACAGATAAAATATCTTTATTTAACTGGGTTTCCGAAAGCACCTTCACCAGTTCGTAAGTGATGGAAGGAGCATCCATAGGAGGATCAGCCAGTTCCGTTTTTTTACCTTGAGTTGGTACTCCCAACCATCCTTATAGGTGAATCCCGCTATCTCCTGTAGCCCCATTCTGCTCCACCGGGTATCCTCTTTTGTTTTAACCTGTAGAAATTCCCGGAGAAAAGAAGTACCCGAAAGAAGCGGGTAATACTCCTCCTCCACGGTTTTGGCGGCAACCGTTATCTCTATATAAGTCACTTTGTCCCGGTTCTTGTCCGACTCCTCCTCCAGGCAGGAATTCATACTCAATCCGCAGGTAAATAGTAAGAGGAAGGTAAGTAGTGTAAGTCTGTTCATGGTTTCAGATCCTTAGTTTATATGCAGGCAAAGATAAGAAATTTTTGGGTATACCGTATAATTATACTGACGTTTTCAGCTAACTTTTCAGGACATAGGATCCTTTACTTTTTGCTGCCTCCTTCGCTACTTTTTGCTACGCCATCCTATACTTTTTCCTACACACTCTTGTACTTTTTCTTCTCCCCGTTCTTCTCTGCTGCTTTTTCCACTTCTCTTACTACTTTTGCGCCTTCCCCCGAAAAGGTAACAGGCTTATCTTCTTTATTAATGTATAAATAAATATGAAGAAAGCTACCTATAATGAAATGC
>JAJQBG010000223.1 GCA_021203405.1 Bacteroides sp.
GATCAATAATTAGGGTTATTGGTGTACGTATCTCATGAGAAATATTGATAAAGAACTGAAGCTTGGCTTCGCTGATCTGTTCCTGGTGGAGACGTTCGACCAGCTCTTGTTTATGAAGGATACGGCTTCTGACAAACATTGTAATAAGATAAAGCAGAAAGAGTCTGGTCAGGCACCACAAAGTATAGGCCCAGCCGGTTTCATACCAGGGAGGAGCCACCCGGATGGTCAGTGTACGTATTTCGGAAAAGTTATCATGATCCTTCGCACGTACATGGAAGGTGTAATTACCGGGTTTGAGTTTACTGAAAGTAACCTGGTTGATCCCGGGATGGGTATTGATCCATTCGTCTCCGATCTCTTCTATTTTATATTGGTAGGTGATGCGTTCCGGATTGTTATACTCCAGTACGGAAAACTCTATACTGAAAGTGTTCTCGTTGTGAGCCAGCGTGAAAAGAGTCGCATCCATAATGGCCCGGTCCGTAATGGGAAAACCTCCGGAGCGGTCTCCTTTGCGTACAGGTTCATTATCCAGGTAGAATTCGGTAATAGTTACGTGTAACTCTTTTCTGGAGTCAATAATTTTGTGAGGATAGAAGGAGGTAATACCGTTAATTCCTCCGAAATAGATACGGCCGGAATTATCCTGGCAGACAGCTCCCTGGGTAAATTCATTCCCCTGTAGGCCGTCGTTGGCATAATAGTTGATGAACTTCTCTTCGTTTACCAACAATTTGGAAACTCCCTGGTGGGTACTGATCCATATATTCCCTTGCTGGTCCGTGGCAAGACCACAGATCACGTTCTCGGGAAGCCCTTCTCCCGTAGTATAGTGTTTATAACTTTCGTCTCTCCGGTCGAAGCAGAAGAGTCCTTCGGTGGTTCCGATCCATATCCGGTTTTCGGGGTCTTCGGCTAGTGTATAAACCGGATATCCGGGCAGGATATTGTTACGGTTCGTAAAGTTGATAAACGTTTTTTCCTGGTATCATAGCAGGCCAGCCCATTGTAGGTTCCTATCCAGATGAGGCCGGAACGGTCGGTCAGGATACAACTTATCCAGTCATTGGGAAGGCGGTCTATCTGCCAGTCATCATTTTCGTCCCGGGTAGATTCCTGATGGCTTACTTTTCCGCTGAGGAGATCAATGCGATAAACTCCCAGGCCGTAGGTGCCTACCCATAGATTTTTATGGTTATCTTCTGTAATATAAGAGATCCGTTCGTTGGCGTGGTTATTCACAGAGCTGAACCGGGTAAAGGGCTGGCACCAGCCGTTTCTTTTATCAACTTTGGCTAGTCCATTGAAATAAGAACCTATCCAGAGGTCATTATTAGAGTCTTCATAAATAGTGGTGATAGTAGCCGGTACGGAATGAGGATCTCCCGGTTCATTGCGGAAATGGAGCAAACGCTCTCCCCGGTCATTGATGGCGTATAGTCCGTCGTTATCGGTACCTACCCAGGTTACACCACTTTTATCTTTGAAAATAGCCATTACACAACTGGAACCGATGGTATTATGGCGTACAGATTTATAGCCGTAATAGACAAAGTTATTAGTGGTACCAGGTATCATGATAAGACCTTTTTGAAAGACTCCCAACCACAGGTTTTGATCTTTATCTTCCAGCAAGGAATGAATTTTTGCTTTGGAAAAATCAAAAGGAGCAGCATAGGTACGGCTATCTTCAATACGGCTGGTTGCAGGATTATACTCTTTTAACCCCTCTCCGTCAGTACCGATCAGCAGACGTCCCTGGTTATCCAATATCAGGGTGCGGATATTCAATGGGATATTTTGTTTATAAGGTACCGGTTCAAAGTTCTCCTTTCCGGAACGAATGTTTATCCGGAAGAGTCCACCGGTAAGTGTTCCGGCAAAAATATTTCCCTCCGTATCTTCACACAGAGTGTATACATCGTCACTTCCTATTTGGAGAGGGGCTTTATAAGATTGCAGTTCCCCTGTTTCGGGGGTATAACAGAAAAGGCCTTTCTCCTCGGTGGCAATCCACAGACGCTCGCTGGAATCTTCGAATATATAATTGAGGTACCGGCTACCTAATTGATCGGTCAGTGCGGATTCTATGCAAAGTTGGGAGAGAGGTTCACCTTTTCTAAGGGAGACAAGTCCCTGTCCGGAGGTAGCTATCCAGACATCTCCGTTCTGTCTTTCGGTAATGGAGGTTACATGCGGGTTAGCGTGACTACCTTCACGCCGGATATCAATTTCCCGGAAAGTATCTGTGGCACGGTCGTAGAGCTGTAATCCGTTGATACAACCTATCCAGAAATGCCCTGGTTATCTTCAAACAGTGTTCGTACATAATTGTTTTTCAGGCTGGTAGTATCACCCGGAGTGTTGCGGTAGATAGAAAAACGCAAACCATCGTACCGGTTCAGTCCGTTTTCGGTAGCGATCCAGATAAAGCCTTTCTTGTCCTGATACACTTTGTTTACCAGGCTGTTGGAGAGATCTTTGTCAGTGGTATAGTACTTGCCGGACTGGCTGTATACCGGTAAAAGTGAAAGGCAGAAAAGGATCCCGAAAAAAGTATAGATTATTTTTTTATTTCCTGTGTATGTTAACAAACAGCATATAAAGATAAAAGAAAAATCTATACCCGGAAGGAGTGGGGCAGGTATCCGGGAAAAGTAACGGGAATGATTAACTTAATTTAATTTTTACTGATCCGGATTTCGGACCATTCCTTTGTACTTGTCGGGCAGGGCACTTTGTATGGATTCATAAGCCTCCTGCATGGTTCGTTTGATATTTTCGCTTCCTTTTCCACGGGGAGGAATAGGGTCGTGTATAGTAAGGATCATCCGGTGCGGGCGAATAAGGATCCCGTCACGGCGCATCACTTCGAACGAGCCGTCTATGGTAATGGGTACTACCGGAAGTTGCAGATCATCCGCTAACTGGAATGCTCCTTTTTTAAAATAACCCATGTGGCCGGTAAAAGTGCGGGCTCCTTCGGGGAATACAACCAGTGATACTCCATCCTTTAGGGTCTCTTTAGCCTGCCGGATGGTTTCCAGTACTTTTTTAGGCCCCGACCGATCTACAAAAATATGTCCGGCACTCTGACAGGCTTTCCCTACGAAAGGAATATGACGCAGGCTTTTCTTCATCATCCATTTAAAGTTCCTTCCCAGATACCCGTATATCAGGAAAATATCGAAAGAACCCTGATGATTGGGGACAAATACATAGGAGGTGTTTTTATTGATTTTCTCCCTGCAATGTACTTTTACAGGAATAAGTAGGAAAAAACAGACCAGTTGCGACCATATCTTTCCGGGATAATATCCCCAGAAATGTGCATTTCCTATCAGGCAACCTATAGTAGTAACAATGGCTGTCAGGATAGTCAGTACGATCAGTAATGGCAGAGCAATAAATAGCTGATATATATAATAGAGTATGCTCATAACAGGTTTTTATTTCTGCAAAAGTAGATAAAAAATAGACTTCCGGTATTTTACTTTACTAAACTATTTACAGAAGCGGGATATTTTAGACTGTTTCTCTGAAACTACGTAATAACAGGATCTCTTCTTTCCATAAGCTCTCTTCGGGAGTCTCCAGAATGATAGGTATATGATTGAAACGGTCATCGTTCATAAATTTACGGAAGAAATCCATTCCTATAAAACCTTTTCCGATACATTCATGACGGTCTACACGGGTGGCAAGGGCCTTTTTAGAGTCATTCAGGTGAATACCTCTCAGATAGCGGAATCCGATGATCTCATCGAAGAGATTGAACTCTTTTTCATAATCAGTCAGGAAGTCGCATCCGGAAGTAAAGAGATGGCAGGTATCAATACAAACACCTATACGTGATTTATCTTCTACTTTTTCAATAATATATTGCAGATGCCAGAATTCATGTCCTACGTTGCTTCCCTGACCGGCAGTATTTTCGATCACAGCGGTAACTCCCCGGGTCTTATCCAGGGCTATATTAATGGATTCTGCAATACAGTCCAGGCACTCTTCTATACTTATTTTTCCCAGATGGCTGCCGGGATGGAAATTAAGTAGTTTCAATCCCAGTTGTTCGCAACGCTGCATTTCGTCTATAAAGGCATTCCGGCTCTTCTCTAACCCTTCGGTTTCCGGATGACCCAGGTTGATCAGGTAACTATCGTGCGGGAGAATGTGGTCGGCATGGAACCCGTATTTTTCACAGTTCTCCTTAAAGAGATCGATACTTTGCCGTGTAAGAGGTTTGGAGATCCACTGACGCTGGTTTTTAGTAAAAAGAGCAAAAGCATTAGCCCCTATCTCATAAGCATTCATGGGAGCAAACTCTATACCCCCCGAAGCACTTACATGCGCACCTATATATTTCATCGTGTTGTAAATTTGCAGTTTATAATCTATGTAATCAAACAGGTAAGTGGAAACCTCTCGGGAGATTTACCACTTACCTGTGATTTTCTGTTTCAGTAGGCAAATTTACTTTAACTTTTCGATTTCTTCCAGGTTTTTGGCGATTTCTTCTTCAGAAAGGGAATAGTTAACCAGGTCTCCTGATAAATATTGGTCGTAAGCTGTCATATCAATAAGCCCGTGTCCGGAGAGGTTGAAAAGAATAACCTTTTCTTCACCGGTTTCTTTGCATTTAAGTGCTTCATTGATAGTAGCTGCGATGGCGTGTGAAGATTCCGGTGCAGGAATAATACCTTCAGTATGTGCAAAAAGGCAACCAGCATCAAAGGAGTCGAGTTGTTTAATATCCACAGCTTCCATATATCCGTCTTTCAGCAATTGAGAGACGATAACGCCCGCACCGTGGTAACGCAGACCACCGGCATGGATATTGGCAGGAGCAAAATTATGTCCCAGCGTATACATCGGCAACAACGGTGTATAACCGGCTTCGTCTCCAAAATCGTACATAAATTTACCCCGGGTAAGTTTCGGGCACGAAGCAGGTTCGGCCGCAATAAAGCGGGTCTTCTTTCCATCCAGAATTTTATGGCGCATGAACGGGAAGGCGATACCTCCGAAGTTAGATCCCCCTCCGAAACAGGCAATGACTATATCAGGATATTCTCCCGCCATCTCCATCTGTTTTTCAGCTTCCAATCCGATAATGGTTTGGTGAAGGGCTACATGGCTAAGTACAGAACCCAATGTATAACGGCAATTCGGCGTTTCAAGAGCCAGTTCAATAGCTTCGGAAATAGCAGTACCCAATGAACCCGAATAGTTTGGGTTGGCTGTCAGGATATCTTTTCCCGCACGGGTAGACATAGAAGGCGAAGGAGTTACCTGGGCACCGAATGTCTGCATAATGCTACGGCGGTAAGGCTTCTGTTCGTAACTGATCTTAACCTGATAAACGGCACACTCCAGTCCGAAGACTTTGGTGGCATAAGAAAGAGCGGCCCCCCACTGTCCCGCACCTGTTTCAGTGGTAACATTGGTTATACCCTGGGCTTTGCAATAATAAGCCTGGGGCAATGCCGAATTCAATTTATGCGAACCTACAGGGCTTACACTTTCGTTCTTAAAATAGATGTGTGCGGGAGTATCCAGTGCTTTTTCGAGACCGTAGGCACGTACGAGAGGAGTACTTCGGTAATATTTATACATTTCGCGAACCTCTTCAGGGATCTTGATCCAGGCATCTGTCTGATTCACCTCCTGTTTACATAACTCTTCCGCGAATATGGGATAAAGATCTTCAGCTTTCAGAGGTTGTTTGGTACCGGGATGAATAGGGGGCATAGGTTTATTGACCATATCTGCCTGAATGTTATACCAGTATTTGGGGATCTCATTTTCCGGTAAAATATACCTCTTAGTTTTGTTTTCCATGTCTATTGATAATATTAAAATTATTCTCCACCCAAAATTAAACATTATTTTTTATTTCATTGCAGAATCTGATTTTTTTCGTGAGAAAAGAGCAAATGAATAGAG
>JAJQBG010000366.1 GCA_021203405.1 Bacteroides sp.
CCACTATACAACTGTTTATCCATTAATTATATCTATCTTTGCAGCTCAATTTTGATAAGAGAATTTAATGAAGACATTTGAAGAGCTTGGCGTTTCTCCGGAGATACTTAAAGCGATTGAAGAGATGGGATATGCGAATCCTATGCCGGTACAGGAAGAGGTGATCCCGTATCTTTTAGGAGAAGGCAACGACGTGGTAGCACTTGCACAAACAGGAACCGGCAAAACAGCCGCATTCGGGCTACCCGTGATCCAGAAAATTAATGTAAAGAACAGAACCCCGCAATCTTTGATACTTTGTCCTACCAGGGAACTTTGCCTGCAGATAGCAGGAGACCTGCACGACTATTCCAAATATGTAGACGGCCTGAAAGTACTTCCCGTATACGGAGGTTCTTCCATTGAGAGTCAGATGCGTAGCCTGAAAAACGGAGTACATATTATCGTGGCCACTCCCGGACGACTACTGGACCTGATGGAGCGTAAAACTGTGAAGTTAGACGCTATCTCCAACGTAGTAATGGACGAAGCAGACGAAATGCTGAACATGGGCTTTACCGAGAGTATCAATGCCATCCTGGCCGAAATACCTCAGGATCGGAATACCTTACTTTTCTCGGCCACTATGTCGCCTGAGATTTCCCGTATTTCCAAGAACTACCTGAAAAACGCTAAGGAGATCACCATTGGCACCCGCAACGAAGGCAACAACAATGTAAAACATATCTGTTACATGGTACATGCCAAAGATAAATATGCAGCCTTGAAGCGAATTGCAGATTATTACCCACAGATATACGGCATCATCTTCTGCCGTACCTGTAAGGAGACCCAGGAGATCGCCGATAAACTGATACAGGATGGCTACAACACCGACTCGCTGCACGGAGAACTTTCCCAGCAGCAAAGAGATGCCGTTATGCAGAAATTCCATATCGGCCACATTTAATTGCTGGTAGCTACCGACGTAGCCGCCCGCGGTCTGGATGTAGATAACCTGACCCATGTGATCAATTACGGATTGCCGGATGATACGGAATCCTATACCCACCGTAGTGGCCGTACAGGCCGTGCCGGCAAAACAGGGACCGCTATTGCTGTTATCAATATGCGCGAGAAAGGAAAGGTACGTGAGACTGAACGGATCATCTCCAAAAAATTCGAGCAGGGCACTCTTCCTTCCGGTAAACAGATCTGTGAGAAACAGCTGATCAAAGTGATTGATGATATCGAAAAGGTAAAAGTAAACGAAGAAGAGATCGCAGACTTTATGCCGGCTATCTATCGCAAACTGGAGTGGCTCAATAAAGAAGATATTATCAAAAGAATGGTATCCTTAGAGTTCAACCGTTTCCTTGAATACTATCGGGATGCTGAAGAGATCGAGATCCCTACAGAGGGTCGCAATGAAAGAAGAGGCAAAGAAAGTGGTGCCCGTACCAGGGGAGGTGCCGGAAAAGGTAGTAACCGTGCCGAACCCGGATTTACCCGTATCTTTATCAATATGGGAAAAGCCGATAACTTCTACCCGAACCAAACTGATCGACCTGATCAACCGCAACACCAAACGCCGGATCGATATCGGCCGGATCGACCCGATGAAAAGCTTCTCCTTTTTTGAAGTAAACGATAATCAGGCTGGTGAAGTGATCGAATCGCTTAACCGCACGCGTGTAAACGGCAACAAGGTAACCATAGAAGTGGCCGGAGAAGATCGTCCAGAAAGCTCTTCCAGAAAAAGTAGTGGATATGGAAAAGAGAACAACCGCCGTAGCAGTAGTAGCAACAGCTCTCGGGGCGTTCATCCCGTGAAGAGGGTTGGGCACGCCGCAAACCTCGTCGCTCATAATATACTACATAATTGACTTAAAGACCCGGCCCTGTACATAGTTACAGAGCCGGGCTTTACATTTTTTAGCCAATTCTTTTTTGTTCAAGGAGTTAGAATAGAGTATATTTACCTGACAGGAGAGATTTAAACCTATTAAATAACAAGCCACTGAATGAAACAGCACCTATCTCCTATCTTGTTCTTTATCTTCTTGCTGACAGGACTATCCGGATGCGATATAGAAAAAGACAAAAAACTATTTACCATTTTTCTTCAGACCCGGATGTAACGGACAGTAAGACGGGGATGTCAGTAGTAGCCCCACCCGGGTCTAATAGGTGCTGAGATCCGGGTCTAACGAGAAACGATCAACCGGCAAAAAAGGAATCCTTTACCAGCTATCTTGTATCCTCTTTTATAAAATAAAATTTGATTCAATTACTTTTTCGGAGGATAGTCAATGGTATAGTGCAACCCCCGGCTCTCTTTCCGTTCAATGGCCTGCCGCATGATCAGATAACCTACATTGACCATATTCCGCAGTTCACAGATCTCTACAGAGGCTGTGCTACGTTTAAACAGGCTTTCAGTCTCTTCATAGATGATATCCAGCCGTTCCCAGGCACGCTTCAGACGAAGGTCGGAACGCACAATACCCACGTAGGTACTCATGATCTGTCCTACTTCTTTTATGCTCTGGGTAATAAGGACCATCTCTTCCGGATGGCGGGTACCTTCGTCATTCCATTCCGGAATATCAATATTGTAAGTGTACCGGTCAATCACCTGCAGACTGTGTTGAGCAGCTGCATCGGCATAAACGACCGCTTCAATAAGCGAATTGGATGCCAGGCGGTTCCCCCCGTGAAGACCGGTACAGGAACACTCACCAATGGCATAGAGACGCTCAATGGAAGATTGTCCGTTGGTATCTACCTGAATGCCTCCGCAGAGGTAGTGAGCGGCAGGCGCTACCGGTATATAATCTTTGGTTATATCAATTCCCAGGCTCAGGCATTTTTCATAAATAGTGGGAAAGTGTGCCCGGGTCTCTGCTGGATCTTTATGAGTTACATCCAGGTATACATAGTCATCTCCCCGGTTCTTCATCTCGTTATCAATGGCACGGGCTACAATATCACGGGGAGCCAGCGAAAGCCGGGGATCATATTTATGCATAAACTCTTTTCCATCCCGGGTTCTAAGTACGCCTCCATACCCGCGCATGGCCTCGGTGATCAGGAAAGAGGGACGATCTCCCGGATGATAAAGAGCGGTAGGATGGAACTGTATAAACTCCATATCCTTTACGGTACCTTTGGCACGGTATACCATAGCGATACCGTCCCCGGTAGCTACCAGCGGATTGGTGGTAGTTTGGTAAACAACACCGATCCCCCCGGTGGCCATCAGGGTTACTTTGGCAAGGAAGGTATCTACTTTTCCAGAGTGTTGATCCAGGATATAGGCTCCGTAACATTGAATATCGGGAGTTTGCCGGGTAACCGTGACACCCAGATGGTGCTGGGTAAGTATCTCTACGGCAAAATGATTTTCGTATATCTCTATATTAGGGTGACGCTTAATGGCTGCGATCAGGCTGTCCTGGATCTCAACTCCTGTATTATCTTTATGGTGAAGGATACGGAATTCGGAGTGTCCTCCCTCCCGGTGCAGGTCAAATTCGCCTTTTTCATTCTTATCAAAATCAACCCCCCACTGAATCAACTCTTCAATCTGGGCAGGTGCCTCCCGGATCACCTTTTCAACGGCTGTACGGTCACTGAGCCAATCACCCGCGATCAGGGTATCTTCAATATGCTTTTCGAAGTTATCTACCAGTGTATTGGTCACGGAGGCTACTCCGCCCTGTGCGTAATAGGTATTGGCCTCTTCGAGTTCAGTTTTACAAATAAGGGCCACTTTGCCCTTATGGGCTACTTTCAGGGCAAAGCTCATGCCGGCAATACCCGAACCGATAACCAGAAAGTCGAATTTCTTCACCATATCTTTTGCTTTATCCCTGCAAAACTACAAAATAACACTTTTAATCCCGCCTGTTGTTCCAAATAAATCGCGAATTTGCTATCTTACAGAAAAATTAAACCGAAAATGGATCGAATCTTTCATGCCCGGATCGCCTGGTATAATTATATGTATCTGATCATCCTGGGAGGAACATTGTTCTTTCTTCTCTGGGAAAAGCATAGTATACCGGCAGTACTGCTGAGTATCCCGCTTATTATCCTGATCGAACGGATCATCCATACCACTTACACGGTAACTGCCGACAACAGGCTGGTTACTTTTTACGGCCGGTTCTCCCGCAAACGGACTATTCCCATAGAACTGGTGCGGAGTATACATACCACACGTACTTTCACCATCGGTAACTTTTCCATGGCCAGGTATCTGCTTATTAAATACCAGGGGGGATTTATATCCCTGGTTCCTGTAAAGGAAGAGGAATTCATCGCTCTTTTGCACATCCGAAACCCTTCTATAGAGATTGATCCGGATCTATTTAATTCATTGTAAAACCTTCATTTAAAAATTACCATGAAATATGATGTGGCTATTATTGGTGCGGGACCTGCCGGCTATACGGCAGCAGAAAGTGCTGCCCGGGAAGGTCTGAGTGTAGTTCTTTTTGAAAAAAAGCAGCTGGGTGGTGTGTGCCTGAATGAAGGTTGTATTCCTACCAAAACTCTTCTTTATGCGGCAAAATTAGTGGAAAACGTCGGAAATAGTTCCAGATATGGTGTCCGAATACCGGAAGTATCGTACGATCTTCCAAAGATGATGGTCCGGAAAAATAAAGTAGTACACAAACTGGTACTGGGTATTAAAGGGAGGCTTTCCGCAGCCGGAGTTAACTTCGTGGAAGGGGAAGCCTGGATTGAAGATCGCCATACCATTCGTTGCAACGACGAGTTCTATAGTTTTGAGAATCTTATCCTTTGCACGGGTTCGGTCTCTTTTATTCCTCCGATACCGGGGCTGGATAGTGTGGACTACTGGACACACCGGGAAGCGCTCGACCCTAAAATAGTGCCGGGTTCATTGACAGTGATCGGGGGAGGAGTGATTGGTATAGAGTTTGCCTCTTTCTACCATACCCTGGGAAGTAAGGTAACCGTGATTGAGATGACAGAAGAGATCCTTCCGGGAGCCGATCCGGAAATAGCTGCTTTGCTGAGAAAGGAGTATGAACGCAAAGGGGCAAAATTTCTCTTACACAGCCAGGTTTTGGAGGTAGAAAAACGGAAAGAACAATTAGTGGTGATCTGCGCAGAGGAGTGGGAGAATAGAGAGGTTATTGGTGACAAATTACTGATAAGTACAGGAAGAAAAGTTGCCGATACAGGATATGGCCTTGAAAAACTTTCGCTGAAAAAAAAACAAAAAGGGATACCGGATCCTTAATAACCGGATGGAAAGTTCCGCAAAAGGGGTATTTTTGTGTGGTGACCTTACCGGTGACGCTCTCCTGGCGCATACGGCTATCCGGGAAGCCGAAGTGGCAGTTCACACTATTGTTGGGAAAAATGATGAAATGAGTTACCGGGCTGTACCGGCTATTGTTTATACAAATCCGGAACTGGCCGGGGTTGGGGAAACAGAGAATTCCCTGGTGGAGAAAGGAATACCTTATAGAGTAAGTAAGCTTCCCATGACTTACAGCGGACGCTTTGTAGCGGAGAATGAGGGATTCACAGGAATGTGCAAGTTACTGATAGCATCCGATGATACTTTATTGGGAGCTCACCTGATAGGAAATCCGGCCTCGGAAATTATTACCCTGGCAGCAATGGCTATTGAGAACCGGCTGAAAGTATCGGATTGGAAAAAACAATTTTTCCGCATCCTACGGTCGGTGAAATTTTCCATGAATCTTTATCGCAAACTCTGAAATGAAATATACCGACCTCTTTATTACAGGAATTTTATGGGTAGTATGCCTCTTCCCGGTAAAGGGACAATCTTCGTTAAAAACAGAGATAGATGCCTTGCTGGAAAATGAGTTTTTTGAATCTTCAGAGGTAGGAATATCTATCTACAATCTCTCTACCGGAGAGTCTCTTTATACGTACCGGGATAAAAAGCTGGCCCCGCCGGCTTCAGTCCTGAAACTGGTCACCGCTACTGCGGCCCTCACCTATCCGGAGTTGGAGGAACCGTTCCGTACAGAACTCTATTACAAAGGTGTCCTTGAAAATGATACCTTGCAGGGAGATCTGTACGTAGTAGGAGGTTTTGACCCGGAGTTTGATGAAGAGTCTATGCAAGGGCTTGTGGAAATGATCCGCAAGCTCCCTGTAAGCCATATAACCGGTACTTTATATGGAGATATTTCTATGAAGGACTCTCTATACTGGGGTCCCGGATGGTCGTGGGACGATACTCCTTACTATTTTCAGCCTTATTTATCGCCTTTGATGTTTTATAAAGGATACGTTACGGTAGAGGCTCGTCCCGGTGAACCGGGAGAAAAAGCATCTCTTCGTTTCACTCCGAATTCTACTTTTTATTCTGTTGATAATCTGACCAGTACCCGTAATAGGGCGGCAGGCAGATTTGGTCTTACCCGTAACTGGCTGGAAAATGGAAATCATATAGTAGTGCGGGGAAATGTAACCGCTCCCCTGAGTGGCCGTATCAATCTTTACAAAAGCGAGGATTTCTTTTTATATAATTTCCGGGAGAGATTGCAGGAATCGGGCGTTGATATCTATGAAACCGGGTATAAGGAGCTAACCACCGATTCCGTAACCACTTATATAGGTGCCTGGGAGACGCCGGTGAATAAAGTGTTGGCCCGGATGCTGCAAAAGAGTGATAATGTATCTGCCGAAGCACTCTTCTTCCGGATGGCTTCTCTCTTTAAAGAAGAAAAAAGGGTGAGTTTTGAGGACGGGGCGGAAGCTGTAAAGGAGTTCATCAGCAGGAAGCTGGAACTGGATCCTGAAAACTACCGGATAGCAGACGGAAGCGGTATCTCCTTATATAATTACATTACTCCGGAACTACTCCTGGAGTGTTTAAAGTTTGCCTATGCCGATACCTATATCTTCCAGGAACTCTATAAAGCTCTTCCGGTAGCAGGGATCGATGGTACGTTGCAAAACCGGATGAAAACCGGAAAGGCTTATAAAAATGTACATGCCAAGACGGGTTCGGTAACCGGTATAAGCTCTTTGGTAGGTTTTGTAAAAGCAGTAAACAATAACGACCTTGCATTTGTTATTATTAACCAGAATGTACGCGAAAACAAAAAGGCGCGTTTATTCCAGGATAAAATTTGTGAAATATTATGTAATTATGCCGGTCCAGACCGGTAAATAGAAAATTCTTCTGTAGTTATCAAAACCCTTTTCTCTTATTAACGTTTTTTAAGGGGGAATTTCTGTTTTTTCCGGAGCTAAACTATCCGTAGCCTTAATTTTACTGAAAAATAGGTTAATTCCCGCTTTCTTAATGTCAGTTTTTCGTCCTCTTCTCTTGTTCAACAAATTTAACTTTGGCGCAGTGAAAAACATTCCCTGAGGGATAATTAATATAGAGACTGATATGAATAAAAAAAGTTTACCAACGAGTTGGTAAAGATGCAGCCGGACCTGATAAGGTTTGCCTACAAGTTAACCATGGATAAAGATGAGGCAATGGATCTTCTTCAGGAAACATTTCTCAAAGCATTGGATAACGTAGATAAGTTTACACCGGAAACCAATCTGAAAGGATGGTTATACACTATTATGCGCAATCTGTTCACTAATAATTACCGCAAGGTTACCCGTGATCAGACGTTTGTAGACCAGACTGAAAACCTTTACCACTTAAGTCATTCTCAGGCTTCCGGTTTTGACAGCACCGAGAGTGCATATGACTTAAAAGAGGTAAGAAAGATTGTGAATGCATTGCCACCGGAATATAAAATTCCATTTTCTATGTATGTGGCGGGGTTTAAATACCGGGAAACAGCAGAACATTTTAACCTGCCGCTCGGTACTGTAAAAAGCCGGATCTTCTTTACCCGCCAGAAGCTTCAGATCCAACTTAAAGACTTCAGATAGTTGCTTCGTTTGAGAGTCAGGCCGGTAGGGAAAAACTATTGTTATCCTTTTGCCGGCCTGTTTTTTCACAGCCTTACTATAAACAATTCTTTACTTTATTTTGTTAATAGGAACAGTAACTTTCTGTAAAGATTCCCTGAAAACGAAATTTTTGCAGAGAGATCCAATTTCAATAACCTTATTACATGAATTACACACATAATGAGAAACGGCCTGCATCTTGACGATGCAGGCCGTTTTAATCAGATCTCCATTATTAATAGTTTGTTTTCTTTACCTCAAAATGAGCCTGGGGATGAACACAGGCCGGACATACCGCCGGAGCCTCTTCTCCTGCATGGATATAACCACAATTCCGGCATTGCCAGATAGTTTCTTCAGATTTGGAGAATACAGTATTTTCTTCTATATTCTTCGCAAACGCCCGGTAACGCTCTTCGTGTCCTTTTTCTGCAACGGCAATAGCCCGGTACATAGCAGCAATTTCAGGAAAGCCTTCCTGCTCGGCATCATTGGCAAATTTGGGATAATCCAGACTCCACTCTTCCAGCTCGCCTTCGGCAGCAGCTTTCAGGTTATCGATCGTTTTACCGATCACACCTGCCGGGAAAGAAGCGTTTACCTCTACCATTCCTCCTTCCAGGAACTTAAACATACGTTTTGCATGTTCTTTTTCCTGATCAGCTGTTTCGGTAAAGATGGCCGCGATCTGTTCGTATCCCTCTTTCTTAGCTGCACTGGCAAAATAAGTATAGCGCATTCTGGCTTGTGATTCTCCTGCAAAAGATTGCATGAGGTTTTTCTCAGTTTGTGTTCCTTTGGTACTTTTCGTCATTTTTATTAATTTTAGTTAGTAACCACGAGTTTTATCTGAACGAATTTAATGGTGTTCGTCGGATTACAAAGATAAAAAATTCCTTTATTGGTTCGTGCGGACGGTTCTTTTTTTTCTTTTTTCAACGGGTTTCTCTGACAACATCGTACTGATTTTACTATTTTTTGTGTTTTTACACAAAAATATCACTCTTTTACCTAAAAAGATTAACAGGTGCGTACATGAAAGGTATTGAATTCAGGCCCAAATTATTTAGTACTCTTAAAAATTACTCCAAAGAGACCTTTACTGCCGACCTGATGGCGGGAATTATTGTAGGGATCGTTGCGCTTCCCTTAGCTATTGCCTTTGGGGTCGCTTCCGGAGTATCTCCTGAAAAAGGAATTATTACTGCTATCATTGCCGGATTTATAATCTCCTTTCTGGGTGGAAGCAAAGTACAGATCGGAGGATCTACCGGAGCTTTTATCGTCATCGTTTATGGGATCATTGCTCAATACGGTGAGAAAGGTTTGATCATTGCTACTATTATGGCAGGATGTATATTGATCCTGCTTGGATTATTCAAATTAGGTACGATCATTAAACTTATTCCTTATCCTATTGTAGTAGGGTTTACCAGTGGGATAGCCCTGACTATTTTTACTACCCAGATAAAAGATCTGCTGGGGCTGCAAATGGAAGACGTTCCGGCAGATTTTATAGAAAAATGGATAGCGTATGGAAAAAGCATCTCTACCTTCAACCCAGGGTCACTATTGGTATCTGTAGCCAGCATTGCCATTATCATATTTACTCCCCGTTTTTCAAAAAAAATACCCGGTTCCCTGATCGCCATTATAGTAATGACAGGGGTGATCTACCTGTTACGTACTTTTACAGGAATTGATTCTGTAGAAACGATCGGTGACCGCTTTACCATTAAAACCTCCCTGCCAGGTATGTCGGTGCCGAAAATTAACTGGGAAGCAATTAAAGGTCTGCTCCCTCCGGCTATAACCATTGCCATACTGGGAGCAATTGAGTCTCTTCTGTCTGCTACCGTAGCCGACGGAGTAACCGGAGATAAGCATGATTCCAATACGGAATTGATCGCGCAGGGAGCAGCCAATATCGTTACCCCGCTTTTCGGGGGAATTCCGGCTACCGGAGCTATTGCCCGTACCATGACCAATATCAATAACGGAGGTAAAACTCCGGTTGCCGGTATTATCCATGCCATTGTACTTTTATTGATCTTAGTATGTCTGGGTCCTTTAACGAAACATATTCCTATGGCCTGCCTGGCCGGTGTACTGGTTATTGTCTCTTATAATATGAGTGAATGGCGTACCTTCCGGGGTCTTTTACGTAATCCGAAACCGGATGTGATCGTGCTGCTAATGACTTTCTTCCTGACTGTTATTTTCGACCTGACCATTGCCATTGAAGTAGGTCTGGTAGTTGCCTGTTTACTATTTATGAGGCGCGTGACCGAAACGACCCGTATCTCTGTTACTACCGATGAGATCGATCCCAACCTGGAACTGGATATTGCGTTGCATGAGGAACATCTAATGATCCCCCAGGGGGTAGAGGTCTATGAAATTGACGGTCCTTTCTTCTTCGGAATAGCCAATAAGCTGGAAGAACAGATGATCCGGTTGGGAAAAAGGAATAAGGTACGGATCATCCGGATGAGAAAAGCTCCTTTTATTGATTCAACGGGAATCCATAATCTATCCAACCTTTGCCGGATCTCCCAGCGGGAAGGTACTTCGATCGTACTTTCGGGAGTAAAAGAGAATGTGCATGAAGCTCTTCAACAGGCTGGATTCTATGAACTGATCGGGGAAAAGAATATATGTAGTAACATTAATGAGGCTTTGGAGCGGGTCAGAGAATTGTTATAATATAATTTTACTTTTTATAAAAACTTCTTAAATTTTATATTCACAGAGGAAGATAATACCGGATGTTATCTTCCTTTTTTAGCATGCTTTTCCAGGTAATGCTCCTCTATTTGCCTGTTATGTGTGGTATCAAACTATAGAAGGAACATTCATATGGGCCGGATAAATATACATTTAGTCCCATTTGCCTATAATAATCTGCTTAATAGATAGAAAGGACAATTTTAGCCATCAATTCGGACAATATAGAACACACTGGTTAATACTAATTAACTATTTTTGTAGAACCAAAGAAACTTAACCAATCAGTTTTAATCTAAATGAAAATGAGAAAGACACTATTATTATTGGTATCTACCTATTATATAAGTCTATATGCGTTAACTAATCCGACCCTGTTATCCGGTAACGCACCCGATCCCCAAAAGCCTTATTTATCAGAGAACCGGATAGAGCAAATTGCCGGTATGTTACCGGATACTCCGCAGGGAATAGGTGTTACTTATAAAGACCGGAAGTTCTGGAAGCAGTTCCAAAAGAATGACCAGGCCCTTTCACTAATCAAAGAAGCAGAGAAATCGCTGAAAGAGGGAATGCCACCTTTTGTAGATTCACTCTACTTGGATCTTCTCTCTTCGGGAGTACGCCTTCCCGGGGAGAATATGATGAATGCCCGGTATCAATATCTCTGGCGGTTATGCCTGGCCGAGTGTCTGGAAAATAAGAAGAGATTTATTCCTGCTATCGAAACTGGTATCCGGGAACTTTGTTGCCAGAAACCGTGGTCTATTCCGGCACACGACCGGAACCTGAATAACTATAACGGTACTAATTATTATGTAGATCTGGTAGTGGCTACAGCGGCAAACAGCCTGGCTCAATGCCTCTATATACTGGATGATAAGATCTCTGCAGATACCCGGAAGTTAGTATTGGAAACAATGCGGGAAAAGGCATTTAACCCGGTAAAGCATTGTATAGAAGAGCAGGATCTCTGGTATTGGTTTACTGTGCGGAATAACTGGAACTCTGTTTGTTTGGCGGGTATAACCGGAGCTGCTTTAGCTCTTCTTCCAGATAAAAACGAAAGGGCTTTCTTTGTAGCAGTAGCGGAACGGTTCCATACGTATGGGATGGAAGGATATGGAGACGATGGGTATTGCAGTGAGGGAGTAGGTTATTATAACTATGGTTTCCGGGCCTTTATACTGCTTAGAGAAGAGATCTGCCGGGCTACCCGGGGAGAGATCGATCTTTTTGCCACTCCTAAATTTGCCCGGATCGCTCAATATGGCCGGAATATACAGATCACTCCGAATGTCTGCCCGACCTATTCGGATTGCCGGATCGGTCTGTTACCTGATTCTACCATCGTTAATTACTGTGATAATGCGTTGGGAACAGAGACCTATAAAGAGTATTATAAGTTCCCGAAACTGGATAATCTTTCGCTGTATCTGATTGAATTCTTCCCCAACCAGGCATGGCCGGTCAAAAAAGTAGCCGGTATGGAAGAGGTACTCAGTCAGACCACGGATCGTTTGCGTACCTATTACGAGTTGTCAGAGGTTTTAATTTCCCGTCCGTTACCCGGATCGGATTGTAAATTAGGGATACCCTTAAAAGCAGGTCATAATGCAGAAAACCATAACCATAATGATATAGGATTTATGTAGTGGCATTGGGAAAAGAGACCATGCTTGGCGATCAGGGAGGACCTTTCTCCTATCCGGGAGATTTCTTTAACCGGGAGGCGTATGAAAAATACAAGAGTAAAGGATCCTACGGACATCCGGTACCGCTGGTTAATGATAGTACGCAAAAAACAGGAAGAAAATACTGTGGAGAAGTAATAAAAAAAAGAGTTTACTGATAAACAGGATATTTATCATATTAATCTGACCCCTGCCTATCCGGCTTCGCTTCTCAACACCCTGCTACGGGAATTTGAATATGACAGAGAAGGAACCGGAACATTTATAGTAGCAGATAGCTTTTCTGCCCAGTATGCGATAAATTTTGAAACCGCTTTAACCACCCGTAGCCACTGGACCCTTAAAGATGATCATACGATCCTATTACACTCAGGTGAAGAAGAGTTACTAATCACTGTTGAAGCCTCCGGAAAAGTGGATTTTATTACGGAAATTATTGAAGAAAACGCCCCTGCTTATACCCGGATCGGGATACGGCTTACGGATAAAACAGAAGCCGGACACATCCGGCTTATTATGACACCTCTTACTTAATAAACAATCTTACAATGAAAAAAAGCGTGAATTTAATTTTTTTACTAACCTTTTAATTAATGGATATTATGAAAAAAGCTTGAACTGCGAATACCTCATTTACATAAAAATGTGGTTATTTCTTTGTCTGTTCATTGCCGGTACGAGTCTGACAATTACCGCAACCGAAAAGAGTGATGCGGATGATATACAGGCAGTAAAACAGAATGGGAAAACAATTACCGGTACGGTCATGGATAAAAATGAAACCATTATCGGTGCCAATGTAATGATCAAAGGAACTACCAATGGTACTATTACGGATCTGGATGGTAATTTCACCATCAGCAATGTTCCGGAAAATGCGATCCTGCAAATTTCTTATATCGGATATATTACCCAGGAGATCAAAGTAGGAAATCAGGCTAATTTCCAGATCTTACTGGTAGAAGACGCCCAGGCATTGGATGAATTGGTGGTAGTGGGATACGGCATACAGAAAAAAGTAAACCTGACGGGATCGGTATCCAATATCAAAGATAAGGAATTAGCCTCCCGTCCTGTAACCAACGTATCTTCTGCATTAGGTGGATTAGCAGCTGGAGTTTCAGTACTACAAAAGTCGGGACAGCCGGGTAGTGACGGAGCTACCATACGTATCCGGGGTACAGGAACGCTTAATAGTGGAGCAGGGGCTTTGGTAATTATTGATGGGATAGAAGGTATGTTAGATTCGGTGAATCCCCGGGATATAGAGAATATATCTATCCTGAAAGATGCTGCTTCGGCCTCTATTTACGGAGCCAAGGCTGCCAATGGGGTTATCCTGGTTACCACTAAACAGGGAACGGCGACCAAGCCTAAAATATCATTCAGTGGAACTCTGTCAATAGCTCAGCCTTCTAAAAAGCCTAAATTCATTAAAGATTACATTGAGTATATGAATTACGCCAATGAAGCAGAAGAAAATGTAGGTTCTCCGCATAGATTTTCGGAAACTGATTTTAAAAACTGGCAATATGCGAAAGAGAATCCCAATGAGCTGAATGAATATAACTATCCGATGTATGTGGCTTATGCCAATACAGACTGGTGGGATGTTATCTTGGAGACCAATATAGCCCAAAACTATAATGTATCAGCTACAGGAGGGAATGAGTATGCAAAACACAACATCTCTTTAGGATATCTGAATAACCCGGGTATTATTGACCGGACTGGAATTGAACGCTACCAGGCACGTATCAACTTAGAGGGAAAAATTACCGATTTTTTAACTGTAGGTACTCATACATTCTTTTCTACCACAGACGAAAGTATTACAAACCTGACAACCGTATGGAACCAGCTTCGCCAGACCACACCGGGTATTTATCCGGAATATGATGGTAAATTAGGAATGGCTTCTGCTCAGGGAGAAAAATCGGATGCCAGCAATATATTGTGGAATCTGCAAAGTGAGGGAGGAGATAAACGTAGAAACCGGATCAATACTACCTGGTATGCGAGAATTGACCTTTTAAAAGGTCTCTCTTTTGAATCCAAAATAAATTACCGCCATGTAACCTTAGAAGAAAATAAGTTTCCGACCAAAAGACAACGGTGGAATTTTGCTACCGATAAGCCTACTACATTAGATACTCCGGATAACTTTACTACCAGATACTTTTATGAGAAAGATTATACCCTTACCTCAGACAATGTTTTAAGATATCGTGCTACCGTAGGAAATCATGACGTCGGAGCTTTAGTGGGACATAATGAATATTACTCTAAGAAGTATAATTTTTCTGCAACAGGAAAAGGTCTTATTGATGGTAATTTGCATACTTTGGGTTCGGCTGCCGAAGTAATTGATAAAAGTGGTACTGAAACTGACCATTCGATGAGGTCGTTCTTTGGAAGAATTAATTATGCTTATAAATCACGTTATTTATTCGAAGCCAATATTCGCCGGGATGGTTCCTCCCGTTTTGCAAAAGATAATCGTTGGGGTACATTTCCATCCGTGTCGGGAGCCTGGAGATTAAGTGAAGAAGAGTTTATGGGAGAAGGTTTCCGCAATTTCTTTCAGAACTTTAAGATTAGAGCTTCTTACGGTAAATTGGGGAATAGTACCATTGGAACCACGGCAGACCCCAGATATTATGCCTACATGAATTACTATGTACAAAAGACCTCAGTAGATGGTCTATATTCATTTGGAGGTGAACCTGTTACAACATTATCGGTAGATCAATTGGGAAATTCTAAACTTAAATGGGAAGAAACCCGGGTAGCCGATTTTGCCATAGAAGGAGCCTTCTTCAATAATAGAGCGAGTTTTGAAATAAACTATTACGACAGATATACGGATGGTATCCTTTTTAATCCCACTATTCCTTTAGCGCTTGGCATGAGAAAAGCGCCGGTAATGAGCCTGGCAGAAGTAAGCAACCGGGGAGTAGAAGTAACTTTAAACTGGAGAGACAAAATAAATGATTTCTCCTATTCGATCGGAACTAATTTCTCTTATAACAGAAACCGGGTTGAAAAATACAAAGGAAGATTAGAAGAAGAGCTGGTAGATAATCCTAACGGTAGCAAAACTTTTGTAACTAACTTTGGTTCGGTAGCTGCCAACTCTAATAACGGATATATAATAGAAGGGCATGAAATAGGAGAATATGCTACCAGAATCCGGTACAAAGGGAATGGAACTTATTTCCATGCAGATGGAACCGTAAATATCAACGGAGGCCCGAAAGATGGTATGATACGTACCGAAAAAGATATGGAATGGGTAAAAGCAATGCTTAAAGCCGACTATACCTTCAATGGTGTAGGAACTATCGGTAAAAATACTCTCTACTATGGAGACTTAATTTATGCCGATACAAACGGCGATGGCAATTACGGAAGTTCTACAGACAGGCAATTTTTAGGTGCTTCAAGTAATCCCAAATGGAATTTAGGTATCAATATGAACGCGGAATATAAAGGTTTTGATTTCTCTATGTTGTGGCAGGGAAGTTTCAAAGCCCAGGCTTATAGAATGAATGTTGGAGAAAACACCGGCCGTGTGAGTGCGGGAATGCAAATCCCCACTCATATAGCAAGAGATCACTATTTCTACGATCCGGAGAATCCAACTGATCCACGGACCAATCTTACAGCTACTTATTCACGCTTGAAGCCATCGGTTTCGGGAGATAATAGTAATTATGTAATGAGTGATTTTTATATTGAAGATGTAGGATTCATGAAACTGAAAAATATACAGATAGGTTATACGATTCCTAAGAAATGGACGAATAAGATAAAAGCGGATATGATACGACTCTATCTGTCGGGAGAGAACTTACTGACCATCACTTCCTATAAGGGAATTGATCCTGAAACACAGTCTTATATGTCATATCCAGCTTTGAAGCAGGTGGCATTTGGATTTAACATTAATTTCTAATTCATTAAAACATAAAACAATGAAAAAGATAAATATACTTACAAAAAAAATATTATATGGATACCTGTTCATTAGTTTTGTTTTAAGCAGTTGTGTAAAAAATGATCTTCTGGACAGAGAGGATCCGGCAGGACTTGACGATGCGAAAGCCTGGACAACCGATTATTTAACAAAACTGGGCATGAACGGTGTTTATGCGGCTTTACGTTTAGGAGGACAAACCGGTACCAGTACTCCTTTTGGAATGGAGTTGTATCAGTTCGATAAATTTGTAACCAGCCAGGACCGTAATACCCATGCATTCCTGACAGGAACTGCTAATTCATCTATTGCACCTGCCTCTTATAAATGACAGTATATGTATGAAGGGATAGGACGTGCAAACGATGCGATCCATTATATCCCTATAAAAAGTGAATCATCCGAAACAGATAAAGCCCGCTATATAGCGGAAGCAAAATTTCTACGTTCTTACTTTTACCTGCGTCTGAATCAGGTCTTCAAAAGTGTACCTATGTATAAGGATCCTATCACTGTACAAAATGCGTTAATCGAAAGAAGCACAGAGGAAGAAATCTGGAATTTTATTCTGGACGATCTTACCGATTGTATTAAAGAGACCAATCTTCCTGATAAATACGAGAAAGGGCATAAAGAGTATGGTCGTGTAACAAAAGGTGCCGCTTACGCGCTGAGAGGAAAGGTATATATGTATCTTAAAAATGGCCTGAGGCCATCAAAGATTTTGAAGAGGTTGAAAAATGTGGTTGCGGACTGTTTCAGGGCGATTACAAACAGCCTTTTAAAGAGGCGAACGAGCAGTGTGAAGAGATGATATTCTCTATACAACATATTGCCTCTCCGGGTTACGGCTCTACCATGCAACTATTCTGCGGAACCCGTTCCGTATATAGACAAGGCTGGAATCACTATATGGTTGCACCCCATACGGTGGATAGATATGAAAACCTGGATGGTAGCAAATTTAACTGGGATGATATTATTCCGGGATATAATGCCATGATACCGGAAGCCAGAGAAGTTTTCTTCTTACGGGATACTATTGGATTGGAAGATAAATTACAAGAGTGGGGATTTAGTAACGATCCGGCTGTTTTAGAAACAGAAGCACGTGCCATATCTAAAATGGTAAAAGATAGATTGGAGGCTATTGCAGACAATAAAGAGACTGCGGGTGCTGAAAAATTTTATTTACCCGAAGGGAATGAAGCACGTATCAAAAAAGCCTATGAGAATAGAGACCCCGTTTACAGGCTAATGTAATTACTCCTTATTCCACTTTCTATGGTGCCTTAGGAAATAGCGATAACATTGTAACTATGCGATGGCCTTACAGAAGTGAAAACAAAGGTATCCAGGATCTTAGAAGTGACCTGGCAACCCAATGCTTATACTTTCACCGTAAGTTTGTAGCCGAAGGTACCAATGAAACTCCGAACAGAATGTACGGCCCGATAGATTTTCCTATTATCCGTTATGCTGATGTATTGCTGATGAAAGCGGAAGCTTTGAATGAATCCGGAAAAACGGGCGATGCTATTGCTGAAGTAAATAAAGTACGCCAACGTGCCGGAGCTGCCTTGCTAGACACCTCTGATCCAACTAAAGTATCCGGACAGGAAGATCTCCGCGAAAGGATCAGGAACGAGCGTAGGATTGAGTTTGTAAATGAAGGGATCAGTTACTTTGATGAACTTCGCTGGGGAACCTTAAAGGAAACTGTTTATGCCGACGAAAAACCAGGTGCCAAACAGGTATGGGGAGCAGTCACCAGAGCATATGCATGGTCGAGTGATGATAGAAAAGGATATATCTGGCCGATCCCTCAGACAGAAATAGATAGAAATCCGAATCTGGTGCAAAATGAGGGCTGGGAATAAATAAAATAATACTGGATAAATAATAAAGAAGGCTGTCTCAATCAGATTTTGAGACAGCCTTCTTTATTATTTTATTCTTCTCCCCTTTTCTTCTTTACACTCTGTGGAGAGACCCCTTTACACTCTGTGGAGAGACCCCGAAAAATGATTTAAAACATTTACTGAAATAGCGTGCTAAAGAGAATCCCATTTTAAAAGAGATTTCACTAACTGTCAGATCAGCATTACTTTTCAATAAATTCATCGCCTCATCCAATTTTACTTTTAAGGTAAATTCATTCGGAGTTAACCCGGTAACCTCTTTCAAACGGACATAAAGTTTACTACGTCCCATTCCTAACTCCGAAGCCAGGAAATTCATATCAAAATCAGGATTATCAAAATTACCCTGAATTACCTGGATGGTCTTTTCAATGAGTTGCTTATCCTGTTCATTAATAGTGCCCGAAACAATAAGATTCTCCTCCTTTTTACTAAATCGTTCTATTAATTGTTTCCGGCTTCTTACCAGATTATTACACCGGGAAACCAGTAATTTTATATTGAAGGGTTTGGTAGTATAATCGTCTGCTCCATACATATATCCTTCAATGGTATATTCTACTGAAGTCTGTGCCGTTAATAAAACAACCGGTATATGAGAGAGTTCCACACTGTTCTTTATCTTAAAACACATCTCTTTACCCGACATTTCGGGCATCATTACATCACTCAACACAATATCAGGATGAATCTGATAAGTCATTTCAAGCCCTTCTTTTCCATTAGAAGCCGTGTATACATGATAAACGGGAAGAAAAATTTCTTCCAACATCTGTAGCATTTCCCGGCTATCTTCTACAATAAGAATAGTAGGTTTATTTTCTGTTTCTATCTTTTCCGGTCTCTCATTTTCTGCTTCCATACTATCGACAGGTAAAAATTCGGATACGGGAATATCTTGTAGAGAAAACTGAACCTCTTCTTTTATAACGGGCTGGATCTCTTCTTTATTAAAATGACTTTTTTCCTAAAAGAAGAGTAATAGTGAATTCTGTTCCCCGGCCCGGATCGGAATTTACCTCAATAGTACCCTTATGTAATTCTACAATCCCTTTTGTGACAGCCAGGCCAATACCAGTACCGGTAGTAAATTCGGAATTAAGCGTATCTGCCTGGTAAAAGCGGTCGAATATCTTTTTGATCTGGTCTTTGTGAATTCCCGGTCCGTCATCCTTAAAAATAATCTCTACCGCCTGCATATTTTTCCGTACAATAACGGTAATGGAACCTCCATCTCCGGTATATTTAAAGGCATTGGAAAGAAGATTAAAAAATACTTTTCTCAACTGTACAAGATCAAACCAAAGCTCTATTTTGTCTTCCAGCGGTTCATACTTATAGGTTATATGACGTGTAAGGACATATTCATAAAAGGACATAAATATCTCTTTGGTATAAGCTACTACATCCCGGTACTCTACTTTGAGTTGCATATACCTCAATTCCTGCTTCCGGAAATCCAATAGTTCAGTGATCAGATCCCGCATATGCCAGGTATTTTTATAAATCCGGAGAAGGCGGTTATAGATAGCAGGAGAAAATTTATTGCTCTGCAATAAGTACTCTACCTGACCTATGATCAATGTAAGAGGAGTACGAAACTCATGAGAGATATTGGTAAAGAAATTAAGTTTGATCTGGTTAAGTTCTTCAATCTGTAATTTTTGTTTGCGTTCATACTCCAGCGAAGCTTTCAGGTGTGCCTGTTTATTCTGGAAACTCACAAATATATAAAACAGGGAACTGATTAAAATTGTATAAAAGATATAGGCCACAGAAGTTGCATAGAATGGAGAATGGATCTCCAGATCCAGACTTATCTGCAGGTCGGGTTCCCGGGTACCACTAACTTCCCGAAGCTGCAGGGTATATTTACCAGGATTAAGATTGGTATAGGTAAAAGAATGGCTGGTAGTTTGTATCCACTCTTTGTCATAATTGTGAAGTTTATATTCATATACACGATCATTATCATGCGAATAGTTGGAAGAACTGAAATGAATAGTTATGTTATTCTGAGAAGATTTTAGCCGGACGGAGGGTGTTTTTGCCAGAATATGCTGCAAAATATGATTCTCATCTCCCGGAAGTACAGGTTTATTATTGACATAAAGTTTATCAAAATATATACGGTAATTTTTGGAAAGTCCTTTTAGTTTTTCTTCATCAAAAGAGATAAGTCCATCAATACCTCCCAGAAAAACCTTTCCGCTTCCAGCCTGAAAGATGGAAGAACCCTGATTAAATCCTAATTCGTAGAAGGTATAGATGTATCTCATCTCTTCTGTATAAGGATCGAAAAAAAGAGATCCCCTTGTTATGCAAAAGTATCAGATAACCGGCCAGAGATTCGGATATATAATAGCAGTAATCACTGGGGATACGATGGTTCTGACGGGTATAATTGATAAAAGAATCTTTCTGGGAATTGTATTTGAACAGACCCGATCCTAAAGTACCAAAAAAAGATGTTTCCCCGGCGGTCTTCAAAGATATCTACTACTTTAAATTTACCGATAGAAGTAGAGTCCTCCGGCTGATAAGCATAGCGGATAATTTTATTATTATTTAATAAGATACACACTACTCCCCCTTCGGTATTACCCAACCATAGCCGGTCGGCACGATCTATATGAAATGTTTCATAGGCCAAACGTTCGTCCAGTAGATCCGCCACTTTTTCATCGTCTGTAAAAGGATAGAATTTTTCATTTTTCATATCCATTTTATAGAGACCGGCCTGGGTAAGGACCACCAGATATTTTCCGTATGGTTGTATCTCATTGACCACATTGTTGGGAATGGACCAGGGGTCCCGGGGATCGTACCGGAAATTCCGGAATCTTCTTGTAGTCAGATCAAAGATAGAGAGTCCTCCCGTATGGGTACCGATATACAGAGAATTGTTTTCTTTCCGGTACCAGATACATTTCAGATTGTTATGAGTAATACTATTCTCACCACTTATTACCTGGAAACATTCAAAAGCATCTGTTACCGGATCTAAGCAATTTAATCCGCCTCCTTCTGTACATATTCATATCTTACCCTGAGAATCTTCCGTCATCTTACCCACAAAAGGAAAGCTAAGGTAATCTTTCCGGATCGTACTGGCTTCGTAATATTGATAAATATCTGTCCGGGAATCGAAATAGTTCACATCTCCGAAATAAGTACCTACCCAGATCGTATTCTGAGAATCATTATAGAGCGCGAATATAGAAGAGTGAGACAAACTATAGAAACTATCTTCTTCGTATAAATAGTGGCTCCACCTGCCTGTTACCGGATCATAATTATTTAATCCGTAAAAGGTACCTATTCACAAGGTACCTTTATAGTCTTCAATAATGGTACGGACCTGATTATTGGAAATTGAATTTTTATCCGATCCGGAAAGGTAATGGTCCACGACCTTAAAATCCCGGATACGATACAAACCATTATTACGGGTTCCTATCCATACATTCTGTTTTTTATCCAAGTGAAAAACATTGTCCGTTACGTATGGTCCCTATTTTACGACGTTGTTCAGGAAAAGAGAGGGGAACAACCCATACATTTTCAACAGTAGCTATCCATAAAGTATGATCATCTCCTACATACATAGCAGTAACCGGAGATATCTCCTCTTCAAGAGTCGTTAAATAGTGAAATTGCTTTTCCGATTCCTGGTAATAAAAAACCGAATCCCGGGCAATTACCCATAATTTATCTCCATACCAGGAGATAAAACTGACATCTCCTTCCCGGAGGCAATCAAACTGATTCGTATATATTATACCGGAGGAGATCATTGGTAGTACGGATATATATCTTTCCACGTTTATTTCCGCAAAGAGAATAGATCACATTCTGAGTAAGTCCCTCTTTATCCTGGGTAGGACGAAAAACTTCTATACTTTCTCCGTTGAACCGGTTAAGTCCTTCCGAAGATCCGAACTACATAGTACCTATTTCATCCTGATAGATGAAAAGAATATTAACCTGAGAGAGGCCGTCTTTCAGGCCTAAATGACGAAAGTAAAGATCACTGGATTTTAGCGAATATATAAAACACAGTAATATCAGGAATATTACAATTTTTTTTCATAGCGGGTTTAAATTTACTACAGGTTGATACTTATTGCATAACAAATATACATTTAAATCCCGGGATAACCGATATCCGAAGGTAAAAAAGTGATAAAATAACTCCCTATTTTTCAACTCATTACAGGTATAAACCGGATTATTTCCTGCTTTTGATAACCGAAACGAACAAATCTTTCTTTAAGAGAAGAATTTCGAAAATTAATAAGAAACAATAACCGGAATATTTTCCTTTTCCAACAGGTCACGAATATGATCAAGCTCTTCCGGAGAGGCTTTTTTAAGCCCTTTTCCGGGAGTTTCCCTATCTATGGTATAGATCATTACTTCGCGGGGAGAGATTTCCTGTATAGATTTTATCCAGGGTATTACATAGCGATCTGTAGTATTGTCTACACTCTGTCCGTGATAACTTCCTTTCAGGAACATTGTTTGTATACTCACTCTTCCCTGAAAAGCTTTCAGGTCTTCTATTAATTTATCCAACCGGAATTTTCCGGCAGGACGATTCACAAAATCAACATAATCTTTATCTACCGTATCCAGTTTAAGAATATTATTATCTACTTTTTGCAAAACTCTGAAAACTTCCGGACGGCTGATAAAAGTGACATTACTCAATACACTTACTTTGACCTGTGGAAAATATTGATCTCTTAAACAAAGTGTATCCTCTATAATATCCGGAAAGTCGGGATGGGCGGTAGGTTCCCCATTTCCTGCAAAAGTGATCACATCCGGGACCGGACCTCTTTCTTTCATATCCGCCAGTCTATTTTTAAGAACTATATATACCTCTTGTCGGGTAGGTAACGGAGTATGGGTCCGGAAATCTCCATTCAATCCGCACTCACAATAGATACAGTCAAATGAGCATACTTTACCATCCGGAGGTAACAGATTAATTCCTAACGATACTCCCAAACGGCGGGAATGCACCGGTCCGAAAACCGGAGTAGGAAAAAGAATAGTTGACATACTGTTAATAACTTATCAATTTTACGACAAAGATAGCAGAAAGGCTGTTGCTTAATCCGTTATAAGAGTTAAAATTTAATTCTGCATTGTAACCGGATATCTTTTTTAACCGGACCATAAATAGTTTCGAGACCGGTCCCTGTCTGATCCCTATCGGAATACCGGAAATAGCTATAGGTGGATTCCAGTACCATGAACCGGATTATACGATAACAGGCATACAAATGAAACTTAACTCCTTTTCCATATAAAGAAGAGAAAGAGGATCCGTACAATACTCCCCTTTCATATACAGAGATCCGGTTCGTATACTCCGGCACATAGAACCAACTTCCCTGTATATGAAAAGTAAACGGAGACTCTTTGGGTTTATAATCTATTTGTTGCGTAATGCTGTATCCGTTTTCTATCACACGGTCCGGAAAAGCCACTCTGTTCCAGTGAAAAGTGGTACGAAAATCCATACTTTTTATTCCGTTATATTTTATTTCACTTTTCCATTTATGTTGCCGATAAAACAGTACCTCTTTTTTATGGGTCTCTTCATTCCCAAAATTTTTCTCTTTTTCCCTGTACCGATAGGAAAAATTCAGATTTATATCTTTAGCGGGTAAATAGTCTGCTTTTATCATTCCGTCAAAACCAGAAGAAGGAGCATCTACTCCATATTTAAGCCAGGGAAAAGAGAAAATATCTCCATACAAAGAGAGTTTCAGCGATCGGAAAGCGGTAGATTCTATCCCTGCATAGTATCCTTTTTCATTCTGTACACTGCCTCCCTCCGAAAAAGTCCTCCCAAACAAATTCTAATATTTTTTTGAATAATTTCGGTAAAGAAAATTCAATTTATACCCGGAGACCGGTTTTAGAATAAACAGAGTAAGGATAGCCAAATTTCCGTTTTTATCCCAACCTGTCTCTCCGGAAAGAGAAAAATTTCTTCCGTAATAACTATAATCTATTCCGCCGTTATAAAAATTCTTACCTTTCAATGTAAATAGTGAATAGGGTTTAATATCCGGTTGATAACTCTTACTGAATCCATAATAAACACCTGTTAATCCAATAGTTAAACGGTTAATATCTCTGTTAATATG
>JAJQBG010000096.1 GCA_021203405.1 Bacteroides sp.
CTGCTTTCTTTAAGTTACAACACCATAGTATTGTGCATACATTGCTTTTTTAAACTCTTGGGGCGAGGTTTTAGAACAGGAGGGTAACAAATATGATATAAACTATATTATTTTGTGCTTCCAGGATCGTAAAAAACAGGCATATCCATAAAAATGAACCAAATAATAGGGCAATAGGGTCACTGAAAGGGAGATTGACTCGTTTCGGAAGAAATTTACAAATTCAAAATTAATATTGTATCTTGCGCAGGAATTTAAATAACTCTGTTCTGGTACTATGAAACGTCTATTCTGTTGGCTGATACTCTTTTCCATTATCCTATCCCTACAAGGAGCCGGTGGGAAGTATAATTTCTCTTACCTCTCTCTGGAGGATGGACTCTCGCAGATCACTGTTACTGCTATTCACCAGGACAGGCAGGGGTATATGTGGTTCGGTACCCGTAACGGGCTCAACCGATACAACGGCTACCAATTTGAAGTATTTACCCATCAGCCGGATGATCCTTTCTCCATTTCGGATAATCATATACTTTCTATCACCGAGGATAACGCAGGCAATCTGTGGGTTGGAACCAATAACGGACTCAATCGGCTGGAACTATCTACCTATCGTTTTTACCGGTATTATATTCATGAAGAGGAAGGAGCTTTTTCCGGTAATATGATCACTTCTCTTTTTCAGGGAAGAGATAGTGTACTCTGGATTGGTACGGATCGCGGCTTAAGTAAATATGAAGGGGCAGTTGACCGGATCTTTCCCGTTCCCCTGGGAGAGGAAGTGGATCAGAAAGCCGTGCATGACATTCTGGAGCATGAGGAAACTCTCTATCTGGCTACGGCTTCGGCTGGTGTAGTGGTGTGGGAAAAAGACTAGGCCCCGGTATATCTCCGGAAAGAGTCGGGCCCTGTGCCGGGTATTCCGGATAATAATATACGGGCTCTTTCTATGGACCATCAGGAGAATCTGTGGATCGGCACCTACCATAGTGGGGTAGGAGTGTTGAAAAAAGGGGATAACCGGATTATTTCTTATGATCGTGAAAATGGATTAACCAATGATTATATCCGTTGTATCCGGGAGACACCGGAGGGCACTATACTGATCGGTACTTTCAACGGGATGAACGAGTTGGATCCTCGTACCGGTGAAATAACCCGGTATCAAACGTATGATATTTCGCAGGGAACCCTCAACCATTACTCTATTTACAGTCTCTTTTTTGATCGTTCCCGTACGCTTTGGGTAGGAACCTATGCGGGTGGTATTAACTACCACAGTAATTATGGAGATAAGTTCCGGTTCTATGATCCGGGAAGCAGCCTGAAACAGATCACCGGAATTATGGGAGCCATGGTACAGACAGACCGATATCTATATATCGCTACTAAAGGAGGAGGATTACTGGAAATGGACCTGGGAACAGAAGAGTACCGACTTTATCCGCTCACCCGCCGGCAGGAGGATGGATATGCCCATAATATAATTAAATCGCTTTACCGGGATGGAGACCGGATACTCTGCGGTACCAATGCCGGCACGATCTACTCTTTTGACCTTCGTACCAGGAACTTTTCACTCTTTTATGATTTTAAAAAGAAGCATGCTATCTATTATTTAGGGAAAACATTCCGGGGTGAGTGGATAATCGGAGGGGTGAATGAGGTCGGAATGACACTACTGGATCACGAAAAGAGAGTCATTGAAGATAAAACCTCCTCGGGAGCAGGTCAATTATTTAGTTATTTTTATGATGTTCGGGTGATCTATGAAATAGAGGAGAATATTTTTTGGTGGGTACCCGTAATGACGGACTTTTTATTTGTGACAGGAATCGCGGACTTGTCAAACCAGCCAAGCATCAGGGATTGGTTGATATTACTAAGCCACCGGTAGTGTTGGATACTCATATTACTTCTATTCTGCATGACACCCGGGACCGGATCTGGATCGGTATTTTTGGTGGAGGTATCGGATTATATGATATGGAAAAAGGCCTGATCCGTATTTATGATACGAAGGATGGACTTCACGACAACAATGTCTGTATGTTGCTGAAGGATGATAATAACCAGATTTGGCTCAGTACGCTTTCGGGAATATCGAAGTTTAATCCGGAGAATGAAACTTTTGTAAATTACCCCTATTCGGCAGGCATACGGGTACATGAGTTTACCCCGCATGCCGGATTAAAACTTTCGGGAGAGACACTTTTTTAGCGGGAACAATGGCTTTACCTCTTTTAATCCGGGGAAAATGACGGTCAACCCCTATATTCCACCCTTGCGATTGGAGAACCTGTATATTCATAATGAACGGATCCTGCCTTCTCGCGAAAAGGGGATTCTGGAGAGCCGTTTAGATGATCAGAAAGAGATCATACTCCAATATAACCAGACTAATTTCATGATTGAGTATAGTGCCCTGAACTATATATTCCCGGATCGTAACCAGTATGCTTATATGCTGGAAGGGTTCGATAGTGGCTGGAACGAGGTAGATAACCGGCGTACAGCCTACTACACCAATGTGCCGCCCGGAAAGTATCGCTTTCTGGTACGGGGTTCCAATAACGATGAGTTGTGGAACCTGGAGGGAACCTCCCTTATGATCCGGGTATTGCCTCCCTTGTGGAAAACCTGGTGGGCCTACCTTTTGTATGTAGTGACTCTTCTGGGCATCGGATGGATCATTTTACGCTATTACCTGGAACGCAAACGGCTGGAAAATGAGGTAAAACTGAAACAGGCCGAGGTACGTGCCCGGGAGGAGTTCCGCCAGGAACGTAATAAACTCTTTACCCACTTTTCGCACGAACTGCGTACCCCGTTGACCCTGATCGTAAGCCCGCTGGAGGAGATCGTGCAAAAGGCAGATGAGTTTTCTGATAAGATCCGGCACAGCCACCGTTTGATGTATAATAACTCCCTCCGTTTGTTACGTTTAGTCAATAACCTGATGGATTTCCAGAAAAAGGAGAGCGGAATGTTGCAGTTAAAGGTTACGGAAGACAATTATACTGCTTTCTCTTCGGAGATGTGTTCACTCTTTACGGACCTGGCAGAGTCGCGGAGAATTAGCCTGGAGCTGCACGCCTCTCATCCGGAGATACCTTACTGGTTTGACAGGAGCCTGATGGAAAAAGTGTGGTTCAATTTTCTCTCCAATGCATTTAAGAATGTCCCCGATGAAGGACGGATCGGGATAACGGTGGAAAAAGGTACACTGCAGGAGCTGGCTTCTAAAGTTCCGGTAATCCGGCTATCCGGATTTACGGATAGTACCATAGATTATATCCTGCTAGATGTAACCGATTCGGGTGCCGGGATACCCGAAGAGGAGCTGGAGAAGATCTTTGCCCCTTTCTACCAGGTTGCACAGAACGAACACTCTGTTTCAGGGACCGGATTGGGATTGAGCCTGAGTAAATCCATTATTGAAATGCATCACGGAGTAGTATGGGCGGAGAGCGGACCGGGCCGGGGAGCCTCTTTCCGTTCGCTTTTACCGGTAAATAAGGAACTGTTCTCTCCGGAAGAGTTGTTTGACTCGTGGCAATACCAGGAGCAACCTGCTTTGCAGGTAGAGAGTAAAGAGGAGGCAGCAGGGAGTGAGAAAAAAGGAAAGAAAATTATACGGTACTGATCGTAGAAGATAATCCGGAAGTACGTAATTATATAGCGACCCAGCTCTCTGAGGAGTATCATATCCTGGAAGCTATCAACGGCGAGGAGGGAGTAGACAAAGCTGTTTATCACCTGCCTGACCTGATCATCTCGGACCTGATGATGCCAAAATGGATGGAATGGAACTTACCGGGAAACTGAAATCCGATCTGCGTACTGGTCATATTCCCATTATATTGCTTACGGCCCGCACCCTGGCAGAAGATATGCGCGAAGGGTATGAGACCGGTGCGGACGACTATATCACCAAACCTTTCAGTCCGGCTGTATTAAAAGCACGGGTGGAGAACATCATCCGTTCCCGGGAAAAGCTGAAAGATATTTATGGCAAACAGTTCTCCCTGGAAACACTGGGGGTAGAACGGACTTCGGCCGATGATCGCTTCCTGCAAAAGCTCTACCAGAGTATGGAAAAAAATATTTCCAATCCGGAACTGAACCTGGAGAGTTTCTGTAAAGAGATTGGGATGAGCCGGGCCAACCTGTACCGGAAGATCAAAAGTGTGACCGGTCTTTCACCTTCTACTTTTATCCGCAACTTCCGGCTGGAAATGAGTGCTAAAATATTGAAAGAGGCACGCCTTCCGGTCTCCGAGGTTTTTGTAGCAGTGGGTTTCAGCAGCCATGCTTACTTTTCCAGTTGTTTTAAATCCCTATATCATATAATACCCTCCGAATATGCCGCTCAGGAGCACCACAAAGAGGAATAAGAGTCAATTTTAATAGTATTTGAGTGAATTTTGATAAGTAGAAGAGCCGGTTTTCACCACTTTTGTACCCAACAAAAAACACTCATTGTATATGTATAGATCCTTTTTTCTGATCCCATCTGTTCTTTGCATGCTGGTAGCATGTAAAAGCAGTGATGCCGGTACCGAAGAGTATATCCGGAAAGATTTTGCCTTTGCTTCCGTCCAGTTGAAAGTGGCGATGGAAGAGACAGAACGTGCGATTGCCAATGAATCATCCGAAAGTGTGGCCAACCGTCAGCGCCGGGGACATGGCCCCCTGGTATCTCCCCGTTCTGTGGAAGAGGATGGCAGCCTGATCGTAGTGCCCTCCCGCGACTGGACCAGCGGTTTCTTCCCCGGAGAGTTGTGGTATATGTATGAATATACGGGCGATCCGGCCTGGGAAGAGGCTGCGCGTACCTATACTGCCCGGATCGAGCCGGAGAAGAGCAACGGTACTACCCACGATATGGGATTTAAAGTCTATTGCAGCTTTGGGAACGGTTATCGCCTTACGCAGGACCCCGCTTACCGGGATGTCCTGCTGGAATCTGCCTATACATTGACTACCCGCTATAAACCCACTGCCGGTATTATCCGTTCCTGGGACCACAGTACCAGTAAGTGGGATTGTCCGGTTATTATTGATAATATGATGAACCTGGAACTACTCTTCTGGGCTTTCCGGGAGTCGGGAGATTCGCTGTTCTACGAGGTAGCGGTAAACCATGCCGAGACCACCCTGAAAAATCATTTCAGGGAGGATCATAGCTCTTACCATGTCATTGATTACGATACCATTACCGGAGCAGTAACTAAAAAACATACCCATCAGGGATATGCACACGAGTCTGCCTGGTCGCGCGGTCAGGCCTGGGCCCTTTACGGCTATACCATGTGTTACCGGGAAACCGGGAAAGCCTCTTTCCTGGAGCAGGCCAGACAGGTAGCTAACTATATTTTTACACATCCCCATCTACCGGCCGATCTGATCCCTTACTGGGACTATGATGCCCCGAATATTCCGGATGAACCCCGTGATGTTTCCGCTGCCACTGTAACGGCTTCCGGATTGTATGAACTTAGTCTTTATGATGCTGAGCAGGCCGAACTTCATAAAAAACATGCCGATACTATTCTTAAAAATCTTTCTGACCATTACCTGGCTCAGGAAGGGGGAGATCACGGTTTCCTGCTGCTGCACAGTACGGGTTCCGTACCGGGAGAGTTTGAAGTGGATAAACCGCTTTCGTATGCCGATTACTATTTCCTGGAAGCACTTTTAAGGAAACAGAAACTGGAATCAACAGGGAAGCTTTTTTAAGAGAGAGAATAGATGAAAAACACGAGGATCACCAAAAGTATATGGAACCTTTGCAAGGTTCACTGTATATGTGTAATACGGCCAGAGGAAAAATATTCACTTTTGGGAACCTCTTTTTGATTAAACTGATATAGATTATGAATGTAAGGAAATTAATTGTAACTCCACTTTTGAACCGAAGTGTAG
>JAJQBG010000417.1 GCA_021203405.1 Bacteroides sp.
ATAAAGAACTACTATGAATAAGTTTTTTCGTACATTATTATTAACTACCTGTTTTTTCTGTATAGGTAATAAAATTAATTCTGCAGAGAAATTTGTCACTACGGAAAAGAGTCCTGACACCTTTACACTTTCCGAACCAGGATTACTCAAATTTATTCTTTCAGACACACAAGACCCGGAAGTAGAAAGAGCCCTGGCTAATTTTATAGCCGATATGTACAAAGTTACCGGTGAGCCCCTGATACGCCTGCAGGTTGAACCGGAAGGTACCTACCCGTTAATTCTTGTGGGAACAGTAGGAGAAAGTAAATGGATTGACCAGCTGATGCAAACCCGTCAACTGGAAAAAGGAGAACTTACCGGAAAAAGGGAGAAGTATATTATCCGGACGGTACCTTCTCCCTTCGATGACACTCAGGAGGTGCTTGTTATAGCCGGTAGTGATAAACGAGGCACCATCTATGGGATTTATGAACTTTCCGCACAGATCGGTGTATCCCCCTGGTACTATTGGGCCGATGTTCCTGTAGAACCCCAGGAACATATTTACATTAAAAAGGTACTTATACTGGCGGAGAACCTGCCGTAAAATATCGGGGTATCTTCCTGAACGATGAAGCACCCGCCCTGAGCGGATGGTCGAGCGAAACATTCGGAGGTTTTAACAGCCAATTCTACGAAAAAGTATTTGAACTGCTCCTGCGCCTGAAAGGGAATTTCCTGTGGCCTGCCATGTGGGGAAGTGCCTTTTACGATGACAACCCTTTAAACGGTCCTTTAGCTCACGAAATGGGGATCATTATCAGTACCTCCCACCACGAACCATTGGGCCGGGCTCATGCCGAATGGAGACGATATGGTAGCGAAGAGTGGGACTACTCTAAGAACGAAACCGGTTTGACACAATTCTGGACCGGAGGAATGGAACGGATGAAAGATTGGGAAAAAGTGGTAACCATTGGCATGCGTGGCGACGGAGACGAAGCCATGGGCAAAGAGACCAATGTGGCCCTGCTGGAAAAGATCGTAAAAGACCAACGCACAATTATCGCGAAAGTTTCCGGTAAAAAGGCTGTTGAAACCCCGCAGGTATGGGCCCTATACAAAGAGGTACAGGATTATTACGACGATGGTATGCGCGTTCCGGATGATGTCACCCTGCTTCTTTGCGACGATAACTGGGGAAATGTAAGAAAGCTACCCGAACTCACGGCCAAACCCCGAAAAGGAGGGTACGGTATGTATTACCACTTCGACTATGTAGGAGGCCCGCGTAGCTACAAATGGCTCAATGTGACACCGGTGCAAAAGATATGGGAACAGATGAACCTCACCTACCGGTACGGGGTCAAAGAACTCTGGGTGGTAAATGTAGGCGACTTAAAGCCGATGGAGTATCCTATCAAGTTCTTTTTGGATATGGCCTGGGATCCGGATCGTTTTAACGAGAACAACCTGCTGCAACACACCGAAGAGTTTTGTGCACAGCAATTCGGAGACAAGTATGCCCGGGAAGCTGCCAGGCTTATTAATCTCTATACCAAATACAACCGCCGGGTAACCCCTGAGTTGTTAAACGCCCGGACTTATAGCCTGCATAATTACGACGAGTTCAAACGGGTAACAGAAGAGTACCGGCAACTCCTGCTGGATGCCATGAAATTGAATTATCTGATGCCTGCAGAAACCCGGGATGCCTTTGATCAACTGGTCCTTCACCCGATCAGTGCGATGGCTAATCTGTACGAAATGTATTATGCCGTTGCCATGAACCAGGAGCTGGCTAAACAGGAAGATCCGGAAGCTAATTACTGGGCCGACCAGGTAGAAGCCTGTTTTGTACGGGATTCCCTCATCACGTACCACTATAACAAAGAGATTGCCGGAGGTAAGTGGAATCACATGATGGATCAAACCCATATCGGTTACAGATCCTGGAACGATCCGAGATATAACATCATGCCAACGGTAACCCGGGTACCAGAGAACCGGATGGCCTCTACCCCCCTATTTAAAGAAAGTGACGGGTATGTCTCCATGGAAGCTCCCAATTATAGCCGTGCCGTCCACGGAGAAAGCACTTCATGGATCACGATTCCCGATCTGGGAAAGACAGTGGGTGCTGTAACCACTACACCGGTGACAGTGAAACCCGATCCAAACAGTTACCTGGAATATGATATCGAATTTACTTCCACCGGTGAAGCAAAAATTGAAATATTACTCTCCCCTACTCTCAACTTTAATGGAAACCGGGGACTTGAATATGCTGTTTCACTGGGCGGAGAACCGGAACAGATTGTCAATTTTAACGGTCACTACCGGGGAGAACTGGGCAGATGGCAGGCAGAAAGCATTATAAAATCAGTTACCACCCACAGAGTCATTACCCCCGGGAAACAAACCTTACGTTTCCGGGCTCCTGATCCGGGAATCCTGGTACAGAAGATAATGATCGATATGGGAGGATTAAAACTCTCTTACCTGGGTGCTCCTGAAAGTGAAAAGATAAAATAAAAATTAAACACCTATATAAGATGACGAAAATAACAAGTTTCATTTATAGTACCGCTCTTATTATCCTTTTAGGAAGTTGCAGCGCACCGGTAGAAAAAAGTAAACCTACTTTAAAATCAGCCCTGAAAGACAAATTCCTGATCGGTACAGCATTAAATGCTAATCAAATAACCGGTAGGGATACCGCAAGTATCCGGATCATTAAAGAACAATTCAGTGCCATTGTAGCGGAAAACTGCATGAAAAGCGCAGAACTACAACCCGAAGAGGGAAAGTTCAATTTTGATCTGGCCGACAAACTGGTAGCGTTCGGTCAGGAAAACAATCTTACCGTCACAGGGCACACCTTAATCTGGCATTCCCGACTCCCTCGCTGGTTTATGGTAGATGAGAACGGCAACGACGTAACCCCTGAAGTACTTAAACAACGAATGAAAGATCACATTACCACCGTTGTAACCCGTTATAAAGGACGTATCAAAGGATGGGATGTGGTCAATGAAGCCATTATGGAGAACGACTCCTACCGGAACAGTAAATTTTACCAGATCCTTGGCGAAGAGTTTATCCCTCTTGCCTTCCAATATACACAGGAAGCCGATCCGGAAGCAGAACTTTACTACAACGACTACAACGAATGGTACACCGGAAAACAGGAAACCATTATCAAACTGATAGAGACCCTGAAAAGCAGGAATATCCGTATCGACGGAGTAGGGATGCAAGGACATGTAGGTATGGAATCTCCTTCCCTGGAAGAGTACGAAGCAGCGATCCGGGCCTACGCTTCCGCAGGTGTAAAAGTAATGATCACCGAATTTGACCTGAGTGCCCTACCGTCTCCCCGCCGGAATGTAGGAGCCAATATTTCTGAAGTAGAAGCCTATCGCCAGGAAGTAAATCCCTATCCGGACGGACTTCCGGATTCCGTATATACAGCCTGGAATGACCGCATGATGGGATTCTTTGATCTGTTCCTGCGCAACAGCGATAAGATCTCACGGGTTACTTTGTGGGGCATATCCGACGGTGACTCCTGGAAAAATGACTTTCCCATGAGAGGACGTACCGACTATGCCCTGCTGTTCGACCGGAATTACCAGCCTAAACCCATAGTGAATGATATCATTCAGGCAGCACAGGAAAAATAAACAGGTAGAGAAAAAGGGTGTACCCAAAGTAAACTATACTATTCGTATGTTATCCGGTTTGTCATTCCCAATGTAATGAAGAATCTTCTCCATGAAGGAAAGATATCTCACTTTATCAGGCCTAAAAAAGATAGTTGAGATGACTTCGGGTACATCCTTTTTCCTTTCCCCGATCAGGCTTATCAAAAGATTTCCTATCTTTACAGATAAATTTCCTGACCAGCAAAAGATCGGAACCCATACAGTGTTTCGACCAATGAGCCCGGACCATCCATAAATAGAATATGAATAGCAGAATCAATCAACAGCTTCGTACGTTGGCAGAGAGCAATTATAAGGCGTTTAACGAAAAGCTGATCCCTACAAAGTATGAGATCATAGGCATACGTATGCCTGCCCTCAAACAAACGCCTGGAAGCATTTGCCGGCGACGACTCCGACCTGGGAATCGTTGAACTCTATTACCAATACGGACGCTACCTTGCTATTGCCTCTTCCCGTACAGGCGGTGTACCTTCTAACCTGCAAGGCACCTGGAACAGACACGTACAGCCACCCTGGGGATCCAACTATACAGTCAATATCAATACACAAATGAACTACTGGCCGGTGGAAACAACTCACCTGCAGGAGTGTTTTCCACCCCTGTCAGACTTTATAGCCAACCTGGCCCAAAATGGAAAAAACAGCCCGGATCAATTATAACATAGACAAAGGCTGGGTCTCTCATCATAATTCGGATGTATGGGCACAAACAGGCCCTACAGGTGGCTATGCAAACGATCCGAAAGGGAGTCCCCGCTGGTCATGCTGGCCGTTGTCAGGCCCCTGGTTCTGCCAGCATTTATGGGAGCACTACCTGTTCAACGGTGATGAGAACTATCTCCGGGAAACAGCTTATCCCCTGATGAAAGGTGCTGCCGAATTCATACTGGAATGGCTGCAGCCGGATGAAGAGTCGGGTTATCTGGTAACCATCCCCTCCACCTCGCCCGAAAATAACTTTATCTATATAGACTCCAAAGGAAAGAGAAAAAAGGGAGAAATATCCAAAGCTTCAACTATGGATATGATGCTGATCCACGATCTCTTTACCAACTGTATACAGGCCTGTGGTATTTTAGGTACAGATCCCGGTTTCTGCCAGGAGTTAAAAGAGACTCTTCCCCGCCTGTATCCGTTGCAACAGGGAGCCAAAGGGCAGCTACAAGAGTGGTATAAAGATTTTGAAGAGGAAGATGTGAAGCACCGGCATGTTTCCCATCTCTTCGGTCTCCATCCGGGAAAGCAGATCCTTCCCCGCAGGGATACAGCCCTGGCAGAGGCATGCAAACGTACCCTGGAAATAAGAGGAGACGGAGGAACCGGTTGGGCTATGGCCTGGAAGATCAATTTCTGGGCCCGCCTGGAAGATGGCAACCATGCCTACCAAATGTTGAAGAACGGATTAAAATATGTCGATGCCACCGAAGTATCCATGAAAGGGGGAGGTACATATGCCAATCTGTTCGATGCTCATCCTCCTTTCCAGATAGATGGTAATTTCGGAGGAACAGCAGGTATTACGGAGATGTTGATCCAAAGCCATGCAGAAGAGATTTTTCTACTACCGGCACTTCCCGACCAGTGGCCCACCGGATCAGTGAAAGGACTCCGGACACGGGGAGGATTCATAGTGGATATGGAGTGGGACAATAAAAAGGTCACTAAAGTTTCTATCCTTTCTACGCTGGGAGGAAACTGCCGCATCCGCTGTTCTACCCATCTACTGGGAAAAGCAAAAATAAAAGAAGCAATAGGGAAAAATAAGAATCCATTCTTTTTTACAGCAGATACTCCCGTATTTATCGAAAAAGAGAATATAGAAAACAAAATATATTTAGAACTCCCCGAAACTCAAGTAATAGAATTTGAAACAAAAAAAGAGAAAGGTATTTGTTAAGAGGTACAGGTTATTGCCCTTGCAGGTAATAATCGGAGATAAATATCCAACTCGCATAATTTATTTATGGTTTCTACCTTTGTAGATGATCATAAAATAAATCGGATCGTATTTTTATAGCCAGGATTATTATTAAACTCCTTCCCGACGGGAATCTTTTCAGTGCAAATTGAATCTCTTTGCTGGTACAGAGAAAGATCAAGTAATCCATTCTGTTTATCCATTTTTCTTTATCATTGATTGGTCCGGGCAAATACAAGGATATAGTTGATATACGCAACTGTTGACTTAATGCTTTTATTA
>JAJQBG010000243.1 GCA_021203405.1 Bacteroides sp.
TAATATCGGATTAAATGTTAAATTCTAAAAATCAGTAGTATGAAAAAATAATTATATCCCTGTTTAGCAGCTTGTTCATCCTTTCCTGCAACGATGATCTTCTGAATATTTCCCCCCCCAGGACCGCATCTCGGATGAAGCGGTCTGGAGAGATGCAGGCCTTATCAGAGCCTATCACACCAACCTGTATAACAGCCTTTTGCACGGCTTCCGTATTAATATGCAGTCGAAAATGACGGACGAGGCCTATTGCTCCATCAACTGGGGTGCCGGAATTATTGCATACGGTACTATTAATCCCGATAATGTAGGTAGTATAAGTGTTGCCGACTGGACAGGCAGTGGTAATATGTATATCTGGGATGCCGCTTTTCAAAATATACGAAAAATAAATATTTTCCTTGAAAAGATGCCGGAGATCACCGTAGAGCTTGAAAATAAGGAGCGGATGATCGCCGAAGTCCGGTTTTTGCGGGCTTATACCTACTTCATGCTTCTGCAGCGTTTTGGGGAAGCACCGATTGTGAAAGAGTCGTATGAATTAAATACGGATGTAACTTTTACCAGCGCCTCTTTCGATGACTGCCTCGAATTTATTGAGGAGGATATAGCAGCAGCTTTACCCGAGCTTCCGGTGACTTATGCTACTACGGAATCCAATTTCGGCAGGGCTACACAGGCTGCCTGTCACGCGCTTCTGTCCAGGGTATACCTCTATGCAGCTTCGCCGCTATTCAATAAGAACAACAGCCGCCTGAAGTGGGAAAAGGCTGCTGCTGCCGCCAAACTGTTCCTGGATACCTATCCGCAGTATGAACTCTATCCGGACTATACCAAATGCTTCAATCAGCCCAGTGGTACGGCTAACCCGGAAATTATATTTGCCCGGAACTTTACGGAAACCAACGGACACCAGGTACCTATGGATAACCTGAACCGGAGGTATGGTGCTTACGGTGGCTGGTGGGCCAGTAACGGACCTTCCCAGAACCTGGTAGATGATTATGACATGAAGAACGGCGAACCCCCGTTTATCTGGGTCAATGGGGTAAAAACAGTGAATCCGGCTTCCGGATACGATCCGCAAGATCCCTATAAAGACCGGGATCCCCGGTTGGATGCTACCATCATACACGA
The DNA here is from genome assembly GCA_021203405.1 of Bacteroides sp. Classification (GTDB taxonomy): domain Bacteria; phylum Bacteroidota; class Bacteroidia; order Bacteroidales; family Bacteroidaceae; genus Bacteroides. The sequence continues at coordinate 1,138 of JAJQBG010000243.1, forward strand.
TGAATCCACCTACCACGGCGACTTTTTTGAAATGTGGGTAGCTTCGGATGGGAATAGCTGGGGCTTTGATAATTACAGGCAAAGCGGTGATAACCCGCTGACCAATTATGTATTGAGAAAGTTCATGCCGGATGAGAATGTTCCGTTGACCTGGCAGACCACCTATACCATGCCCTGGATCTTCTTCCGGTTGGGAGAGATCTACCTGAACTATGCTGAAGCTGCGTTTGAACTGGGCAACGAAGATCTATGCAGGGAGTATATCAATAAAGTACGCGATAGGGTAGGTATGCCCGAAATCCCGGAAACAGTGACCGGTGAAGAGTTGAGACAGTGTTTGTACAATGACGCCGGGTAGAACTTGCCTTCGAAGAGCACCGCTATTTTGACCTTCGCCGGTGGAAACTGGCTATGGAGGTAGAGAACCGTCCCATCTATGGGATAACCATTACGAAGGATGTAGCTACAGGCAGGAAAACATACGCAGAAGAGAAACTGCTCAACAGAGTGTTTACGCCGGAGATGTATTTGCTACCCATTGCTACGGAAGAGATTAAAAAGAACAACGGTACTCTGTTACAAACGGAGACCTGGCGAAAATAAGAAAACAATTTAAACAAAAAATTCATGATGAAAAAGATTACTTTACTCATTGGCACTATCTGTCTGTTTCTGGGTTGCTCGGCTGAGAATAACCTTCCTACCTTTAAAAATACCGGGAACCCCTTGATCAAAGATAAGTTCACAGCCGACCCGGCCCCTATGGTATACAATGGAAGACTCTATTTATATGTAGGGCACGATGAATATTACGAAGGGCAGGACTCTGCCTCCGGTGGAAAAGAGTTCAATATCACCGAATGGTTGTGCTATTCTACCGAAGATATGCAAACCTGGACCGATCATGGCTCCGTACTGAAACCTACCGATTTTTCCTGGGGAGTAGGAGAGGCCTGGGCCTCACAGGTAATTGAAAGAGATGGAAAATTCTACTACTATACCACCGTTCAGGCCGGTGAACCCTATAACAGCAAGGTTGTCGGTGTAGCGGTGGGTGATTCTCCTACAGGGCCTTTTAAAGATCCGTTGGGCAGACCCTTAGTGACGGATGATATGACCCCGAATGGTCCCCGTGGATGGTGGAACGATATTGATCCCACCGCTTTTATCGATGATAACGGAGAGGCGTGGCTCAGCTGGGGGAATGGAACCTGTTTCCTGGCCAAACTCAAACCAAATCTGATTGAAATTGACGGTGATATTGAGGTCATTGAAGTTCCCCGGTTCGTAGAGGGGCCCTGGTTACATAAATGGGGTGATATCTATTACCTCACCTATGCTTCGATGGGACAAGGCCGTGAAACCATTGCGTATGCTACCGCACCCTCTATGAAAGGTCCCTGGACGCCGCAGGGTGAACTCACCGGAATGGCTGAGAACAGCTTTACCATTCACCCGGGGATCATAGAGTTCAAAAGGAGAATGGTATCTCTTCTATCACAATGCAACCCTGACCCTGGATGGTCATGCAGGGGCCATCGGACGTCGCAGTGTTTGTGTGGATAAATTGTATTACAATCCCGACGGTACCATGCAATATGTGGAACAAACCAAAGAAGGTGTTGCAAAACGATAAATATTCGTTATTTTTACGGATCCTGTAAGTGCTATCTAATAATAGAGAACTATGAGAAGATTTTGGGTTTTTACGTTGTTCCTGAGCGTTATCCTCTCTGCCGGAGCAAAAGAGTTGAAATTATGGTATGTTCAGCCTGCCGAAAAATGGGTAGAGGCCTTGCCGCTGGGAAATTCCCGCCTGGGAGTCATGGTATACGGTAATCCCGCCCATGAAGAACTCCAGCTGAACGAAGAGATCGTATGGGGAGGAGGACCACACCGCAACGATCAGCCAAATGCGTTAGCCGCTTTGCCGGAGGTCCGGAAACTCGTTTTTGAAGGTAAAAATGAAGAGGCCCAGCGCCTGATCGACGAAACCTTCCGTACTCCGCAGAACGGTATGCCCTATCAGACGATAGGAAGCCTGATGCTTCGTTTCGCCGGGCACGAAACCTATTCCGATTACTACCGCGATCTGGATATTTCCAGGGCTGTTGCCACTACCACTTATAAAGTAGAAGGGGTTACCTATACCCGTGAGGTATTTACCTCCTTTACCGACAACATTGTTATAGTGCGGTTAAGTACGGACAAAGAGGGAGCCTTGTCTTTTGTTGCCGGTTACAAATCTCCGCTTAAACATACGGTTAAGAAGAAGGACGGCAAATTGATCTTGTCAGGCAACGGACAGGAGCACGAAGGGATCCCGGGTGTGATCCGGGTAGAAACACAAACGTATATCCAGGCTCCTGACGGGAAAGTGAGCGTAGAGGCAGATCAGATCACCGTTTCCGGTGCCACCATTGCTACCATCTACATCTCTTCCGCCACTAATTTTGTAAATTACAAAGATGTGAGCGCCAATGAGAGTAAACGGGCTACCGCTTATATGAAGGCTGCAATTAAAAACCCGTATGAAAAAGCAAAGGCGGAGCATATTGCTTTTTACCAGGATCAGTTCAACCGGGTAAAACTGGATCTGGGAACGTCCGAAGCCGAAAAAGAGCAGACCCATCTGCGTGTGAAGAATTTCAAAAGCGGAGATGATCCCTCACTGGCTGTTCTTCTCTTCCAGTACAGCCGTTATCTGCTGATCTCCTCTTCGCAACCGGGTGGACAGGCAGCCAATCTGCAAGGTATCTGGAACAATGACCTGCTGGCCCCGTGGGACGGCAAATATACCGTTAATATCAATGCGGAGATGAACTACTGGCCGGCCGAAGTGACCAACCTGAGCGAAACCCATGAGCCTTTGTTCCGGATGGTGAAGGAGCTTTCGGAAAGCGGCCGGGCTACGGCCCGCGATATGTACGGGGCCGGTGGTTGGGTAACCCACCATAACACCGACATCTGGCGCAGTTGCGGGGTTGTAGACGGAGCCTATTGGGGAATGTGGCCCAATGGCGGAGCCTGGCTGGCACAGCATCTCTGGGAACACTATTTATATACAGGCGATAAAGAGTTCCTGAAAGAGGCCTATCCGGCCCTGAAAGGTTCGGCCGATTTCTTCCTCGATTTCCTCGTGGAGCATCCTGTGTATAAATGGATGGTGACCTGTCCTTCCAACTCTCCCGAGCACGGCCCGGGAGCCTCCTCCATCATTGCCGGATGCACGATGGATAACCAGATCGCTTTCGATATACTTACCCGCACACGGGATGCCGCTGTGATCCTGGGTGAAGAACAGGAGTATATAGACACACTGGAAGCTATGATCAGGCGACTGCCCCCTATGCAGATCGGCAGGTACAATCAGTTGCAGGAGTGGCTGGAAGATGTGAACGATCCGCAGAACGATCATCGCCATGTCTCTCATCTGTACGGCCTCTATCCGGGTAATCAGATCTCTCCCTATACTCATCCGCATCTGTTCCAGGCAGCTAAAAACTCGTTGGTATACCGGGGAGATTTGGCTACAGGATGGTCTATCGGCTGGAAGATAAACCTGTGGGCCCGTTTGCTGGATGGTAATCACGCCTTTAAGATCATACAGAACATGCTGGTATTGGTAGAAGGCAGAAATATGGATGGGCGTACTTATCCGAATTTGTTTGATGCGCATCCTCCTTTCCAGATAGACGGTAATTTCGGTTTTACTGCCGGTATTGCGGAGATGCTTTTGCAGAGCCACGACGGTGCCGTACATTTGCTGCCTGCCCTTCCCGATGTATGGCGCAAAGGGAGTATGAGCGGACTGGTGGCCCGCGGAGGATTTGAAGTAGATATCCAATGGGATGGCGTTCAGTTGGAAGAGGCTGCGATCACTTCCCGCTTAGGCGGAAACCTGCGCCTGCGTTCATACGTTCCGTTACAGGGAGAAGGGTTGAAAGAGGCAAAGGGGAATAACCCGAATCCGCTGTTTGCACGCCCGGATATGAAGGAGCCGGTAGTCTCTAAAGAGCTATCCTCCCCTCAATTCCCGCTCTTGTATCAGGTGTATGAGTATGATATAGAGACGGAACCGGGAAAAACCTATCGTTTTGTCAGGGCTTTCTGAGCAACTGTCAGGTTTTTGATCATTCGGTTCTTAAACTGGTCCTTTGTGTTGTAAAGATGCATATTTGCGTCTCGACAGATAAAATAGACGGCGGATGAATTTTTTTCATCCGCCGGTAAACGTTCATCCACCCGCCGGTGGATGGACAATTACCCGCCGGTGATTTTTTTCCATCCGCCTTGTATTAAAAACTTAGTGAATCGTAGAAAAAAATTAGTTTATTAGTGCCTGCCGATTCACTAAGTTTTTTTGAAGATAAACTAAGTTTTTTTGAAAATAAACTAATTGTCAGCAAGAGGGTTACACCCGTTTTAAAAGATGGTTGCGCCCGTTGAAAAAGATGGTTACACCTATTTTGAAAGATGGTTACACCCAATTCCAACGATGGTTATACCCAATTTTCTTGTTCATCGGGAGAGCCTCTCCCGATGTGTTTACTGTGCAGACATATTGTCCGCTCTTCGTACATTGTATTCTATAGAAAAAAGTACAGGACGGTGAATAAAAGGAAGTTATTTTTATCAAGTATTCTCCCGGTGGGAGATATGGGAGATGGTGGGAGATGGTTTTTAGCATCTCCCACCCTTATACTAATTTGATATACAGATATATAACCCCACGTGGTGGGAG
>JAJQBG010000003.1 GCA_021203405.1 Bacteroides sp.
TTTTTGTGTACATATACATACATATCTTCTTTATCTTCCCCCCTTATAGAGACGCGTACTTGCGTCTCCTTATCGGCGGCTTGTTAAAGAATAAGTGATGCTCTTGTAGGCGGATAAGATGCAAATGAGACGCGGATGAGATGCAAATATGCGTCTTTACAACGGGAAAACGATATTATATTATATACCGTATCTGCTTACTTTTCCTATAAAAGAAAGAGACTGCCTTGGTTAAAGACAGTCTCTCATTCACGTTCTCTGAGTGGTTTTAGATATGAATTTGTGTTTAGAGGCCGTGAAGTTTTTTGAATTTATCTGATCTCTTCTCCTACATAGAAATGTAGGATCCTGGTGCGGAAAAGATATTCGTATTTGGCTTGCAGAAGTTCGGATTGGGAACGCATCAGGTTGAGTTTTGATTCGTTATACTCTACCGAAGTGGCTTTTCCCTGTTCAAACTTCTCATTCATCAGTTCAAAGGAGGCCTGGGTAGCCTCTACTGCTACCACACTGGTGGTGAATTTGGAATAGGCAGCCGAGGCGTTGTAGTATGCCTGTTGTATCTCTTTATAGAGATCCTTCTTGGTCTCCTCGAGTTGCCATCCGTAACTCATTTCCTGCAGGCGGGCGTTCTTTACGCGGTTCTGCGTGGAAAAGCGGTTAAAGATAGGTATACTTAAGGAAAAGCCAAAGGCTTTATTGAAATTATTACCCCACTGTTTACCGAAATTATCTATTTCCCTGCCTGATGCCCAGTTGTAACTGGTACCCAAACCAGCAGAGAAATAGAGAGAAGGATAGTAATTGCTCTGGGCAATGCGGATGGATCTGCCTGCTCCTTCCAACCGGTATTGGGCTGCTTTGATCTCCGGACGGATCATAAGGCTTCGTTATAGACTGATTCCGGCAGTTGAAGACTATAGAAGGATTCTATCTCATCAGGACCTGTTATGCGGAAACCTTCCGGGGTGGGGAGTTCCAGGAGCTGGCTCAGGTCGAGCAGGGGTAGTTCATAATTGTTCTTTGCCTGGATAAAGCTGAGTTCATCCTGTGCTAGACGGGCCCTGGACTCTGCTACTTCTGCAACGGAGGCTTTTCCTACTTCCAACAGACTCTCTGCCCGTACAAACTGTTCTTTACTGAGTACTACCTGTTCCTGGGCAACCCGGGTAAGCTCTTCATTGAAAAGAGCCTGCAGGAAGTAAGAGGTAATGGTCACGGAGATATCTTCTTTGACTTTATTGAGGTCTTCAATGGCTGCCTGCAGGTTTAGTTTGGCCAGCTCGTATTGGTTGGGCAGTTCCAGACCTGTAAAGATGGGGACACTGGTATTCAGTGAGAAACTACTGCTCCGTGAGTTTACATTGGTATAGGTGTTATCGATCGGGGAGGCACTGCGTCCGAAGTTAAAATTCTGGTTCACGCTGCTACTGAGATTAGGCAGACGGCTGTATTTCGTTGTATGTACTTCGTTCTTATATTGAGCAGCTGTAATTTCCCGTTGCTTGATCTGAATATTGTTGACAATGGCATAGTCTATGCATTCCCTCAGGGTCCAGATTTTCTGGGCTGCCAGTGAATGGCTTAGGGTTAATAGTAGCAGGAGGGGCAGGTATCTGAATAGTTTCTTCATTGGATATTTTTTTCTGAGGTTATATACTTATTTCTTTTTCTTTTCGGAGCCTCTTATCTGGCTTTCGGTAGTAAGCCCTTCTTTAACTTCAATCCGGATACCGTCGCTCATACCTACGGTGATCGGGATCCGTTCAAACTGTTGATTGATGGAATCGGTTAACAGATAGACAAAGGCACTGTCTTTTTTGAATTCAATGCTGCTTTCGGGAATGCTGATCACCTGGTTGGCGTGTGCCAGTACGATCTCTGCATTGGCGCTGTATCCGGAACGGATCACTACTGTATCAGGCATATTGACTGCGGCTTTGATCTCAAAGAGATTGGCTCCGTTGTCCTCTACGGCTTTAGGTGATATATATTCCAGGATCGCTTCAAAAGTTATGTTTTGCAGGGCTCCGATGGTAAGTTTGATAGGCATATTTTCGTGGATCCTTCCTACTTCGGTTTCGTCTACATTGCCTTTGAATATGAGGTCGTTCACATTAGCTACGGTTGCAATGGTAGTACCGTCATTAAAGGTGTTACTCATAATGACGGAGTTACCGGCTTTTACAGGCACATCCAGTATCAGTCCGTCTATGGTACTGCGGATCATGGTATTACTATAGGAAGCTGTTTTCTGGGTAATTCCTTCGCGTACAATTTCCAGGTTATCGGTTGCGTTTTCACGCTCTTCCCGGGCTTGTAACCAGCTTACTTCGGTTCTTTCAAACTCTTCTTTGCTGATCAGGTTACGTTCGTAGAGCTTTTTCTGCCGTTCGTATTCCTGTTCGGCCTGACGGACATTGATCTCGGCAAGGCGTACCCGGCTTTCGGCGCTGTTCAGTTGTCCCAATTCGGGGATTACCTTTACTTTAGCGATTACTTCATCTTTTTTAATTGTTTGTCCTGCTTCTTTATAAACTACGTCGATAATGCCTGATATCTAGGGTTTGATCAGGATCTCATCCCGGGGTTCTACTTTTCCGGTAGCAATAGTGGTACGTTGCAGGTCGGTAATTTCTGGTTTTATAATGTTATACTCTGTCTTTTCGGGACGTGATTTGGCATACAGGAACATAAAGGTTCCGATAAAGATGGCAGCAATTACTACCAGGAGGAAAATTTTGAGATACTTTTTCATTGTGTCAGATGTTATATTTTATACTTTTTATTTTTTCTTGCTTTATTTACAGGCTATTCGTCACGGATGGCGTCGATAGGTTTTACTGCCATAGCCCGGTAGGCAGGTGCGAGCCCGGCCAGCATACCCAGGGTAAGCAGGAGCAGGGCTGTTCCTACCGCCAGTCCGAAAGTTACCTGGAAGTTGATATAGTCGGGCCTGTCCATATTGATCGCTGTTTCGGTCAGTTGTAAGAGCCCTACAGCAAAGGATATTCCCATGAGTCCTGCGATGGAGGTAAGGACCATGCTTTCTGAAAGGATCTGGTTCATAGTATCCCGGGGACGGGCACCGATGGCCCGGCGGATGCCGATCTCTGTGGTACGCTCTTTCACGGTAACCATCATAATGTTGCTAACGCCGATGGCTCCTGCCAGCAGCGTACCCAGTCCGACCATCCAACCCAACAGGCGGATACCGGTCATCAGGTTATCGATCATGCTGAAGAAGGTCTCCATATCAAAGAACCAGACTGCCTGCGGATCGGTGGCACTGATAGTATGGTTCCTTTTTAGGATCTCTCCGATCGGTTCTTCCAGGGAGGTTACTTTTATTCCCGGTTGTGCGGTAATACAGAGATAATCTACCCGGTTCCCCCGGTTGTATGCCTGTGCCATGGTAGAGAAAGGTACGGCTATCATCTGGTAGGAGGGACCTCCGATGTTGATGTTCCTTCCGGTTGATTCGGTCACTCCCACGATCTGATAGTAGATTCCATCCAGGCGGATAAAGTTTCCGCACGGATCGGTATCGGCATCAAAGAGTTCTTCTGCTACCCGGTTACCGATCACACATACTTTCCGGCGTTCCATGATATCCACATCGTTGATGAACCGGCCATATTTCAGATGCTGGATCTCGAAGTCGGCGTAATCCGGATAGACTCCTTTTACAAAACCGGTTGCCTGTTTATCGGCAAAGTAAGCGGTTCTGCCCCAACGCTGGATAACGGGAGAGAGGATATCGATCTCCGGAACATCCCTGCGTAGTTGTTCTACATCATCCATATCAATTTTCCACCCTCTTCCTTTCCGGAATCCTTTGTATGCTTCACCGGTACGGTTAGATTCTACAATACAGGAGTTGGTGGCAAAGCCTTCGAAGTTGGAACCCAGGAGCTGTTCGACTCCTTTGCTTCCTCCCATCAGGGCTACCAGCATAAAGATACCCCAGAATACACCAAAGGCGGTCAGAAGGCTGCGGGTCTTATTTCGGGTGATGGTGATAAAGATCTCTTCCCATCTGTCTATGTCAATTCTCATTTTCATGTTATTCTGCTCTTAATGCTTCAATGGGACGTATGGTAACAGCTTTCCGGGCAGGAAAGAATCCTGCCAGTGTACCGGCAATGATCAGGGTGAGGGTGGCCTGGATGGCTACTTTCATATCAACCGTAGGGTTCAGAAAGACGGTTTCTGACCATCCACCTGTGTTGATCGTGGTATTGCCTGCCTGTATATTCATCCATTCGGTAGTTCCAATTCCTAATACCAGACCTATATATCCGAAGATAGTGGTGATAATGATACTTTCCAGAATAACCAGTATCAGGATGGAAGAGGGTTTGGCACCCAGTGCTTTGCGGATACCAAATTCGCGGGTGCGTTCTTTAACGGTGATCAGCATGATATTACTGACTCCTACAATGCCGCTGAGAAGGGTAAATATACCGATTATCCAGAGTGCGGTACGGATAATGTTCATTCCTGTCTGCATCTGCAGGTAATCGGTAAAACGGTTCCAGATACCGATGGCACTTTTGTCGTCGGGTGCATAGCGGTGATAGGCGGCCAGTACTCTGCGGTACTCCTCTTCAAAAGCTTCATTGGCTTCAACGGTTTCAAGTCCCTGCGTGGTGAAGACGATGTCGTTTACCCGCCCTCCTTTGTTATAGATGGTTTCGAGGGTAGTATAAGGGATGTAGCCGGGACGGTCTGTCTGCTCCCCGGCATCGGTATAGATACCTACTACCTGATAGGCTACTTTACCGGAGGTAAGATATTTTCCGATAGGGTCTTCGTTGCGGAAAAGTGCATCTGCGGTACGCTGGTGCAGTACGAGGACTTTTCTGCGTTTCCGGATATCCAGATCGTTGAGAAAACGTCCGGCTCCGGGTACCATTTTAATGGCTTCTACCTCCGGGTAGTTGGGATATACCCCTCCCAGGGAGACGGTAATGTATTCCTGTTTGTTGGTCAGTGTAACACCGCCCTGCCACATACTGGCTCCTACGCTTACTACATGATCCGGAAAGTGTGTTTCGGTGATCTCTACATCTGAATTGTATATTTGTACCCGGCGGCCCTGTTTTAAACCGTCATAGGGTTTGCTGGTACGGCCACTCCATATCTTGATGGAATTCCTGGCCCGCTCTCCGGAGGCGGCTTCAAAGGCATTGATAATACCGTTCCCGGCACCCAGAAGTACGATCAGCATAAAGATTCCCCAGGAAACGGCGAATCCGGTGAGAAAAGTACGGAGTTTATTTCGTTTGACAGTACTGTATATTTCCTGCCAGAGGTCTATAATGATTCCCATAGATTGTGTTATTTCATAATTCCGTGTTGTCCGAAAGGGGAGGCTGAGTGGTCGAAATTCTCTTCGATCCGTTCAATGATCCCGTCTTTTAACCGGATAATTTTATTAGTCTGGTTAACTACACCGCTCTCGTGGGTCACCACAATAATTGTCATCCCTTCGTCGTGAAGCTGCTTCAGGATATTGAGTACTTCAACAGATGTTTTACTGTCAAGTGCTCCGGTAGGTTCGTCGGCCAGGATGATCTGTGGGCTGGTAATAAGTGCACGGGCTATGGCTACGCGTTGTTTCTGTCCTCCGCTCAGCTCATTGGGCATGTGGTGTGCCCACTCTTTCAGGCCCAGCCTGTCGAGGTATTCCATAGCCAACAGATTCCGTTTCTTGCGGCTCACTCCCTGGTAAAAGAGGGGTAAGGCTACATTTTCATCGCATCTTTGAATCCGATCAGGTTGAACGACTGGAAAATAAAACCGATCATCCGGTTCCGGTAAGCTGCGGCTTTGGTTTCACTCAGATTTTTGATAAGTACTTTATTCAGGTAATAATCTCCTGTGTCGTAATTATCCAGAATACCCAGAATGTTCAGAAGAGTGGATTTACCTGATCCGGAAGCTCCCATGATGGAGACATATTCTCCTTTGGAAATCGTTAAGTCTATTCCTTTCAGTACATGCAGGGGAGCGCCGTTATAGTAGGTCTTGTTAATGTTGCTCAGGTGTATCATGCGTATGTTTTTAATTTTTTGTTTCCATGTTTACGGAGTTATCTGTTAGACGAGGCAAGTTACTATAAAGTTGCATATGCTATTAAATTTTTTGATCATTTCTTTCCGGAAGTTCTTAACCGGCTTATTATCTTTCAGAAAACATTAAAAAAATTTTGCTGTCTCGTTCTTCTTTGCGTTATTTGTAAGGTAAAAATTGACTAACCCAAATTATATTTTACGAACATGAAATCACACTTGGAAAAACCCTATGTAGTAGGGATTGACATTGGAGGTACAAACAGCGTATTCGGTGTTGTAGATACCCGTGGAACTATTTTAACACATAGTTCTATTAAAACCTCAGCTTACCCCACCATTGAAGAGTATGTAGATGCTTTGTGTAAGAGCCTGCTTCCCCTTATTGTAGAACAAGGTGGAGTAGATAAGATCAAAGGTATTGGTGTAGGAGCCCCCAATGGAAATTACTACAGTGGTACTATTGAGTTTGCACCCAATCTTCCCTGGAAAGGCGTATTACCCCTCGCTGCCATGATTGAAGAGAGACTGGGTATTCCTACGGCACTTACCAGCGATGCCAATGCGGCGGCAGTAGGCGAGATGACGTATGGCGCAGCCCGCGGTATGAAAGATTTTATCATGATCACTCTGGGAACAGGAGTAGGGAGTGGTATTGTAATTAATGGTCAGGTTGTTTACGGGCATGACGGATTTGCCGGTGAACTGGGCCACGTGATCGTGCGCCGTGGAGGACGTATGTGCGGATGCGGTCGCAAAGGTTGTCTGGAAACCTATTGTTCGGCTACCGGTGTTGCCCGCACTGCCCGTGAGATACTTACTGCCAGTACCGAGCCAAGTCTGCTGCGTAATATTCCTGCCGAATCTATTGTATCGAAAGATGTATACGATGCGGCGGTACAGGGAGATAAACTGGCTCAGGAGATCTTTGAATCTACCGGTACTCTGTTAGGAGAGGCTCTGGCAGATTTTATAGCTTTCTCCAGTCCGGAAGCTATTGTGCTTTTCGGTGGCCTGGCTAAATCGGGAGATTATATTATGAAACCTCTCATTAAGGCTATTGATGATAATATTCTGCAGATCTTTAAAGGGAAAGCGAAGATCCTTTGTTCAGAACTCAAGGATTCGGATGCTGCCGTATTGGGTGCGAGTGCTTTGGCGTGGGAATTGAAAGAAGCTACTGTTTGATAAAGCAGCCATTTCTTAAAGATTAATATAGAGAGGTGTATCTTATAGGTAAGATACACCTTTTTTATACATTTTATTTTTTCAGGTCATTAAGCACCATGCGGATGGTATTCTGTTTTCTCTCCTCCAGAAACTCTCTGTCGGTTTTACCGAATATCATTTTCCCATCTTCCGAGGCAAGACGTAAAAGTACTATATTAAAGATATTCAGGGATACAATATTCAGTATCAGATCAGAAGCCTGGATCGGATAAATGGTTCCCTTTTTAACCTCCTCATCAATGTTCTCCTGTACGTAGGAGAATAGTTGCAATACATTCGGAGTGATAATTGCCTTAGCCCGTTCCCTTTGCAGGGGGTTGTGTAGCATTTCATTGATAAGGAACAGAGGCAGGCGGGGATTCTCTATCAGGAAATCAAAATGTGTGGCTATAGCTAACTTTACTTTGTCGAAAAAAGAGAGTTTTGAGTCAAATACCGAAGTAAAAGAGTTGGCCAGCATCTCTGCCTTGCTGGTAAATACTTTCTCAAAAAGTTTCTCTTTGGTGCGGAAATAATAATGAAGCATAGCATGATTTACGCCTGCGAGTTTTGCTATTTCCGTAGTTTTGGCCCCTGTAAATCCCTTTTCCAGAAATATCTCTTCAGCTGCCCACAAAATATTCATTTCCGTATCATTATCTTTGTTCTTCATAACTTTAACCGGTGTAATTAATAATGTTGTTAATTACAAATATAAGAGACAAAACTTAAAAATGTTATCTTTGAAGAGTTAAAAACAAATTTTTCAATCTTGTTATTAAATGAATACCATTCGAAAAACACTACTTTTAGGTTCTTGCCTGTTTCTCTTCTCTTTTTTGCAAGCGCAGTCTTTAGCATTAGAGGCAGAAGGTACTATCTTTTACACTATTTTTGAGAACGGAGACCGCATTCCCGATTTCTCTTATTGCGGATATATGGCTTCGGAAACACCCCTGCCGTTTGTAAAAGCAGTCATTAAAGTTCCCGCTCTACAGGGAGATGCTACCTTGCGTATTCAGGCAGCTATTGATCGGGTCTCCTCTCTTCCTGTGAATGACCAGGGTTTCAGGGGAGCCGTGTTACTTGAAAAAAGAGTACACGAAGTTGGGGGAACCCTCTTCATCCGTGCATCAGGAATTGTATTACGGGGAGAAGGTTCTTATGAAGAAGGAACCCTTTTGAAAGCTACGGGAACAGACCGTTCTCCGTTAATACGCATTCTGGGTGAGAATGATTGTCAGTTGGAAGAGGCCATTCCCGTTAAAAACGAATATATTCCTGTAAATACTACTGTTCTGCCCTTATCTCAGGGACATGGACTACAGCCGGGAGATCGTATTTTTATTACCCGCCCTTCTACACCAGAGTGGCTGGCTGCTATTGGTGCCGATCGGATCGGTGCGTATGTGGATTATCCCCTTACTCATTGGGAACCGGGCGATTTTGATCTGCGGTGGGATCGCACAGTCAGGGAAGTAACTGATACTTCTGTCACTCTGGATGCTCCCCTTACCTGTTCCCTGGATCCACACTATGGAGGCGGCTACATAAACCGTTATACCTGGTTGGGACGTATCAGCCGGGTAGCCGTAGAAAATCTGTTCGCTCTCTCAACCTATGATAAAAACTATCCCAAAGATGAAGAACACCGGTGGATGGCTATTACCGTAGAACATGCCGAAGAGGGTTGGATACGCCGGGTAACCGCTAAAAATTTTGTTAGTTCGGCAGTTGCCCTTTGGGAAAATACCCGGGCCTTCACCATCGAAGAGTGCAAATCACTGGAACCTGTCGGTGAGATCGGAGCCCATCGTCGCTATGCGTTCCATACTACCGGACAACAACATCTCTTTCAGCGTTGTTATGCCGAATATGGCTGGCATGATTTTTCCGTCGGCTTTTCAGCTGCCGGGCCCAATGCCTTTGTATAGTGTTACTCCTATCACCCCTATAACTTTAGCGGAGCCATCGGAGGATGGTCGGCCGGTACCCTTTTTGATAAAGTTACCGTAGACGGGGGTGCCCTGAAAATAGCTTACCGGGGTGCGGATGCCCAGGGAGCCGGCTGGAGTGGAGTAAACTCCCTGTGCTGGCAGTGCCGTACTCCTCAGCTTCATATCGATAACCCTCCCGGTAGTTATAACTGGGCGTTTGGCACCTGGGGACAGGGATATGGAGACGGATACCACGAGATGCATCGCAGCCGGTTGAAACCCGATAGTTTCTATTACGGACAGCTGGAGGAACGTACCGGGAAATCCTCTCCGGAAACAGATAAAATATATAAATATGAGAGTAACCCGTATGAACAGGTAATACCTGCCTATACTGCTATGATGAGTGAACGTTCCAGAGAACCCGAACTGATCATGGATCGGTGGATTGATGAGATGATCGCTGTTTATCCGTTACCGGTAGAGGCTAATGACATAGAGATTCAGGGGGAAATTGTATCCTTACCGTCCCTGCAGCTTTCTCCGGTACTTTATATAAAAGATGGAGTGATGGTGGATAAGCAGCAAACTTATCTCTCCGGTAAAGCACATCGTACTGCCCTTTGGCGCGGTGATACCCGACCGGGTGGAGTTAAATCTGCCAAACCCCACCTGACATGGTTCATTCCGGGAAGAGAGGGGAGAGGGCTAACCGATAATCTGGATACCCTGGTGTATGATATGGTAAAAGGAAAGGTCAGGACACTGAGCCACTTTCCGTCCCTGTGGTATGAACGGCGCCGGGACGATCACGGTCGTTCCCGCCGGATCGATGCCGACGTCTGGACTCCTTTTTATGAACAACCTTTTGCCCGTACAGGAGAAGGAGAGGCATTTGACCGGCTTAGTAAATACGACCTGAACCGTTACAACAGTTGGTACTGGATGCGACTCAGGCAATTTGCCGGACTTGCCGAAAAGCACGAAAGGGTCTTTATACAGGAACATTACCTGCAACACAACATCATTGAAGAGGGTGCGCACTGGACCGACTATCCCTGGCGCACGGCTAATAATATCAATGAGATGGGATTTGCCGAGAACACATACTATGCAGATGACCGTCGCGTCTTTATGGCAGAGGAGTTTTACGATATTTCCCATCCGGAGCGTGCCCGTTACCACCGGCAATATATCCGGAAACACCTGGATGAACTGGGCGACTATTCTTCGGTTGTTCACCACCTCGGGGCCGAATATACCGGCCCGTTACATTTTATGAAGTTCTGGCTGGATGTCATTGCAGAGTGGCAGAGAGAGAAAGGAAAGCAGGTATATGTAATGCTTACAGGGACTAAAGATGTGCAGGATGCGATCCTGGCTGATAAAAATTACCGGGGGCTGATCGATGTTATTGATATCCGGCAATGGCACTACCGGAACGATGGAACTCTGTACGCTCCCGAAGGAGGAGTAAGCCTGGCACCCCGCCAGTATGCCCGGATCATGGAGGTGGGAGAGACCAGTTTTGAAAGTATTTACAAAGCCGTGAGTGAATACCGTACTGCTTATCCGGAAAAAGCAATCGTATATAACGGAGTCCGTTCTGCCGGACATAACTGGGCTTCGTTCATGGCAGGAGGTTCTCTGTGTGACATACCGGTAACTCAGGAAGAGTTTTTCCATGAAGTGGCAGGAATGAAGTCTTTATCCTCTATAAGTATAGAAGGAACACAAATAGGAATGGGGAGGATTGGAACAGGTTATCTTATCTATGTTATCGGAGAAGAAGCCGTAGCGGATCTGACCCATGATCCCGGAGATTACTATATCTATTTCATAAATCCCGAAACAGGAACGCTGAAAAAAGAGCGGGAAGAGTTAAAGGGAGGTGTTTGTCATCCGATACGAACAGGAAGCAGGCAGATACTCTGGATAACCAAAATCCCGGAATATTGATGTATAAGATCCGGATCTATCAGGCTTAGCTGATTATCCGGATCTTTTTTATAGAGAAGATCAGTAGAAATAGTCGGGTATATGTACCATCATCAGTTGTAACCTTTTTCCATCACTCAGGTGTCCTGATTGGAAAAGGATCCGTTTTCCATCTGCACTGAAGTAAGGATGGGCATGGTCCGGACTCATTTTAGTATCCGTTACCAGCCGGTGCTTTCTACCGGTCTCATTGTTGATCAGCCAGATATTGCCGGCAAAAGTATCTCCTACAGACCATTTACCATCCCGCGAAGCATTACAATGCCAGAATCCCCGGCCGCTTAATCCTCCCTCTTGGGCTGCACGGTCCTGATCCATCTCTACCTGTCCCATCAGCTCTACATCGTTGGTACGGATGTTTATACGTGCAATATCACTGATCTGTTTCCGGAGTCTGTCCTGCCAGCCCAGTATATTAAAGTAAACATGATCTTTGGTCGCAAATGTTTCATGGGTAACCCAGTCCAGCGGCGTCTCTTCATACAACGGACGGTTTATCTTTCCATCTGCCGTACAGAACCACATCCGCTGCGGAGCATCCCCACCAGTCTCGTGACAATAGAGGTGGATCTTGGCAATTTTACGGGCTACATCCTTGTATTGAAGCGTAGCCTCTTTATAATCGGTCAGGGCGTTCTGGTCCCAGTTCTTACGGATACTTTCCTCTATAACAGCGAGAAAGCTTGCAGTTTGAATCATAGTAATTTTGCACAGTTTGTTGAAAACTGTGCAAAATTAGGATTCTATACCGATATGAATGGATGGATCGTTATAATTTACATTTAATTAACGCATCCGTTACTGCCTGTAACATCCGTTACCGGCTCCCTTTTTCCGAGATAAGTAAAAGTTTATCCCCCACCAGAAGCCTCATTGAACCATTGGGGATCAGATAGTCCTCTCCCCGCTTAATGATCATAACCAGCGTTCCTTTAGGCAGGTTCATCTCCTGCAATGTTTCAGCTTCGGCTACCATCTCTTTGGTGAGCACCATATCTTTCAGGTCGGTATCAATCTCCTCCGGAAATTCAATACCAAAATCATTCCCCGTCTTTTCCAACGGTGAAGAGAGTCCCAGTTTTTTAGCCATAAAAGATACTGTCGTTCCCTGAATAACCAGAGAGAGGATGGTAATAAAGAATACAATATTAAATATCTGGTGCGATCCCGGTATATTCGCTACTACCGGGTAGGTAGCAAAGATAATAGGCACCGCTCCTCTCAATCCTACCCAGGAAATAAACAACTTTGATTTGAAAGTGATTTTCCGGAAAGGAAGGAGGCACAGGAATACGCTCAGTGGACGTCCGATAATGATCATAAAGACTCCGATCAGCATGGCTACCACTGCTGTAGACAGCATCTCCCGGGGATTTACTAAAAGTCCCAGCATCAGGAACATAATGATCTGGAATAACCAGGTAAGCCCGTCCATAAAAGTGGCAATTTCCCGGCGGTAAATGATCTTATGGTTTCCGATCATCATCCCTGCAATATATACGGCAAGATAATCATTTCCTTTCATCAGGTCTGTTGCCGAGAAAATAAAGAACACAAAAGATAACAGAAGGATCGGATAAAGAGACTGGTTATCTACATTGATTTTATTAAGGATATAGATCGCCAGTTTACCCAGCAGAAAACCGGCACCTGCCCCTACAGCGAACTGGATCAGGAAAGAACCCAACACTCCCCAACCTGAGAGTCCGGATGTTCCGATTATCTGGATCAGTACAATGGTGAG
The DNA here is from genome assembly GCA_021203405.1 of Bacteroides sp. Lineage (GTDB taxonomy): Bacteria > Bacteroidota > Bacteroidia > Bacteroidales > Bacteroidaceae > Bacteroides. The sequence continues at coordinate 12,966 of JAJQBG010000003.1, forward strand.
CATATAGGCCATCGGGTCGTTACTACCACTTTCCAGCTCTAACATCGGACGCAGGTTGTTCTTCAAATTCATTTTCTGGGAACTTAAGATCGCAAATACTGAAGCCGAATCTGTAGAAGACATAGTAGAGGCCAGCAATAAGGAGGTAACCAGTGACAAAGCAATCCCCGTAAAACTGAATCCTGATAACCACCAGATGAACAGCCCTGTGAACAGGGCAGTGAGGAGTACCCCTACGGTAGAGAGTACAATACCCGGTGCCAGTACAGGTTTTATATCCTGAAATTTAGTATCCATACCCCCGGAAAAGAGGATAATACTCAGTGCCACCATACCAATGAACTGGGCACTCTCCATATTGTCGAACTGGAAACCCAGGCCGTCGCTACCAAATACCATTCCAACTACCAGGAATAGCAGAAGGGTAGGAACTCCGAATTTATATCCCGTTTTTCCTACTACAATACTGATAAAAAGTAAAACAGAGCCGACAAGTAAAATATTTCCTGCTGTAAATATCATCATACGGGGTAGATTTGTTTGGTAGATAAATAAATATCCGGACCCTTTGTTCAGGTTGTCTTACTATAAACAATCAAAGAAGCACCGGAATTGTTTCGGCAAAGATAATAAAAATATATACGGTATCCTTCGATTTTGCAGAACAGGCAGGTAAGGTTTTAAGAAAAATATTTATTTTTTTTTGTTAAACCCGGTGCAATCCCCCGCCGTAAATGATAGATCAGCATACATAATGCTGTAATACAGGCAAGGAAATCCGATACCGGCATACTGGCCCATACTCCTGTCACACCCATATACCGGGGTAATACAATTAGTCCCGGTAACAAATATACCAACTGGCGCGAAAGTGAAAGAAAAATGCTGACCTTTACCTTACCTATACTCTGGAAGAAATTAGAGATCACGATCTGTCCCCCCACCAAAGGGAACATCAGCGCGCAGATCCGTATTCCCGGTGTTGCTATATCGGTCAGTTCCGTGTCCGTAGTGAACATTACCGTGATCAGGTGAGGAAAAAGTTCACTGATCACAAAACCGAAACTTGTGGTCACTACCCCTGAAATAATTCCCAGGCGTAATGTCTTTTTGACCCGGTCCATTTTCAACGCCCCGTAATTATAGCCGATAATGGGTTGCATCCCCATAGTAAGCCCCAGTACGATCATTACAAAGAGTGTCAGCATCCGGTTAATTATTCCATACGCCCCGACAGCCAGGTCGCCTCCGTGATGCCTGAGTGTATTATTGATAATAATGACAATCACGCACGCGCATACATTCATTAGGAAAGGAGACATTCCGATAGAATATATATTGAGGATAATTTCGGTTTTTATTTTCCATATTCCTTTCTGGAAACGCACGTAGCTCTCCGGACGGAAAAAGTGTTGTACCACCCAGACCATAGCAATGAACTGCGAGATCACCGTAGCGGTCGCTGCTCCCCGGATCCCCCAGTTAAAATAAAAAATAAAAAGAGGCGCCAGGATAATATTGGCTACCACACTCACCATAGAAGTTTTCATCGCCTTACGCGGATACCCGGTAGCCCGCATAATGTTATTCAGGCTGATCATGGTATAAGAGACAGGAGTTCCTAGCAAAATGATCTGCATAAAATCCTGTGCATAAGGCAGTGTATCCTTACTGGCCCCGAAAAAGATCAGGATCGGATCCAGGAACAACAAAAAGAGCGTGCAACATACCACCGAATTGAACAGGCACATAAAAAGCGTATGTGCCAGCACCTCATTGGCACCCTGCAGATCCTTTTGTCCCAGCCGGATCGAAGAGATAGTAGATCCCCCGGCGGATACCAGTGTGCTGAGTGCCATTACCAGGTTCATCAGCGGAAAAGTAATAGCCAATCCGGAAATAGCCAGTGCCCCCACACCATGCCCGATAAAAATGCTGTCGATAATGTGGTACAGGGAGGTTATGGTCATACCGATGATCGCCGGAAAAGAGTATTGCCTGAGCAGTTTTCCGATCTTTTCGCTCCCAAGTATGTGTGGTGTATTTCTCTCTCTCATCCGGGCCTGTTTTTTGCGGAATTCTGCAAAGGTAACAATAAGTTTATCTCTTTCAACTTTTATTCTGAACTTTGCACCCACATTCTGAAGGATGATCAGAAGAGCATAGTATTAGGTTAAAAGGTAAAAAAACAAGTATGGATAATCAGGTAAAAAGAGCCGCCCTTTTCGATTTTGACGGCGTTATTATGGATACGGAACCCAGTTATACTATTTTCTGGGATGCACAGGGAGTGAAATATCTCGGAAAAGAGAATTTTGGTGCACAGATCAAAGGGATGACCCTCACCCAGATCTACGACAAACACTTCTCTGGAATGGAGGAGGCACAGCAGGAGATCCGTCAGGGACTGGATGAACTCGAAGAGAACATGGCCTATGAATATGTACCTGGAGTCCTTCCTTTCGTGGAGGAACTCCGCCGGGCAGGTATCCGTACAGCCGTAGTTACCAGCTCTAATAAAAAGAAAATGGAGAATGTATACCGGGCCTATCCGCAGTTTACTTCACAATTCGACCGCATTCTTACGGCAGATCTTTTCAAACGTTCCAAACCTGATCCCGATTGCTTCTTGCTCGGTATGGAGATATTTGGTACCGCACCGAAAATACCTATGTTTTCGAAGACTCCTTCCACGGCCTGCAGGCCGGCAGAAGTTTAGGAGCTATTATCATAGGGCTTGCTACTACCAACTCCCGCGAGGCCATAGCCGATAAAGCAGATTATGTAATGGATGATTTCCGGGAGATGACTGTGGCTAAGATGATCCGGATCACCCGGAAAGCCTGAGCCCCTTCACAAAAAAGATAAAAGAAGAGCAAAGTATAAGATTTTCAGCGAAATATTTCGTACTTCCTGAATTTCCTATACCTTTGTAGCCTCAATTTAAAAACAACAACAGTTATGGCAGGTTATATATCAGATGATACCAGGAAAGTAACGACCCATCGTCTTATAGAGATGAAACAACGGGGCGAGAAGATTTCTATGCTGACCTCTTATGACTATACCATTGCAAAAATAGTAGACGGAGCCGGTGTGGATGTGATCCTTGTCGGCGATTCCGCATCCAACGTTATGGCAGGAAATACCACTACGCTTCCCATTACCCTCGACCAGATGATCTATCACGGTAAATCAGTCGTACGGGCTGTAAAGAGAGCTATGGTGGTAGTCGATATGCCTTTTGGTACCTACCAGGGTAACTCCAAAGAGGGAGTAGCCTCTGCCATCCGCATTATGAAAGAATCACACGCCGATGCCATTAAGCTTGAAGGTGGTGAAGAGATCATTGAAACAGTAAAACGCATTCTCTCCGCAGGGATCCCCGTTATGGGACATCTGGGACTAATGCCGCAATCCATCAATAAATACGGAACCTATACAGTACGGGCCAAAGAAGAAGCCGAAGCCGAAAAGCTGATCAAAGATGCCAGGCTGCTGGAAGAAGCCGGCTGTTTTGGGATCGTACTTGAAAAGATACCCGCTTCCCTGGGAGAACGTGTAGCCGGAGAACTCTCTATCCCGATCATCGGTATTGGTGCCGGAGGAGAGGTCGACGGTCAGGTACTGGTTGTGCAGGATATGCTGGGAATGAGCAAAGGCTTCAGCCCCCGTTTCCTGCGTCGTTATGTAGATCTGCATACCATTATGACCGATGCTATCCATCAGTATGTAGTAGATGTGAAAAGTAATGATTTCCCCAACGAAAAAGAACAATATTAAACTAAATCCGTGCTCAGTACATACTTAAAAGTCAGCAGGCAAAATCTCTCTGTCTGCTGTTATTACTTTTATAGCCGGTACCGGACTATCACTATATGGAACCTTCTTTAAAACCAAACGTATGGACCCGTGGTTTTTCCCGGCTGTGCGTAGGAAATCTTCTGTTCTATGCCGCTCTTTACATGCTGGTACCCGTTTTGCCTTTCTATGTAAAAGAACGCTTCGGTGTTTCCCTCACCCTGGCGGGAGTCGCTGTCGGTATATTCTCCTTTGCTATTTTTCCGGGAGGACCTTTCAACAGCTACCTGGCAGATCGATATAGCCGGAAAAACCTCTATCTCTTTGCCACCGTAGTGGTAGTAGCCGCTATGGCAGGGTATCTCTTTACAGGTACCCTTACCTGGGTTTTTCTCCTGCGCTTGCTTCAGGGATTCTTTTTCGGCATAGCGGCAGCCGCAGGTATCACCCTGGCTATTGATGTCACCCACACCTCCTGTCGTAGCAGGGGAAACTCTTTCTTTACCCGTGCCGGGAGACTCGGGATGTTACTCGGTCCTGTCGCCGGTATCCTTCTGTATAAATATTACTCATTGGATGCGGTTATCTACGGAGCTATAGCAGCCGGTAGCCTGGGGGTGATAGAGATGATGCGGGTAAATACCCTTTTCCGGGCACCTATCGGAGTTGCCGTCTGCTCCTTAGATCGTTTTATCCTACCTCGTGCTATCCTTCCTGCCCTCAACGTTATGTTCGTGTCTCTCTTTATGGGGCTTCTTTTCTCCCTGTTCGGTATCCCCGGTAACCGGGAGATCATTGCTACCCATTTTATGTGGATATTCTCTGCCATGGCTCTTGGCATATTGGTGGCTATTACTGCCGAACGTTTCCTGTTTGGAAAAGAACGGGTAACCTTACAAGTGGTTGCAGGCCTTATATCGGTTTTGTTATCTATCCTTATTCTGGCTTCCTGGCGACAGGAGCCTGTTTTAATAGGAACTTCCCTGATACTGGGAGCCGGATTAAGCCTGGCTGCATCTGCTTTATTAAATATTTGTATCGGTCTTTCTGACCACTGCCAGCGTAGTACAGCCAATTCTACCTATGTACTTGCCTGGGAGTCGGGGATCGGTATCGGGCTTATCCTGGGATGTTACCTGATCGACAGGGCAGGAGTGGAGGGAGTGGTCTGTTCTTCTTTTATTACTATATTCATCGCCCTTATTTACTATTGTTTTATTACAAGGAGATTATACTTTTCGGCCTGATGGTTTTCAAAAATCGGGTGTAACCTTCTTTAAAAAGAGGTGTAACTCTCTTTGAAAATGGATGTAACCCTCTTTGAAAATGGGTGTAACCTTCCCGGAAATCGGGTGTAACCTTTTTCCGGCTGTCATTTATATTTTTTACATAAAAAAAGCCGGAAGTATATAACTTCCGGCAACTAAGTTTACTCTGATACAAAAAGATCAGCACTCTTCTTCCTGCGTTTCAGCAGTGGTTTCAGGTTCTTCCGGTAAACATTCCGGAGTTATCTCTCCCGAAACCAGTTCGGCAGAAAGGATCTCTTCTTTATTATCTTCTTGTTCTTCAGCCTGTTTGGCCTTTTTCTTCTCTATGACCTCCGATACGACCGGGGTACCTGCAAAACGTTGCGTATATTGTGTGTAATCGGGCTGTATCTTTTCATATTCCGGATCCAGGAAGAGGGAACTGGATATGATATGGTCTGCCGTAGAACGGTTACAGCAGAATACAATGTTCTCCACACCTGCCAGGCGGGTCAGGGCTTTGATGTCCGTATCATGGGGTTGCATCGACATAGGATCGGTAAAAAAGAAGAGGTAGTCAATCTCCCCGTCTACAATTCTCGAACCGATTTGCTGGTCACCTCCCAGCGGTCCCGATTTCAGGATCGTTATATCCCATTCCAGATCGGGATGCTTCTCTTTCAATGCTTCGCGGATCAGTGTACCTGTCGTTCCGGTACAATAAAACTTATGACCCATCAGGCGTTCTGAGTTCCACACTACCCACTCGATCAGGTCCTTTTTCATGGCGTCGTGCGCAACCAAACCAATTTTTCTAACTAATTTTTCCATTGTTAGCTCCTTTCTTATTTATTTCGGGACTGACCCACCGTACAGGCAGATTTTATTGTATCAGTTCCGAATATTTCTTTATCCCGCGCAAATAGTATGCCACAAGAATACTTTGTTTCCATCTTTCTGCTATCTCCGGCTTCCGCATCCTGTCCAGGTTCTCCTCACGAAGCTTTTGATAATCAGCTCTTTTCTTTCGGAACTCCCGGCGCGCCTTATAGACTGCCCGGGCATTCTGTCCGTTTCCCTGCAAAAAGAATACGAAAGCTGCTAGATAGTCTGCTATCATCCGGATAAAAAGTACCCGGCGCAGTTCCTGTTCCGGCAGATTCTTATAGAGCATGATCAGGTTGTTCCGGAAATTCAGGAAGGTCTTGCGGGGAGTCTCTTTTTTCAGCGTTCCACCTCCTACGTGGTACACTTCACTCTGAGGGATCACTACGATCTCCTTACCCCGGCTCTTTAGCCGCCAGCACAGGTCAATCTCTTCCATGTGGGCAAAAAAACTTCCATCTAATCCCCCGACCTCTTTATATTCATCCAGGCGGATAAAGAGCGATGCTCCTGTTGCCCAGAAAACAGGAATGACCGTATCGTATTGATGAATATCTTTCTCTACGCTCCCCAGGATCCGTCCCCGGCAAAAGGGGTATCCGTAGCGATCTATAAACCCACCACAGGCACCGGCATACTCAAAATACTCTTTGTAGTTCTGGTCCAGTATTTTAGGCTGGCATGCAGCTACTTCCGGATGGTTATCCATATAACTGATCATCGGAGTCAGCCATTCCCTTGTTACCTCTACGTCGGAGTTCAATAGTACTGCATACGTTGCTTCCACCCGCGCGAGTGCCTGGTTGTATCCTTCGGCAAATCCGTAGTTCCGGTTCAGCCGTATCAGTTTTACCTCCGGGAACTCATTTTCTATAAACGCTACAGAGCGGTCGGTAGAACCGTTATCGACCACATATACAGTAACACCCTCCTCCCGGGAATGTTCTACCACAGACGGAAGAAACCTGCCAAGCATCTCCTCGCCGTTCCAGTTCAATATGACGACTGCTACCTTATCCATACTTATTGAGGACGTTTATGTTTCCACCGTTTATGCGACCAGAACCAGTAAGCCGGTTCCCGCCGGATCGTTGCCTCCACATGCCGGGCAAACATCTCTGTGATCTCTCCCTCCGCAGTCTCTTTCGGAGTATCCGTCATCAGCTTGAAGGTCACTCTTCCCTTTCCACGTCCCACATGTTCGAGTTCGCAATAAAAAACCGCAAAGTCCATCATGCGGGCTATCCGTTCGCCACCATCCATAAAAGCGGTCTCCTGATTCAGGAAAGTGGTCCAGAATTTTAATTCATGTACATTGGGCGATTGATCCGCGACCAATCCTACACCCATCTTCTTACCGGCCCGTCTGGCCTTGATAATTTCGCGGGCCGTATCGTGCTTGGGTACATTATATCCGTCAAAGCGGGAGCGTATCCGGTTAAACAGGCGATTGATAAAAGGATTGCGGATGTTTTTGTACACCTGCATCGGTACATCCTGCGGGTTCATAAAGAGAGAGACCCCGATCACCCATTCAAAATTGGCATAGTGAGGCATCATCAACAATGCGCCCCCCTTTTTATCCACCTGCTCTGTAAATTTATCTATATCGATAAACTCCATACGCTTAAGAAGATCCTCTTTGCTCATCCGCAACATTTTGAGGCTCTCCAGCATATAATCAGAAATATAGTGGTAGAATTGCTTTTCAATTCCCTTCAGCTCCTTCTCACTCTTTTCCGGAAAAGAGTTCTTCAGGTTAGTCCGTACCACTTTCCGCCGGTAGCGTGCTACACGATAGAGCAAAAAGCAGAGAAGATCCGACAACACGTAAAGCACCCGGAAAGGAAGGATAGCCAACAGCCATATTCCTATGTAGGCAAATATATAGACGATCCTTGCCATAGACTATAATTTTTCTCCTTTCAGGGCCATTTCCTGCCCGCTAAGTTCTCCCAACCGCACCGGTATCATACAATTATCCAGTGCAGGATCGTTGTACATCTCTACCCGTATATAATTATCTGTAAATCCGTACATAAATTCTCCCTCCTGCGATCTTTCACACAAAACCTTCTTTTCTGTTCCGATATGTTGCCTGTAGAAAGCCAGAGTCTTCTCTTGTGAAAGAGCCAGCAACCGCTTGCTGCGCTCCTGCTTCTCCTGTGGAGAGACAGTGTGCTCAATTTTCAACGCCTGCGTACCGGGACGCTCCGAATAACTGAATACATGGAGTTGCGTAACTGGTAAGCCTTCCAGGAAGTAGTAAGTCTTTTCAAAATAGTCGTCCGTCTCTCCCCGGGTACCCACAATGACATCCACCCCGATAAAAGCCTGGGGAAGAGCTTGCCTGATCTTCCCGATCTTAGCAGCAAACAGGGCCGTATCATACCGGCGTTTCATCAGTTGCAGTACTTCGTCACAACCCGATTGCAGGGGAATATGGAAGTGAGGCATAAAACGCCCGGAGGCAGCCACATACTCCATGATCTCATCCGTCAGCAGGTTGGGTTCAATGGAAGAGATACGATACCTTTCAATACTTTCCACCTTGTCCAGTGCCCGGATCAGATCCAGGAAACTCTCCTCGGTCGTTTTACCGAAATCCCCGATATTTACTCCCGTCAGTACAATCTCTTTTCCTCCTTCGGCAGCTGCCTGCCGTGCCTGGGCCACGATCGACTCTATGGAACCGTTCCGGCTTCTTCCCCGGGCTAAAGGGATCGTACAATAACTGCAATAGTAATCACACCCATCCTGTACTTTCAGGAAGTAGCGGGTACGGTCTCCCCGCGAACAAGAGGGTACAAATGTTTTAATATCCCGGATGGAGGAGGTAAAACTCTCTCCCTGCGGGTGTTTGGTAAGATCTCCCAGGTAGGAGAGTATATCTTTTTTCTGTTCCGCTCCCAGTACTACATCCACTCCTTCGATGGTAGCCACCTGATCCGATTTCAGCTGTGCGTAACAACCGGTCACCACCATAAAAGCACCCGGATGTTGCCGGACCAGCTTATGGATCGCCTGCCGGCACTTTTTATCAGCCATTTCAGTCACCGAGCAGGTATTGACCACACAGATGTCTGCTTTCTCCCCTTTTCCGGCCGTACGAACACCGGCTTCCTGTAAAATTTTACCGATTGAAGAGGTTTCCGAGAAGTTGAGCTTGCACCCTAATGTGTAGTAAACAGCGGTTTTATCCTGAAATACAGAGGAATCTATCATATTCTTTTTATCATCAACATTAAAAGCTGCAAAGTTACGTAATATTATAATTAAAAGTTGTTATTATTTGCCCCTATACTCTCTTTTTAATTTTAACAGATCAATGTTTTTTCTACTTTTGCACAGATTTTAATAAAACGTGCAATGATAAAAGAGAATTTTATTAAGTTATACGAAAAGAGTTTCAGGGAAAACTGGGATTTACCTTGTTATACCGATTATGGTGAAGACCTTACCTTTTCCTATGGTGAGGTAGCGAAAGAAATAGCAAAACTACATCTGCTTTTCCATCATTGCAGTTTGCGGCGCGGAGATAAAATAGCCGTTATCGGGCGTAACAACTCCCGCTGGTGTATCTCCTACATGGCAGCCGTTACCTACGGAGCCATTGTCGTTCCCATCCTCCAGGATTTCAATCCGAGCGACATACACCACATCATTAACCATTCCGAATCGGTTTTCCTTTTTACCAGCGACCATATCTGGGATACCCTGGAAGAAGAGAAACTTTTAGGCATCCGTGGTGTTTTCTCTCTTACAGACTTCCGTTGCCTGCACCAGCGTGACGGAGAGACCATCCAGAAGTTTATCAAACACATGGAGGCGGAGATGGAGAAAAAAATATCCCCGTGGATTTACCCGGGAAGATGTACTCTATACCGAACTTTCCAACGATAAAGTCATGTTGCTCAACTATACCTCCGGTACGACAGGGTTTAGTAAAGGTGTCATGATAACCGGTAACAACCTGGCCGGCAATGTAACCTTCGGTATCCGTACCGAACTCCTTAAAAAAGGCGATAAAGTACTCTCTTTCCTGCCTCTGGCACACACTTACGGATGCGCCTTCGACTTTCTGACAGCCACTGCCGTAGGTACGCATGTTACGCTGCTCGGTAAAGTTCCCTCCCCGAAAATTATAATGAAGGCTTTCGAAGAGGTAAAGCCTAACCTCATTATTTCCGTACCCCTGGTTATTGAGAAGATCTATAAAAATGTCATCCAGCCCGTTATCAATAAAAAGGCAATGAAGTGGGCCCCGAACATTTCCCTGCTGGATAGCCAGATCTACGGACAGATACGTAAAAAGCTGATAGATGCCCTGGGAGGCCGTTTTAAAGAGGTGATCATCGGTGGAGTCGCCATGAACCCGGAAGTAGAAGAATTCTTTTCCCGCATCAAATTCCCCTTTACCATCGGGTATGGGATGACAGAGTGTGCGCCTCTGATCAGCTATGCACCCTGGGATGAATTTATCCCCACCTCTACCGGAAAGATCCTTGATATTATGGAAGTCCGCATCGACTCCGAAGATCCCTATCACAAGGTGGGAGAGATCCAGGTGTGGGGCGAGAACGTCATGGCTGGTTACTTTAAGAACGAAGAAGCTACGAAAGAGGTGTTCACCGAAGACGGCTGGTTACGCACAGGCGACCTCGGTACCATTGACCCCGAAGGAAATATCTACATCCGCGGACGTTGCAAAAGTATGATCCTGGGTGCCAGCGGTCAGAATATCTTCCCCGAAGAGATTGAAGCGAAGCTGAATAACCTTCCCTTTATCCTGGAGAGTCTTGTCATTGAACGCAATAAAAAACTGGTCGCCCTGGTTTATCCCGATTATGAAGCATTGGATAGCCTCGGACTTAATAAAGAGGAGAGCCTTCAGGCCATTATGGACGAGAACCGTAAGAATCTGAACAAGATCGTAGCCTCTTACGAGCAGATCAGCAAAATCCAGCTCTATCCCAAAGGGTTTGAAAAAACACCTAAAAAAGCATCAAACGCTACCTTTATAACAGTATTGCAGAGAACTGATACTCCTTTTACGGTTCCGGGAACTCCCTCATTCAGGGTTCCCGGAAGCCTGCTTTTTCCTTTTTCCGAAAAATATTCGTTAAAATAAGTCCATGTTATTAAAAAAGTGAATAAATTTGCACTGTTTTAATAAGCATTTGTATTACAGTTTAAAGCAAAATGAAAATGAAAAATTTAGTATTGGTA
>JAJQBG010000215.1 GCA_021203405.1 Bacteroides sp.
GTTCAAGTAAAAGAATACCGTTGTTATAAAGACCAAGCATGCCACTGGGGAAGAATTCATAATAAGTTACTTCATTGAGCGCGTCCAGTACCTGGCGTTCCAGATCAAGCTCCGGACAAGCCATCATTGTAGAAACAACCTGGGTAAAGCGCAAGGAATTACTTTGTCCTCCATCCTGGTTATAACCTCCGTTGATCACATTACATCCGGCATTTCCATGAATCCTCTTATCGGCAACATTAAATTCAATAAAAGGTTTTGTTTCCATACTGGAGGAGACACTTTTACCTCTTACGGTTACAATGTTCCAGCTGCCTCCGAGTGTAGAAACCGCTGCAGCTGTTTTAGGCTTAAGAATAGCTATAGGACGATCTTCTGCGTTGGTCAATGCAATAGAAGCGGCTTTATTTCCGCTATAACTCATCACCCGATAACCGCGTACATTGGTAAGTGTATTAAGGATATTCTGTTCCGTAGTCATATCCGGACAAGCCATGCGGGTACCTGCCATTGCACTCATATCCAATACACCCGGATTAGCGTTCAGGTTAAAGGTACTGATAATACGATTACAGCCACTGTTTCCATATACACGGCCTTCATTGGTATCAAAACCGATATAGGGCATCTCTCCACTATTACCGGAAGTAACAGCGATTCCATTGATCTCGGTAATATCCCATTCTCCCTGTAATACCGATACAGGAGTTGTTACCCGTCTGCTTGTCATACAGGATACTACCAGGGTAGCTACCCCTAACACACATAAACAAACTAATACTTTTCTCATAATTATTCTATAGTCTAAGTTAAAAATCTGATACAAAGATAGGAACAAAACAAGAAAAGGTATATTTTTGTTATCGGTTTTAAGAAATAAAAAGATATATAAATGGAAAAGAAGAAACGGGTATTTGTTACCGGATGTGCACACGGAATAGGAAAAGCGGTTGTAGAAGCGTTCGCAGAGCGTGGTAACCGGGTGGCATTCTGCGATGTAAATAAGGAGAACGGTAAAGCGCTGCAGGCTGCAATCCCGGAATATATTCGTTTTTTTGAAACAGATGTACAGGATGCCTCCCGGATAGAGTCCTGTATGAATACCTTGTTCAATGAGTGGGGAGATATTGACATTATTATTAACAATGCCGGTATCGGTGAATTCGCTCCTATCACCGAAACAACGATCGCGGATTTTGATAAGATACTGGCGACCAACCTCCGCCCTGCTTTTCTTACCTCCCGTTTATTAGCCATCCACCGGAGTAAATTAAGCCAGCCTAATAAGTATGGCCGCATTATTAATATCGCCTCTACCCGCTGGCTGATGAGCGAACCCGGTTCGGAAGGTTATGCTGCTTCCAAAGGAGGAATTTACTCCCTGACACATGCGCTGGCTATCTCCATGGGACAATATTACGTCACAGTTAACTGTATCAGTCCGGGATGGATCGATACCGGTGCTTATGGCCCTTTAACGAAAGAGGACCATGAACAACATCCCTCCCGCCGGGTAGGATGTACGGAAGATATAGCCAATACCTGTCTTTTTCTATGCGAAGAAAAGAATAACTTTATTAACGGAGAAAATATTGTAGTAGATGGAGGTATGACCAAAAAGATGATCTATGTATAAAGATCCGGCTGTTAACCGGGTCTTTACAGCCTTAAAAATTTCCTTTTGAAAAGGTTAAATGCTTCTTCATTTACTATAACTTCTTTTTATATATTTCTTCCTGTTTTCCCTTTCGCTGCTCTGATTAATTTACTATCTTTGCTCTGTTATCAATATAAATTCAAATACACTTAAATGGGTAGAGTTTTAATTATTGGTGCAGGCGGTGTAGGTACCGTTGTTGCACACAAAGTGGCACAGAACAGTACTATTTTCACAGATATAATGCTGGCCAGCCGTACTAAATCAAAATGCGATAAAATAGCAGAAGCTATCGGCGGGAATATAAAGACTGCACAGGTGGATGCTGATAATGTAGAAGAGCTGGTAGCACTTTTCAATGAGTTTAAACCGGATATCGTTATTAACGTAGCCTTACCTTATCAGGATCTTACTATTATGGATGCCTGTCTGATAGCAGGTGTTAACTACCTGGATACTGCGAATTATGAACCGTTGGACGAAGCCAAATTTGAGTACAGCTGGCAGTGGGCTTATCAGGAACGTTTCAAAAAGGCAGGCCTGACCGCGATTCTGGGATGTGGTTTTGATCCGGGCGTTACCGGAGTATTTACGGCTTATGCAGCCAAACATTATTTCGACGAGATACACTACCTGGATATTGTGGACTGTAATGCAGGGGATCATCATAAAGCATTCGCCACCAATTTTAATCCGGAAATCAATATACGTGAGATCACCCAGAAAGGGCGTTATTATGAGAACGGCAGGTGGGTAGAGACCGGTTCACTGGAAATTCACCAGCCTGTAACTTATCCGAATGTGGGTCCTAAGGAATCCTACCTTTTGTATCATGAAGAGCTGGAGTCATTAGTTAAGAATTTCCCGACCATTAAAAGGGCCCGTTTCTGGATGACTTTCGGTCAGGAATATCTTACCCATCTGAGAGTGATCCAGAATATCGGTATGGCCAGAATTGATGAGATTGATTACAACGGGCAGAAGATCGTTCCCATCCAGTTCCTCAAAGCCGTATTACCCAATCCGCAGGATCTGGGTGAGAACTATACAGGAGAAACCTCTATCGGCTGTCGTATCAAAGGAACTAAAGATGGGAAAGAGCTTACCTACTATGTGTATAACAATTGTAGTCACGAAGAAGCTTACCGGGAAACAGGGATGCAGGGAGTTAGTTATACAACCGGTGTACCGGCTATGATCGGAGCGATGATGTTCCTGACAGGAGAGTGGAAGCAACCGGGGGTATTCAATGTGGAAGAATTCAATCCCGATCCGTTTATGGAGCAGTTAAATAAACAGGGACTTCCCTGGCACGAAGAGTTTAACGGTGATCTCGAATTTTAACAGATAGAAGACAATGCAGATAGGCAACAAAGCACCCGATCTCCTGGGTACAGATGAAAACGGACAGGAGATACGGTTAAGTAACTATAGGGAAAAAAGTAGTTCTCTATTTCTATCCGAAAGATAACACTCCCGGATGTACGGCACAGGCATGCAGCTTACGGGATAACTATACAGACCTTCGCAAACAGGGTTATGAAGTGATCGGTGTAAGTATGGATAGTGAAAATTCTCACAAAAAATTTATCGAAAAGAATACGCTTCCATTCAGCCTGATCGCTGATACGGATAAGAAACTGATCGATCAGTTCGGTGTGTGGGGTGAAAAGAAGATGGCCGGAAGAACCTATATGGGAGTATACCGGACCACTTTTATTATTAACGAAGAAGGAGTAATCGAACGGATCATCGGTCCGAAAGAGGTAAAGACAAAAGTTCATGCCTCACAGATTATATAAAGATATACCATTCCCTGCCAGGGAAAGGTTGTGATTACTAAAATTAATGGATTAATATGGCTAAGAAAGAAAACGAAGAATTGATTTTTGATTCCGCCAGCGGAGCAGCTTCCGGTGAAAAACTGAAAGCGTTGCAGGCGGCAATAGACAAGATTGAGAAGAGCTTCGGAAAAGGCTCGATCATGAAGATGGGTGATAGTGTGGTTGAACAGGTGGAGGTGATCCCTACAGGGTCTATTGCACTCAATGCAGCATTGGGCGTAGGAGGTTATCCCCGCGGAAGAATCGTTGAAATATATGGTCCGGAGTCATCCGGTAAGACCACCCTGGCTATTCACGCCATAGCTGAAGCACAAAAAGCCGGCGGTATTGCTGCCTTTATTGATGCAGAACACGCTTTTGACCGTTTTTATGCAGCAAAACTGGGAGTAGATGTAGAGAATCTATGGATATCTCAGCCCGATAACGGAGAGCAGGCGCTGGAAATTGCCGAACAACTCATTCGCTCTTCTGCTATTGATATTATTGTCATTGACTCAGTAGCAGCCCTGACTCCAAAAGCAGAAATTGAAGGAGATATGGGTGATAATAAAGTTGGTTTACAGGCCCGTTTAATGTCACAGGCATTGCGTAAACTCACAGCAGCTGTTAATAAGACCAATACAACCTGTATATTTATTAACCAGCTGCGTGAAAAGATCGGTGTAATGTTCGGTAATCCGGAAACAACGACCGGTGGTAATGCGCTGAAGTTTTATGCTTCCGTACGTCTGGACATCCGTCGCAGCAGTCAACTCAAAGATGGTGACGAAGTGATCGGTAACCAGACCAAGGTAAAAGTAGTAAAGAACAAAGTAGCTCCTCCTTTCCGCAGAGCGGAATTTGATATTATGTTTGGTGAAGGTATTTCACTCGCCGGTGAGATTATCGATTTGGGAGCCGAACAGGGTATCATTAAGAAGAGCGGATCGTGGTATAGTTACAATGACACGAAGCTTGGACAAGGACGTGATGCAGCTAAACAATGTATGAAAGATAATCCTGAACTTGCAGAAGAACTGGAAGGGCTGATCTTTGAAAAACTGCGTGAAGCTTAAGTACGGATCAAACCGGTAACAGGCTATTTAAAAAACAGTCTGAGGTAGATAAATAAAGAATAGTTTTCCACTTCCTGGTGGGAAACTATTTTTTTATGCGTTTTTTAATTATTTTAGGGTAACCGTGTAACAAGTGAAAGAAAAATGTCGTCTGTAAAATAAATAAAGATCTTAAAGTCCGGGATTACCCATAACAATGAATGCAGAAAGTTTTAAAAAACAATATCTTCTTTACCATAAACGGCTCTATTATACAGCTTACCGTTTACTGAAGAATGAAGCTGATGCGGAAGATATCGTACAGGAGGCTTATATGAAACTATGGAATATCCGGGAAACGCTGCAATCGGTTCTCAACACAGAAGCCTTCTGTGTTACTCTTGTGAAAAACCTGTGTCTGGATTTTCTCCGGTCGGGCAAAGGTACCATTGTACGGAAAGCAGAAGAACTTAAACCTGAACATACTCGCACTTTACAGGCAACAGATACAACGGAAGTAAAAGAAGAAGTTAAACTGGCACGGTTACTGATCACAAAATTACCGGAACAGCAACAAACGATCATTACTATGCGGGATATAAAAGGATTTTCTTACGAAGAGATTGAGAAATACACAGGACTTACTCAGGTAAACATCCGGGTATTACTCTCCAGAGCCAGGAAAAAGATCAGAGAACAACACTTTAAACTGAACCGTTATGACAACCGATAAAATAAAAGAACTGCTCGAAGCTTATTACTGTGGCGAAAGTAGCGAAGCCGATGAAAAGGAGTTGGAACTTTTCTTCCGGAAAGAAAATATACCCTCCGGACTGGAAAAAGAAAAGGAGCTTTTTCTGGCTATCCATGATAGTTTTGAAGAGAAATTGCCGGAAGGTCTTGAAGATCGTCTTTCTGCTCTTATTACCAACCGGGAGATAAAAGAGAAAAATAACAGGCAAAAATGGCTCCGTATCACAGGCGTCGCAGCCGCTGTTGCACTTGTTTTTTCTGTTGCTTTTACCCTGCAACAAAAAGATCCACTTTTTTTCAACAGAAAAGATACTATAACAATGAGTATGCAGGATCAACAGCAAATCTATGAAGAGGTAAAGTTCATTCTCTGCTATGTCTCCGAAGAACTTAATAACGGTTTACAGGAAATAGAGAAAAGCCGTGAAGAGATCCGTACACTGCCCGAAATTATAAGAAAAGAATTTAATCCATAAAAAATATCACATTATGAAAAAGAGAAGAATAATGATGGTGGTAACATTCATTTTACCACTTATGGCAATGGCCCAAAGCAGATTGTATGAGAAGTATTCTGATATGAAAAATGCATCTTCCGTATATATATCCAAAGCCATGATGGAACTTAGTGAGGAAATTTTCACTAAAGAGTACTACATAGGAAAAGTTTCCGGACAGTTGGAAGGCATTTATTTTATATCCAGCCAGCATAAAGAGATGAAAGAAAAAATAAAAGAAGATGTTCTGCAATTCCTGAAAAGCGGGAACTATGAAGATCTTATCGTTCATAAAGGAACCGGATCACAAACAGCTTTCTATATTAAACGAACCCAGGAAAATGTGAAGGAACTGATCATGACCACTGAAAGTGACAAGAAAATCAATTTTATTCAACTGATCGGTGACCTTACCCTATCAGATATTAAGAATATTACAACCTATAACAATTACGCAAAATAAAAGCAAATATTGCTTCAGCCGCTATGGTGGTGAATACCCGTAAATATTAAATCCGGTCTTAAGGAATTTTTCTTAAAGACCGGATTTTTAATGGAACAGATATCACAGTTTAGAAGTCCCTCTTTTAACTTTTGACAAAACCAATCCAGAACATACTGATCAGGGCTGCCAGAAAAACGGTTCCTGCCAAAATCATCATTCTACCGGGTTTTGAAGGTTTCAGGGGAACTGTAGCAGGCTGTACAACTGTATATACAGGTGTGATCTCCTGTACTTTCGCTTTAGCTACCTGAAGCTGCTGAGCGACCTGGTTATAAATACCATAGGCCAGGCTCATTTCATTTTGTAAACGCTCCTGTTCAATCAGATAGCTTTTCAGAGCTACATGTTGGTTACCATCTGTATAACGGGCATATTGCTGTTGTACCCGAAAATACTCTTTCTTTGCATCTTTATATAATTTTTCAGTAAAGGCCAGATCGTGCCGGGCTTTATTGGTACGATAACGGGTTATGTACTCCTGAAGATTATCCATCACAGTATCCGTTACCATAGCAGAAACAAGGGGGTCCTGCATAGTAACAGAGATCGTAGTAACTCCCGTTTTTTTATCAATAGATACCCCTATACGCTGGCCCAGCTCGTCTAATACATCCGCTTCGTCGGGAGTAAGCCGGAAAGGATCCAGTCCACCTTCCCTGGTTATATTTTTATCTTTAAATAAAGAGACTCCCCATCCGATCATGTTCTTCGGCAGAGAAATAATAGCATCCCACCAGGGTTTCCGCTGGTAATCATCCATATATTCATAAAGAGTAGTATGAATCTCCCCTTTTAAATCTGTTACATATACCGGAAAAAGTTCCAGTAGAAACGGAGTAGAAGTTACAATGTCGGGATAAAGTTCAGGAGAAAGAGCATCCTCTCCTATATTATTAGAAAGATTAATACCTGCCATTGCTGCAAGTGCACCCATATTTCCGGATGTTCCTTTCACGGATACTTCCGGAGCCAGCTTCACACGCGTAGTGTACTCCCGGGGAATACTGAAGGCTAATATTACACCCCACAATAAGTCCTATTCCACACACCTTCAGAACCGTTGTTTTTCTCCGCCATATCTTTTTACCAACCTCTATCAGATCAATCTCTCTCTGATCTCTCTCTATAGAATTATCTGTTATTTTTTGACTACTCATACTCTGCTACTTAACAATATTAACAATAGTAGCTACCATAGCAGCCAGTGAAGCGGTAGAAGTAGCAATACTCATGGTTTCAACTATCGAACCACCTTTTCTTTCCGGTTTAACAGGTACAACTATTTCACTCCCCGGTTGTATGGCAGAAGACCTCCAGCGCTTAACCCGGGAAACCGTACCATTCATATTAACTACATAGGCACGGTTCTTTTTGGCTCGTGCTCCGTAACCTCCAGCCCGGTTAATATAATATTTCAACCTGGCATTCTGCTTATAAAGAGTTGTATTGGGATACATAACCGCTCCGTTTATCCGGACCGTATTCAGGTATTCAGGAACTTCCAGACGATCTCCGTCTCTAAGCACCAGATCATAATCCGATCCCGGATAGCGAAGTGCTTTACCCAGTTCAATACCAACATTATAAATATCACTTACATCCAGCCCACTCACCGAAATAGAGTCTGCTCCTTTGTCTGCCATTTTCAATGTGGCCTGCTGACGGGCAATTTCTGCACTATTCATTTTACGGATCAGGCGGGCTCCATTCACATAGGCATCCGCAGTGAGTCCTCCTGATTTGGCGATCAGATCAGAAAGACGTTCATTCTTACTGGTCAAAGCATAATTTCCCGCAAAAAGCACCTCACCATTTACAGATACATTTCTTTGTACCTGATAAGCAGGACTTTTACGTACATACACTTCATCAAAAGGTTGCAATATGAACCCGGGAATACTATCTACCACCAGACCATCTTTCAGGTCAAATACAAAACTCTCTCCCAGTGTACTATCCACATACATACTCCGGGGAGATTTTATACGACGGGAGATTTCTACTTTAACAGTAGCAGCTGCTTCCAGAAGGCCACCAGCCTGTATGATCATATCCTCCAGCGTGGTGTTATCCGCATACAGGTAAGTACCCGGATTAGCCACTTCTCCATGTACAATGATCGTAGGTTGTTCCTGCAAATCACGTGCAGAAGGGATATAAAGGACATCATTTTTCCGCAATACTATATCCTGCAGATCATTTCCAAAGAGTTCATGCAAATTGATCGGTAATACTTCTAAAGTATAATCATCTTTCTCCCGGTGAAGAACAGCCCGGTTCAAAAAGGCATCCCCGCGGAGTCCATCCGCTTTCTCTATCAACTCCTTCACACTTCGGATAGATTCTCCTAACTGATAAACACCGGGGCGATAGACAGCTCCCCGTACCTCAATCCGGTTCTGAAAACGATTCAGTACCGAATCCACAGAAACTTCATCCCCATCGATCAGGCCAAAACTAGTATATTGTTCTTTTTCTACCGTAAAGATCTCATATTCCTGTGCTCCTTTCCGGATAAGCCGTACATTATCTTTATAAGCCTCTCCGGCAAATCCTCCGGCATACCCGATCAGATCCCCTAACGTCTCATTCGATTTCATTTCGTAATACATCGGTCTTTTTACTTTACCTGTAATCTCTACCAGAGAACGATAGGGAGAAACAAGGATCACATCTCCCTCCATAAGCCGTATATCATCATTCATCCGGCCACCCAGAATATATTCATATACATCCAGCGTAATAAATAGTTTTCCGTTACGCATTACTTTTATCTCCCTCAGACTACCGATCGGATTAATCCCGCCGGCACTATAAAGGGCATGAAAGACCGTAGCAAAAGAAGAGAGCCGGTAGGTACCCGGTACAGCGACCTCACCCATAATATTGATCTGTATGGTACGTATATTTCCGAGGGTTAAAAGTATTTCCGAACTGGGCATATCTCCGTTAATACCCGAATATATCTTACTGAATTCCCTTTGCAGATAGGCATTAGCATCTTTCACAGTTAACCCACTCAGATAAACAGGTCCCAGATTGGTTACCATAATACTGCCTTCGGGAGAAATCGTCTGACGGATAGAGTTCTCAGAAGCACCCCACACCTCAATGATCACTTCATCACCGGGTCCTAACCGGTAATCAGCCGGTGTAGCCAGATTAATATTGGGTTCAAAAGTCAGATGAGGATTACGGAAAATAGTATGCCCGTAAATTTTTCTCTCAGACTCCTCTTCTGTACCCCGATATCTGTCCGGAGAAAGATCCCTCTTTTCAGAGCCGGAAGAGACAGGCTCTCCCACAGAAGTTAGAGGTCCACTCTCCTGCTCTGTCTCTGAAGTACGTATATTCAGGCGGGAGTCGGAAGGAGTGCGGTCTCTACCTTCCGAAGCTGACTTTTTATCTTTCTCTGACGAATTTTTATAACTGATCTGTATCCTTTCTGCCTGTTCACGGGTAATTCCCCGTCGCATCAGTTCCGTCACGATCTCTTTCTGGGTCTTTCCATCCGTCTGAGCTTGTATAATATACTCTACAACCTGTTCATCAGAAAGTTGTTGTGCAAAAAGACTGCCACAAAAAAAGAAGAGCAGAAAAAAGAAGAGAATATTCCTGTACATAGATCTTATAACAATAATTTTATAATAAACATACTTGTTTTTCATCTTTCTCAGTAAAATCAGGGTTATTGTCCCGTAAAAAAATGATCTGTTTTATTCATAGATCCAATTTTAAATGTAATTTTGCAGCATTACTCTCTCCCTGCCGAAATAGCTCAGTTGGTAGAGCAATTCATTCGTAATGAATAGGTCGCCGGTTCGAGTCCGGCTTTCGGCTCTCTTTTACACACAGAGTGTTTTTCTCTCTTCTCCTCACTACCGCCTATTCTTAAAAAGGTTTTATATCTTTGCAGGCGGGAAAAAACATCTGATCTCCCACCCCTGTAATAAAGACAACGATATGGCCCGTAAGAGAAAAACAAAAACCAAACGAAATAGTTCGTTACCCTTTCATATTTTATTAATTGTTATCTTTTCCATTTTCCTGTATGAGCAGTTCCGTACCCCGATTCTGGAACAGATCGAAGAAGTACAGGAATATTTTAATGAACAACTTAACGGAAGGGGAGCCGCTATTCCCAAAGTAGAAGGTTTGGAAATTCCCCGCACCCTGATTCCCCGCAAAGAGCAGATCATTACTCATACCGGCTATACCGTTTCCTACAATGAAGATTGGCGCCTTCCCAACTGGGTGGCTTATGAACTTACCCGGGAAAAAGTACAGGGTACAGTAAAGAGAGCCACTAAATTTATACCCGACCCGCAGGTAAGAGGAGCACAGGCACAAAACAGTGATTATACCAACTCCGGATATGACCGGGGACACATGGCACCTGCCGGAGACATGAAGTGGAGTAAACAAGCGATGGACGAATCCTTCTTTTTCTCCAATATATGTCCCCAGGACCGTAAACTCAACGGCGGTCGCTGGAAAGATGTAGAAGAGAAAGTGAGAGAGTGGGCTACTGCCGACAGTGTCATCCTTATTGTATGCGGACCTATTATGGGAAAAAAACCAAAAACGATCGGCACAGGAAAAGTAGCTATACCAGATGCTTTTTACAAAGTAATCCTCTCTCCTTATCAATCACCACCCAGTGCCATCGGATTTATTATGAAGAACGAGAACGTAAGAGGAAAACTACAGGAATATATGGTTACTATTGACAGCATAGAGACTATTACCGGAATTAACTTCTTCCATTTACTACCCGACGAAATAGAGAAGAAGCTGGAATCCACCCTCAATATCCCATTGGTTTTTAAGAACTAATGCCCTATATTTGCTGTTTCTTACAAAGAGAGAAATTAATAACATGAAGAAAAAGACCAGAAATATGCTGTTGATCCTGCTGGGTGTCATTCTTGCGGCAGGGGCAGCTATAGGTGGAACCATTTATTATATGCTGTTTTCTCCCCGGTTTAACCTGTCAGAGACCACCTACCTCTACATAGACCAGAACGACACCCGGGACTCTGTTTTTTACAAACTCGAACAGCTGGTTCCCTCCTCTACCCTGAAAGGTTTCCGCCGGATGGCGGATCATTATAAATATGCTGACAAGATCCGTACCGGACGTTATGCCATTGAACCTTCCGATAATAACTATAATCTGTATAACCGTCTGGCACGGGGTATGCAAAGTCCTGTTAAACTGACCATTAATTCCGTACGGACCCGGGAAGATCTGGCCCGGAACCTCGGCGAACGACTGATGACCGACTCAACAGAGATAGCAAGCCTGCTGTACGATCCGCAGTTTTGTGAAAAGATGGGATATAACACCGAAACCATTCTTTGCATGATCCTTCCTAATACTTATGAAGTATACTGGAATATAGGTGCCCAAAGCCTGATGGAACGTCTACAGAAAGAACATGACCGTTTTTGGAACGAAGAACGTAGAAAAAAAGCCGAAGCCATCGGAATGACACCCACAGAAGTCTCCATACTTGCTTCTATTGTAGATGAAGAGACCAATGTGAACGATGAAAAGCCGGTAGTAGCCGGCCTTTACCTCAACCGTCTGAAAAAAGGAATGCTACTTCAGGCAGACCCTACCGTAAAATTCGGACTTCAGGATTTCGCACTGCGCCGCATAACCAATCAGCATCTGCAACACGACTCTCCCTACAATACCTATAAATACGCCGGTCTGCCCCCGGGTCCCATCCGTATACCCTCTATACAGGGAATAAACAGTGTACTGGATCATAGTAAACACAACTATATTTACATGTGTGCTAAAGAGGATTTCTCCGGCAGACATAATTTTGCCGTTACTCTTTCACAACATACAGCCAATGCAAGAAGGTACCACGAAGCCTTAAATAAAAGAAATATTTATCGCTGAAAACCCCTAAAAAATAAAGGATTGCCTATCTTTGCAGCCATTGAAAAGATCTTGAAATCTAAAAAAATAAAATAATGAGTAAACAACTCCTTCTGGGCGGCGAAGCAATTGCCCAGGCCGCTCTGGATGCAGGACTTTCCGGTGTATATGCTTATCCGGGAACTCCATCTACAGAAATCACGGAATATATACAAGCCTCACCCATTACCCGTGAGCGTTCTATTCACAGTCGTTGGGCATCGAATGAAAAAACAGCCATGGAGGCAGCCCTGGGTATGTCTTTTGTCGGTAAGAGAGCTCTCGTTTGTATGAAACACGTAGGCATGAATGTAGCTGCCGACTGCTTTATCAACTCAGCCATTACCGGTGTAAAAGGTGGCCTGATGGTGCTGGCAGCCGATGATCCCAGTATGCACTCTTCGCAAAACGAGCAGGATAGCCGTTTTTACGGAGACTTTTCCCTGATCCCTATGTATGAGCCCTGCAACCAGCAGGAAGCTTATGACATGGTATATAATGGATTTGAATTCTCCGAACAGATCGGCGAACCTATACTAATACGTATTGTAACCCGATTGGCACACTCCCGCTCAGGAGTAGAACAACAACCCATCAAACCTCAGAATGAGATCTCTTTCAGTAACGATCCCAGGCAGTTTATTCTGCTTCCGGGAAATGCGCGCAAGCGTTACAAAGAACTTCTGCTTCGTCAGGACGATTTTGTAAAAGCCTCCGAAGAGTCTCCCTACAACTCCTACACAGACGGTCCCAATAAAAAACTGGGTATCGTAGCCTGTGGTATCGGTTACAACTATCTGATGGAAAATTATCCGGAAGGGTGCGAATACCCCGTATTGAAAATAGGCCAGTATCCGCTTCCTAAAAAACAGCTTCAAAAGCTGGCTGCCGATTGTCAGGAGCTCCTTATCCTGGAAGATGGTCAACCTTTTGTAGAAAGCCAGCTGAAAGGCTATCTGGGAGTAGGTCTAAAAATAAAAGGCCGCCTGGATGGCACTCTCCCACGCGACGGAGAACTCACTCCCGATAAAGTAGCAAAGGCTCTTGGGATCGAAACCAGTCAACCCTTTACCACTCCTTCTATTGTAGCCATGCGCCCACCTGCACTCTGTGAAGGATGCGGACACAAAGATGTCTACACTATCCTGAACGAAATATTACGTAATGAATATCCTACTCACAAAGTATTCAGTGATATTGGCTGTTACACCCTGGGAGCCAATGCCCCCTTCAATGCGATCAACTCCTGTGTAGATATGGGGGCTTCCATTACCATGGCTAAAGGGGCAGCAGATGGCGGGCTTTATCCGGCAGTAGCCGTTATCGGCGATTCTACTTTTACCCACTCCGGAATGACCGGACTACTGGATTGCGTCAACGAAAACTCCAATGTAACTATTGTGATCTCAGACAACGAGACCACCGCCATGACCGGCGGACAGGACTCTGCCGGAACCGGCAGACTGGAAGCTATCTGCATCGGACTTGGAGTAGATCCCGCCCACGTACGGGTAGTAGTTCCGCTTAAAAAGAACTACGAAGAGATGCGTCAGCTTATCCGCGAAGAGATCAATTATCCGGGAGTTTCGGTTATCATTCCCCGCAGAGAGTGTATACAGACACTTTCCCGTAAAAAAAGAAAAACAGTTAAGGAGTCATGAAAAAGAACATTATACTATCCGGTGTGGGAGGACAAGGCATCCTCTCCATCGCCACAGTGATCGGCAAAGCAGCTCTGAAAGATAATCTCTATATGAAACAGGCAGAGGTACATGGAATGAGTCAACGGGGTGGCGATGTACAATCTAATCTTCGCATCAGTGACCAACCAATTGCTTCAGACCTTATTCCGTGCGGGAAATGCGACCTTATCATTTCGCTCGAACCCATGGAAGGGCTCCGTTACCTGCCCTATCTCAGTCAGGAAGGATGGCTGGTGACCAACGAAACACCCTTTAAAAATATTCCCGATTACCCGGATGAAGCTGAGATCAGGACCGAAATAGAAAAACTTCCCCACAAAGTAATTCTGAATGTAGACGCCATAGCCAAACAGATCGGATCCGCCAGAGTAGCCAATATGGTACTGCTGGGAGCTACCACCCCTTTTCTGGGGCTGGCTTACGAAAAGATCGAGGAAAGCATCCGGGAGATATTCCGGTCTAAAGGCGAAGCCATTGTAGAGATGAACCTCAAAGCACTAGCTGCCGGAAAAGAGATCGCAGAAAATGTAATGTAATCCCTGCAGAAAAACCAATGAAGAACAGATATTGGGAAGAAGAAATTGAAACCATGCAGCGTGCCGACCTGGAAAGTCTCCAGGTGGCACGACTCAAAAAAACGATCCGTATAGCCCGGAACTCTTCTTACTACAGCAAAGTATTTTCCCAACATATGATTACGGAAGATATCATAAAGGAAGTAGAAGACATCCGCAAACTACCTTTCACAACCAAACAGGATATGCGGGAGCATTGCCCCTTCGGACTGGTAGCCGGTGAGATGAAAGATGCAGTACGCATACACTCTTCCAGTGGTACAACCGGAAATCCGACTGTAGTAGTTCACTCCCGGCACGACCTCGACTCCTGGGCCAACCTGGTAGCCCGTTGTCTTTACATGGTAGGACTCCGTAATACGGATGTTTTCCAGAACAGCTCGGGTTACGGTATGTTTACCGGTGGACTCGGTTTCCAGTACGGAGCCGAACGCCTGGGAGCCCTCACCGTACCCGCAGCAGCCGGAAACAGTAAAAGACAAATCAAGTTCATTACCGATTTCGGAACTACAGCTCTCCACGCCATTCCCAGCTATGCCATCCGGTTAGCCGAAGTATTTCAGGAAGAGGGAATAGATCCCGAAACCTCCAGTCTTCATACTCTTATCATCGGTGCCGAACCTCATACAGACGAACAACGTCGTAAAATTGAGAAGATGTTGGGTGTAAAAGCCTACAATTGTTTTGGAATGACCGAAATGAACGGTCCCGGTGTAGCCTTTGAATGTACAGAGCAAAATGGGATGCATTTCTGGGAAGATTGCTATATCATAGAGATCATCGATCCCGATACACTGGAACCCGTTCCGGTAGGTGAGACCGGAGAATTAGTTATCACTACCCTGGATCGCGAAATAATGCCGCTGATCCGTTACCGTACCCGTGATCTTACCCGTATCCTTCCCGGTACCTGCCCTTGCGGACGTACCCATGCACGGATCGACCGTATCAAAGGACGCAGTGACGATATGTTCATCATCAAAGGAGTCAATATTTTCCCCATGCAGATTGAAAAGATACTCCATCAGTTCCCGGGCCTTGGAACCAATTATCTTATTACCCTGTTAAGCAAAGAGAACCAGAATGAAATGATCGTAGAGGTAGAACTGAGCGATCTTTCAACCAATAATTATGTAGAACTGGAAAGCATCCGGAAAGAGATCACCCGGCAACTCAGGGACGAAATACTGGTAACCCCCCGGGTAAATCTGGTAAAAAAGGCTCACTGCCCCGTAGTGAAGGAAAAGCCGTACGGGTAAAAGATCTCAGGAATAATCACTAATCTCTCTTATGGAATTACTGAAGAAAAGAATAGCAGAAGATGGAAGTTGTTATCCGGGAGGTATCCTCAAAGTAGACAGCTTTATCAATCACCAGATGGATCCTGTACTGATGAAATCCATCGGAGTAGAGTTTGTAAAGCGGTTTGCCTCAACCGGCGTTAATAAGATCATGACCATTGAGGCCAGCGGCATTGCTCCTGCCATTATGACCGGTTACTTACTGGATCTACCTGTAGTATTCGCCAAAAAGAAATCTCCCCGTACTATTAAGAATGCTCTTTCCACTACCGTACACTCCTTTACCAAAGACCGGAAATATGAGGTAGTGATCAGTGCCGATTTTCTAACTCCGGAAGACAAAGTCCTTTTTATTGACGACTTCCTGGCTTATGGAAATGCAGCCTTAGGAGTATTAGACCTGATCCGTCAATCAGGTGCTACGCTGGTAGGCATGGGCTTTATCATTGAAAAATCATTTCAGGATGGAAGAGATATCCTCGAAAAAGAGGGTGTACGGGTAGAATCATTGGCTATTATCGAAGACCTTTCTGATTGCCGGATAAAGATTAAAGAGTAGAAGTTCTTTCCCACTGATGTAAAAAGTCTCCCGGTTTTAAAAGCCGGGAGATTTTTATTTATTTTCCTTTTATGTAATCCACTCTTACCAATCCGGAATTCTCTGATACCCTTTTCAGTCCTATTATCTCTGACCGGTATCAGAACTATTCATTCTTAAGAATGAACTTACTCCGAACCATTCTCTGTAATCAAGAGTTATACTAACATATACTTAGTAAAACCATCACAATATGGAAAAACAAAATTCCAATGAAAAAAAATAAAATCAAGCATAGCCATGCTGGATGTACTGGAAAGCTGGGGGATAGATCACATTTATGGTATTCCCGGCGGCTCTTTCAACTCTACCATGGATGCCCTGTATGACAAACAAAACAGTATACGTTATATCCAGGTACGCCACGAAGAGGTAGGAGCGATGGCTGCCGCAGCCGATGCCAAGCTAACCGGAAAGATCGGAGTATGTTTCGGTACCGCAGGTCCCGGAGCCACTCACCTGTTCAACGGACTCTATGATGCCCAGCTGGATCATGTACCGGTATTGGCACTGGTAGGCCAGGTAGCCTCTACCGCTATGAACCTCAATGCCTTTCAGGAGATGAACGAGAATCCCATGTTTGTCGATGTGAGTGTCTATAACCGGACCGTAATGAATCCGCAGAGCCTTCCTTTCGTTATAGACGAAGCAATACGCCGGGCCTATGAACACAAAGGCGTAGCTGTGGTGACCCTACCGGTAGATTACGGATTTACAGACATTGCCGAAGTAGATGTATCCTCCGCCCAAAATCATCGTACAGGCTTTCCTATGCCGGATGACAAAGATATAGAAGAAGCGATCAAACTTATCCAAACATCCGAAAAACCCGTACTTTATATCGGACAGGGAACACGGGGAGCCACCGAAGAGGTACTGGAACTGGCAAAGCACTTTTCCATGCCCATTGTAACCTCTGTACTGGCCAAAGGAATTATACCCGATAACCATCCCTACCTGATGGGAACTGCTGCCCGGGTAGCTACCAAACCAGCCAATGAAGCACTGGCAGCCTCCGACCTTATCCTCTTTATCGGAAGCGACTTTCCCTTTGCCCGTATCTTCTTCCCCCAACATGTCAGATTCATCCAGGTAGATATCGATTCTTCCAAACTCGGCAGCCGTCACAAAACCGATGTAGCCATTTTAGGAGATGCCCGCGAAACAATGAAAAGAATGATCATCCAGGGAAACCCTACAGCCCCTACTCCTTTTTTGAAAGCTAACCTGCGTAACCGGGAGAACTGGAATAACTGGATGAAAAGTTTCGAAGAGAGCGACGAAATACCTGTACGGACCGAACCTGTGTTTAAAGAGATCAACCGCATCGCCACAGAAGATGCCATCTTTGCTACCGATGTAGGCAATGTAACGATTGATGCCGTCCGCCAGTTAAATATGAATGGCCGGAACCAACTTTTCACTACTTCCGGACTCTTTGCTACCATGGGCTATGCAGTGCCTGCAGGGATTGCAGCCAAACTCAGCTTTCCCGACAGGCAGGTATTCACCCTGAGCGGCGACGGAGGCTTTGCCATGGTTATGCAGGATATTATTACCCAGGTTAAATTAATCTACCCATTATCAATATTGTTTTCTCCAACAACTCCTTAGGCTTTATTGATGCCAAACAGGAAGATACCAACCGCCTTAAATTCGGAGTAGACCTTCAGGGAGCCGATTTTGCGAAAATAGCTGAAGGAATGGGTGCCAGAGGATTTACCATTACCCGCAGAGACCAGCTCAGAGAGGTCTTTGATAAAGCCAGGGAGAGTGAACTTCCCGTAGTGATCGATATAAAGATCGGCAACAGACATCCCTTCCCGGCTGAAGCCATGATACTGGATGAAGATATCTATACCGGCGAAAAGATTGCCGCCTTTAAAAACGATTCGGAATAACCGAACTCCCCTTATTAAAAGAGTTATTAAAATAATTTTATAGATTTCACTCCCGAAAAGTAGGAATTTATACTCCTCTTAAGGAATTTCCCTTTTTTATCTTTGGTATACCATCAAAAACTAAATACCATGATAAAAAAGGGATTTTTTATATGCACTTGTATATTGTTACTTACTTCCTGTTCACCTAGTTTATACGATGTATACCATGCAGATGCCAATATGCAGAAAATACGTATCGGGATGACCAAAAATGAAGTAGTAGCCATAATGGGGAAAAGTTATGAAGTAATAGCTCATACGGAAAAAGGGTATACACTCGGTTACAAAGCGTATGATGAAGGTATTTACCATCTCCGCTTTGTGAATAACCGACTCAAAAGCTGGAAAAAGGAGTGGCCTTATTACCCACGGTTCAGGCACCAGGAAAGAACAGAACAAGCCCGCAAGGCTGCTATCCGGCAAACCTCAGACAATAGCGGGACGAAAGCCCATCTGGATGCTC
Source organism: Bacteroides sp. (assembly GCA_021203405.1). GTDB lineage: Bacteria > Bacteroidota > Bacteroidia > Bacteroidales > Bacteroidaceae > Bacteroides. Next base: position 18,809 of record JAJQBG010000215.1, read on the forward strand.
ACCGAAGATCCATGCTTTCCGGAGCCGATAGCGAAGCACAAAAAAATGCAATTAATTTCCACATGGATGCCCACGAAAAAGCAGTCCTGGGAAATTGATGCCACTCTTAGAAAGAAGTCTCTTCCACCAGTTCCCCCGCTTCGTTATAAACCCGGACCGTACCGGAGAGAGTATAACCGGGTCTCTTTTCCACGCTCCTGAGTGCTGTTCCCTCCTCGTAGATCTCAATCATTAGATCATATAAATAATTCCTCTGCGGAACAGGCAACGTAGCAGTAAATGCCTGCTCCTCCGTACTTCCTCCCAAATGGGTATAAATAGTAATAACAGGTGCCTGGTTAGCCTCATACACATATGCATTCCCCGTGTAGACTCCCGCCCCGTTATCCGCCAGAGGAAGAGCTGCCGCAAAATTAAAATAATCATCCGTCGGTAAAGTTACAATAAAATTGGGCACCACATGTGTATAAGTAGCCGCATGCTGTATCAGGAAACTATTGCTTGTACTTAGCAAAGAGTTTCCCGGGAATGTAAGATTTACCCTTAACTTGGCCATGTCCTTATTAAGCTAACAGTAACCGGATAGTTCGTCTGATCCGTAAAATCCACATCCGATAACGTTCCGTACATACAGAATCCGTTAAGCGGGTCCAGGTTATTGGATTTATCTATTTCCGGTGCCCAGAGTTCCCGCATTTCATCCAGTGTAGTCAGGGTGGTAAGTTCCTGTTCATCGTCATAGTTAGCAATCACATATACATCTTTGGTCAACAGCTCAGCCGCTTCCGCAGGCAGGCTGATCAACTGATAATCGCCCGACCAGGAAAATCCTATATACGGATAGCTATGAGTAATTACCTGAGAGGAAGGCTCCGTAAAAAAATACTGAGATTTTTTATTGTCTGCTCCTCTGCCAGATTATCCTCATCTACCACCCGGGCAGCCAATCTTTTCACAGAAAGCCGAAGAGTTACTCCATTCTCAAAGTCCGGATCATTCACCACATCCTGTGTACAACCCATACATAATAATAACACAAATATTATGCAGCAATATACTCTTCTCATATCCGCCTTATTCAACTACCCGTACACAACGGGACACCGTACTACTATAATCATACCTCTCAAACTCGTTATAAAGGATCGTATCCCAGTTTGCCCGTACACTCGGGCTCAGATGTCCCGAATCGTACCAGAAAGCCTTTACCTGGATAGTTGCTTCATTATAAAACCATACCAGGTCAGTTCCCGGAGGGGAAGCAAAAGGCCATCCATCCGGAAAATCCATAATCCTGAGCATAATATCCCCGGGAGTAAAATACCGGTCAATCAAATCCAGCTTCTCATCCGCCAATACATCTGCCCAGTTATTTTCATTATAAAATATAGTAGCCGAAAGGTCCTCTCCTGTTAAACTCTCCAGCAAAGCCTGGGCTGCCTGCCTGAAACGCAGCGGATAATATGGGATTTCCGGATGATCAGCTGCCAGCCAGGTGTTGGAAGCCCATACATTGTAAGCCGCATCACATACCGCCAGAAAAGAGAGCAGTTCACACGAGTTAATAAGCCGCCATCCCGGGCTATATTTCTTTTCACAATAATAAGGAGGTTCCCCCCGGTAGATAGTAGGTCCCTGAATCTCCGGATCATAGTAATTTACCACACCGTTGTAAGCACCTTGTAACCCTTGCGTAAGATTCTCATTATAGGATAAAATCTCTACCGTACCACACTCGGTGGTAATAATAATACTACTATCCGTTGGAGTGACCGGAGGAATCGTTATCTGTATATCTCCCTGGAACAGATAGGTATAACTAGTCTTCTTCCAGGGTTCTACAAACGTCCGTACCTGTAATCCCCCTTCAGCATCCAGGTATACATTTACAATATAATGATAATTACGGATCACACTGTGGGTCGATAAAGCCGGAACCGTTCTGCGCTGGGCGGTGATCCCGCTCAGCTGGCTATCATTCTCTATCGGGAAAGTCTTGTTATTAATTTCCAGAAGTGTGTAGTCAATCCCTCCCTGTGGTACCAGGAACTCAGGAATATAAAAGATCACCGCACCAATACTATCGTTAGTATAATCCAGATCTGTCAGTAGAGCCGGTCCGGAATCCTCATACGTTCCCGTATAATAGTTATCATACGGAGGAACCGAAAGCGTCGAAGCCACATTCTCCATCAGTACCGATGTAATAGTACCTTCCGGGATCGAACTTCCCGCTATTTTCTTCCGGAATATAACCTCTACTTTGGCCAATGCCCGTACCAGTTCTACCCTTCCACCCGGAATTGCCAGCAAGGCAGGTTCATTCTGAGTTCCTCCGGCCGTTACCGGTATATCCGTGTAAACAGCCGACATGACAAAGCGCCCCAGTGCAGTAGTACCATCCGGTACAAAACCGGGACGATAAGCCAGTGTAGTAAAACGGCTGTCTGTAGTAAACTCCGACTCATTACGGATACCCTCCAGAGCATCTGTAAATCCACCCGTATATACCGTTTCATTAGCAATAAAATAAAAATTATACCTCCCTACCGGTAGCTGTACGGCCTTACTGCGCTCATCAAAACCCTCCGGGAAATAGAGTTTCTGGTTGAAAACCACCTCTCCATTATCCGGATTAAAAACAAGCATACGTAACTCGTCTACCCGATCTTCCCAAAGCACCCGGTCCTCATTAATACCGGAAGCAGCCGCACGGATCGTTAAAGAGATGACAGCCTCATTTTTATCGTCCTCTCTCCCCTGCTTCTCATCCGTACAACTCATAGCCAGTATTACCACCCAGCAAAGAAGTATATAGATCTTTCTCATTTTATTCCTTACATTTCAAAATCGTAACTATGCACCAACCAGTTATTGACCCAGATCTCCGTCATTATATAAGTACCACACTCACATTGATCTTCCGCCGTAAAACGAATGGTAAAATCATGGTCGCAGGCCAGGTTCACCTCCGGATTCTTTAGTAAAAGCGTACCCAACAAATTTCCCCGGAATACCTCTGTCCCCGTAGTCCGGCTGCGTATCACCAAGGTATTGGTAATCCCTGTTTCCAGTTTCAGTAGTACTACAGAAGCAGTCAGTACACTACCGGTCACACTCTCCGTTGCCTGATATTCTATTACTTCGTCCGCAGCCATAGAGCCGTTCACATTCATAGAACCATTATCCACTTCAATAAATACTTCAAACGCTTCCGGATCACTCAGTCCCTCTACAGAAACAGTCAGGCGATTTGTTATCTCCATCATATTTACAGCAGCCCATGCATAATAAGTCTCAGGTCCTTTACTCTCAGGAATATAAAGAGCCGGACTCTCCCCGTAAAACAGAGATATATCTGCCGGTAGAGTAACCCCACTTCCTTCCCTGATCACCCGCAGCAAAAAATCGCTTTTCCAGGTTACACCTATTTGCCATCCACTTACCGTATAGTACTCCGGATCGATCCCCGACCAGGCTACTACCGTATACAGACCACTGGTAAGAGTGACATGCCGGGAGTAGCCGGCAGAGAGTTCCACATTACTTAACTGCTCATAAGACACAAGTATCTCCTTCTCATCAAACACACCATATAGAAGATCCCCGATCTGCTGCGGATAAACAGTATCTGCCTGGCAAACAGTGCTGGAATAGAACCGGATATCCACTCCACGCAACCCGGAACACTTATCCTCATCCTCCTTTACACAGGAAGACAAAAGCAAAAAAATAATAACAGTAACCCAAAGAAACAGCTGGCAGCGTACATTCATTGTTCTATCAATTTAGTATTGAATTTACATACCCATTCCCGGACCCTTTGATGACCCGGGAATAAAGTATCGTTCCTTAAAAACTCTATATCATACGAGTGGGTAGTCCAGTTCAGCGCAGTAATCTCTACCGTCATATAGGTCTGTTCCGGAGTCAGGGGGTCAATCGGATCTACAGGAGGATCCGGCTCATCCGGATTTATCGGTCTCGGATCAGGATTCTGTGGATCGGGTGAATTCGGATTTTCCGGATAAAGCGGATTCCAGTTATATCCGATGCGGGTAAAACCTGTAATATTTACATGATAAATATTATTCCTTACTACCGGTGAATTCAACGGAGCAGCAATATCGTCCGGATTCAGCCATGCATAATAGAGCATCTTTCCACCTTGGTATACAGCCGCTTTCTGGTTCTGTACGGCCGCCTGAGCAGCCTGTTTGGTAGAATAGATCAATCCATCCGTTTGTCCTACATAAAAAGTACCATTAACCAATGTCCCACCATCTGCGATCGCAGCGGCAGTCGGGGTCAGGACCGCTCTTACCAGTACATACGCCGTATTTCCTTTTCTATACTCCGTTGTTCTGAGATCACCTGCCGTATGCGTATTCTCAAACAAGAATTTACCCGTAAGCGATTTATAACCATCTCCCGCAGCCGGAAGAGCCGGGACCGGTTCCGGTGTGGAAAGATCCGAATAGTCATAATATTGATTAGCCTGTCCCGTATATCCACCCAATGCCGGTACATAATCCGATCCAAAAGTCGTAAAATCAGGACGCTGTATAAAATAAATCTGGGTAGTGCCTTGTGCTACCGAGTAGGTAATATCAGAAAGGGTACCTAATACCGTACCATCTTCCGTCGTAAGCTGCGTTGGAGCCGTAGTGGTTACAATGGCACGCGATGCCATACGCACTACCTGCACAGAGATATGATTTACCCCACCCGATACTACAGAACTCTGTGGTATATCCGGTTCAATCGCTACCGCGGCACTCTTACCCGTTATTGTAATTACATCATACGCTACCCCGTTCTGTGTAACTACCGCTGCCAGGCCCTCTGTCGGCACCAGCGTATCATCCGTATCTACCGTATTTCCCAACGGATTCGGACTATTGAGTACCACATAAATAGTTTTAGTACCCGAAGTAGTCCGGAAAGGCTGACTCGGAGACACGACCGATCCCATAGAAGAGATACCCGATCCTGTAAATCTTTTAGCCTCAATAGTACCATCTCCCGATACCATATAGATATCCAGCGTTTCTACACCATCATTTCCTTCATACTCTCCATCGTTGTTATAATCATCCGGAAGTGCATGGGGTTGTGCACCACCCGCTCCCGGAAGATAGATAGAAAGATTCACATAGGTAGGAAGCCCCTCTTCCACTCCCGTTGGACTATCATCCTTGTTACATGCAACAAGACTCAATCCTATTACTACCGTAAACAGATACTTTTTAAAAGTCATAACCATACTATTTAATGAATTATTTATTCTCTCCATGCATACTTGCATAC
>JAJQBG010000123.1 GCA_021203405.1 Bacteroides sp.
ATGTTTGTATAGAATCCATCCCAGGTAGTTACCGGTAGACTCTTCAAAAATATCCGCCAGGCTTCAGCAGCACATAGCTACATGGTGTTCAAATCCGTTCTTACAGATAAACTTCATCAGATTTTGCAGGTTATCGATCTGCGTAACTGCAATACCTCCGTCCATTCCATACGCATCGTCTGTGATCTCCCCTTCCCCGGTATAAGCTTTGATCTCACCCAGTATATCATCCGTAGAGATACGGAAATAGGAGAAAGGACCGGCAGCCACTTTACCTTTGATAGCCCCGAAAGTATCGACCTGTCCCAGTACAGTACCCAGTACATCCAGGCTGGAGATCTCTATCTCATTCCCCATAAATGATTTGGGATAATTACAACAGTGGGTACACACACATTTATTCTTTTCACCGGCAAAGTTATTGTTCCAATCCAGCAGCGCAGGCGATTTTCCCGAAGCCAGCATCAGGGCATACATAGAAACAGCCCCAGCAATATCGGCTTCGCAGGCACAGGGGATCAGCTTCTCACCCAGCATACTCATCGTTACACAGGCAGAACAGCCATACGTCTTTTGAAGGGCATCCCAGCATTGAATAGCGGTCGCATCGATCTGATTCGCTTGGATCCAGTTCTCTACGGCGATACCAAAGGCAGCCTGCATAGCCAGTTTTTCAGCACTTACACAAGCAGGGACTGTTCCATAAGCCCGGATAGAAGCTACTTTGGCCTGTACCTCTTCCGAGTTCTTATCAATCTTCTCCGCATCGTCAATGATCAGGGTCATATCCACCGGTACCACGGTAATACCATACGCCTGCAACAACTTTTCACTGGCACGAATGGTCTGGAACCCGGCCGGACGCAAACCGATGAGTCCGATACGGGCCGAACGCAATCCGTTCACTACCCGGCAGACAGCAGCAAAACGTTCCAGGTCTCCGGTAAATACCTCACTATCCAGATCGCAGGTATGCAGGGTAGTATCGGTAAAAGGAATGCCATACTGGTAGAGGTTGTTACATACAGAGATCTTTCCGCAGAAGGCATCCCGGCGACTTTGAACATCTACTTTATCATTCTCGTCGTTACAAGCCTGTACCAGTACCGGTACATCCAGTTTGGCAAGGTTGATACTGTTCACAACTCCTACTTCATCCCCAAAATTGGGTAGCACCACTACAATACCATCGATACGGTTGCGGTTCGCTTTGAAAAGCGCTGCACACTTTTGCGCATCTTCAAAGGTTTCAATGCACCCTGCATGAGGAGTCTGGTCCGTATCCAGGATAACAGATTCATGTCCCAGTTCCTGAATTTTTTGCAGGATAACAGGGCGGGCCTTTTCCGCTAGTGCCGCATTGAAAATATTACGTGTTGCAACGATCACTCCGAAAGTAAGTTTTTCTTTGTATGCCATAGTATCCAATTATTTTTTAAATTATTTTTATTGTTTATTTACCATCTCTACTGCTGTTTTCCAACCCTCATACAGGAAGGTACGAAGAGACTCTTCCATATCAGGCAGAATGTAGTCATCCCCTTTGCGAAGGCGTTTCACCGCTTCAAAGCTACTCCACAATCCGGTAGCAAAACCCGAGAGAATAACAGCACCCAGTGCAGAAGCCTCTTCTATTTCCAGCCGGTTGATCTTTGCATCCAGCATATCGGCCTGGAACTGCATCAGGAAGTTATTGCGGGAAGGGCCACCATCTACCCGGAGCTCCTTCAATACGACATCGGTATGGTATTTCATCAGATCGATCAGATCCTTTACCTGGTAAGCAATCGCCTCTAAGGAGGCACGTACCACATGCTCGCGGCTGGTAGAGAGGGTCATTCCACACAGGATGGCCCGGGCTTCGGGATTCCACCAGGGCGCTCCCAGTCCGCTGAACGCCGGTACCAGATAGACTCCCTCATTTCCCGGTACAGAGGTAGCCATCGCTTCCGCTACTGCGGGAGTGTCGATCAGTTTCAGGTTGTCAACCAACCACTTGATTGTGGCTCCCGTACAATGTATATTCCCTTCAAACGCATAAAAGACCTCCCCTAAAGCAGCAAAACCAACGGAAGTTACCAATCCTTTGGGAGGCAGCATGGCCTCTTTCCCGATATTGATCATCACAGACGAACCGGTTCCGTAGGTAGCCTTTCCCATCCCCTCTTCAAAGCACATCTGCCCTACCAGCGCACCGTGCGAATCGCCCAGCACCCCTGCAACAGGAACAGGACTCTCCAGGATCCCCTCTATATCGGTATAGGCAAAGATCGAATCTGAAGGCTTCGCCTGGGGCATCATCTCCCGGGGAATGGTAAAGAGTTCCAGTAATTTATCGTCCCAATCGAGCGTATGAATATTAAAAAGCAGGGTACGGGACGCATTGGTATAATCCGTAGCATGTACCTTCCCTCCGGTAAGCTTCCAGATAAGCCAGCTCTCTATCGTACCGCACAGCAACTCCCCCTGTTCAGCCAGCGCACGGGCCCCGGGTTCATTATCCAGCAACCATTTGATACCACTGGCAGAGAAATAGGGATTGATATTAAGCCCGCTCTTTTCAAGTACCATCGGGTCGGCGCCCTGCCGGGAGAGCTCCTCACAGATGGCCGTTCCACGCTGGCATTGCCATACTACAGCCCTGCCTACCGGCACCCCACCCTTCCGGTTCCATACCACTGCGGTTTCCCGCTGATTGGTGATAGCCAGCGACACAATATCCGACCGATCGATCCCATTCCGGGTCACCAGCAGGCGGATAGCCTCCAGCATATTCTGCCAGATCTCCTGCGGATCGTGTTCTACCCAACCAGGGGCTGGATAGTATTGTTTGTGGGGAATATTCTCCCGGCAAACCAACCGGCACGTATCGTCAAAAAGGATCGCTTTGGTAGACGAAGTACTCTGGTCTATAGTGAGTATGTAGCGCATATCTATCTCTTTAAAGCTTCCAACGCAGTTTTGTATATTCCTTCGTGATCAAATCCGTAGTGACGGAAGATCTCGGTATTTTTGCCGTGAACCGCATTTTCATCCGGAACACCCAGTATTTTTACCAGAACAGGATGATGCCGGCTTACGATCTCGGCAACCATACCTCCCAGTCCTCCATAGATGCTGTGCTCTTCGGCCGTGATAATAAGCCCCGTCTCCCGGGCACACCGCAGGATCATCTCCTCATCCACCGGTTTGAGGGTATGCATATCCACCACCCGGGCCTGTATTCCTTGTTCCCGGAGCCTTTCCCCCGCTTTCAGGCAGTGATAAACAGTCTCCCCGGTACCGATCAGGGTAAGATCATTTCCCTCCATGAGCAGGTTTGCTTTTCCTATTTCAAAAGGAACCTCTTCGCCGGTATAGACATCGGGCACAGGATTGCGCCCTACCCTTACATAGACAGGACGAATATGGTTAGCTAATTGTACTGTCATTTTTGCTGCCTGTTTCACATCGCAGGGAAAAATAATATCCATTCCGGGGAAGGTGCGCAGTACGGCAATATCGTGCAGGCTGTGGTGGGTAGCTCCCAGGGCTCCATAACTTACCCCTCCGCTTACACCGATTATATTGACCCGGTTGCGGGAGTAGGCCACATCTACTTTGACCTGCTCCAGGCTACGGGCTACGTAAAAACAGGCAGGTCCGCACACAAATACTTTTTTCCGGCAGAAGCCAGCCCGGCTCCCACTCCTACTGCATTTTGCTCGGCAATACCAACTTCTACAAACTGCTCCGGCAGTTCATTGGCAAAATCGGTCAGGGTAACAGATCCGCGGGCATCCGAAGTGACCACAACAATATCCCTGTCCTCCCTGCCCAGTTTCAGCAAGGTATCAGTTATACTTTTTCGGGTAGGTATCTTATTTGACATAATATTCTCCTTTTAGTCGGTTAGTAATTGATAGTTGGCAAGACGCTCTTTGATCTCGGCTACGGCCTGCTGATATTCAGATTCACAGGGAACTCCATGATGCCATTTAAGCCCGTTCTCCATAAAGGAGATCCCTTTTCCTTTGGTAGTGCGGGAAATGATCAGATGTGGTTTTCCGTTGGTATAGTTAATATTCTCAAATGTTCTTAGAATATCCTCTGAATCATTCCCATTCATCTCATGCACATCCCAGCCAAAGGCTTCCCAACGGCGATCCATCGGTTCCAGAGACATTACATGTTCGGTAGTGTCACTGATCTGCAATCCGTTGCGGTCGATAATGGCGATCAGGTTATCTAATTTGTAATGGCTGGCAGACATAGCCGCCTCATAAATAGAACCTTCCCCCTGTTCACCATCTCCCATCAACACGTAGGTTCTATACGACTTTTTATCCATCCGGGCAGCCAGGGCCATTCCTACCCCCACAGAAAGACCGTGCCCCAGAGCACCGCTGTTTACTTCGATCCCGGGGATCTTAATGGTCGGGTGTCCTGCAAAGGGCGAGTTGAACCCCCCGTAACTATCCAGCTTACCCGGAGCAATAAAACCGGCTGCTTCCAGGGTACAATAGAGAGCCTCCACACTGTGTCCTTTACTCATGATAAAACGGTCCCGGTTATCCATACCGGGATTCTCAGGATCTACATTCAGGATCCGGAAATAGAGCGCAGTCAAAAGATCGACCGAAGAGAGACCTCCTCCGATATGACCGGCACCGGCTTTATAAACCACCTCTACCAGCCGTAGCCGTATTTCTTCCGCTGTTTGTTTCAAACTGTTTACTTTCTTTCGCATATCTATAAACTTTTATAGGGTTCATTCAAGGGAACGGCACAAAAGTAAAGAAACGAAAGATTAAAACGAAAGAAAACAAAAGAAAAAGAAAGTATTTATGGCTATGTTACAAAACAGGCAGATCGGTGAGTACATAACTTACCTCGTTATCGTCTAACCATTTAATCTGTTCTTCGGAAATTTTCGAATCAGTGATAAGGTAATCTATCAGGGAAAGAGCTCCCAGACTGGCAAAAGAGGTTAATCCGATCTTCGAGGAATCGGCTACCAGGAAAACCTTGTCTGCCGACTCTATCATGGCTCTTTTTACACAGATATCACTGATACTGGGATAGGTAAGGCTGGCTTTCAGGGTAATACCCGCCGTAGCCAGGAAAAGCTTATCTACATGGATCGTATTAAAAAAATCAGCCGCCTTCTGTCCGGTGAGTGAAAGTGTAGGAGCTTTGAACTCTCCCCCGGTTACAATGAGGTCAATACCGGGGTTCACTCCCAGGATCAGCGCAATATTAAGCGCATTGGTAATGACAGTAAGGTTCTTATAATCAATCAATAGTTTAGCTATTTCAGTCGTAGTGGAACCGGAATCCAGAATGATCACATCGCCGTTATCAATATAAGAAACTGCTTTGAGGGCAATCGCCCGTTTGGCCTCTATATGATGCTGATTAAGTGGAGAGACGCTCTTTACGGAAGAGTCCATATCCTTCAACACCGCGCCACCGTGCTCTCTGCGGATATATCCCTCCTTTTCCAATCTTTCCAGGTCCTGGCGAATGGTAACTTCCGTTACTTTAAAAATACGGCTGAGTTCCTGTACCTTTGCATGCCCGTCTTCCCGGATCAGGTCCAATATCTTTTCTCTTCGCTGATGTGCCAACATATCTATTTGATTTATTGCACAAATATATAAAAAGGAAAAAGAAAAAAAGGGAATAGTTTCGTTTTTTTTGATTTACCAGGATAGCCCTTTTTCTATACGAATATCACTACATAAATTATAAAAAACGGCATTTTGGTAGCACGCTATCACATTATATAGATCTACAAATAATTAAGTGTGACAGGTGACTTTTGGGTGGTAGCACCTGCAGCACTCCTGTTA
>JAJQBG010000178.1 GCA_021203405.1 Bacteroides sp.
GTTTAATTCATAAATACTTAAATGAAAATCTGAATATTACCTTATCCGAGTAACCCGTTTACCGGTCGTTGTGTATAAAACGATCAGGTAACATGGCCTGTACAGATGCGGGCAGTGAGAGTATTTTACTCCGGGAAGAAAGGGAAGTGTAATTTCAGAAGTCTTATCTCTTTTTTACCGCTGCTCTTATTGTATCTGTAGCCGATCACAGGAAAAAAGGTAACCTTTTCTGTCTCCTTCTCTTTTTACCGGAATGTGTTTTATCTTTAAATAGATGGAAATATGTCTATTCAGGTACAAAAACTTACTTATAAACATACCAATCAGGAAACCCTTTTTGAGGAACTTAGTTTGGCTGTGGAAAAGGGCGAAAAAGTTGCCCTGCTGGGAAATAACGGTGCCGGTAAATCTACCCTGCTTCGTCTGATACGGGGAGAACTAAAACCGGCTTCCGGAAGGATAATGCTTACGGGTAGTTGCTGGTATGTACCCCAACAATTCGGGCAGTATGAAAATGGTACGGTGGCGCAGGCATTGGGTATTGCCGTAAAAACAGAAGCTTTGCATCAAATTTTAGAGGGAGCGGTCACGGAGGAGAATTTATCTGCTTTAGCGGATGACTGGGAGGTCGAAGAGCGGGCTATTGCTTCATTGGCTTACTGGGGACTGGAAGCGGTTGACCTGCAGACTCCGTTCCGGTTTTTAAGCGGGGGAGAACGTACCCTTGTTTTCCTGGCCGGGATCCATCTGCACGATCCTGATATTATTTTGCTGGATGAGCCTACCAATCACCTGGATCGCAAAAATCGTACGAAGCTTTATCACTATATAGCTTCTTTACGTGCTACGCTGCTGGTTGTGAGCCACGACCGGATGTTATTAGAGCAATTGCCTTTTACAATGGAACTTACCAAAAGTGGTATGAAGCAGTATGGTGGTAATTACTCTTTTTACAAAGAGCGGAAAGAACTGGACGAAAAAGCGCTTGAAGAGGAGATCCGGTCGAATGAAAAGATGCTGAAACAGGCCCGGCGAAAAGCACAGGAAACAGCAGAAAAGAAGCAGAAACAGGAAGCCCGTGGAAAGAAGCATGTACAGAAGAGCGGTGGTCCCCGTATTCTGAACAATGCTTTACAGGATAAGGCCGATAAAGCAGTGCCCGGATGCAGGGAGAACATAAGGAAAAGATAGGAAGGGTAGGAGAGGAACTCTCCCTGCTCCGGCTGGAAGTGTCGGACAAGAACCGGATGAAAGTAGATTTTGGTTCTTCCGGACTTTATGCAGGAAAGATCTTGTTAAAAGGGTCGGAGATAAATTTCAGTTATCCGGAAAAAGGAACCGGTCTGGTCTTCTCCTTTATCCTTAGAGATACGTAGCGGGGAGCGGATCGCTTTTTCCGGTGCCAATGGGTGCGGTAAAAGTACCCTTTTAAAGATACTTATGGGGAGACTTTCTCCTTCCGGAGGAGAGATTTACCGGGCAGCAGGGATAAAGGCTGTTTATCTGGATCAGGATTATTCAATGATACATAATGAACGGACGGTATATCAGCAACTGGAAGCAATGAACAGTCGCCATCTTCCTGAACATGAATTGAAAATGATCCTCCATCGCTTTTTCTTCCCGCTTGCGGTATGGGATAAAAAATGTCACTTCCTCAGTGGAGGAGAGAGAATGCGGCTGGCACTTTGTTGCCTGATGGTGGGAGAACAGTCGCCCGATCTTTTTATCCTGGATGAACCGACCAATAACCTGGATATTACAAATCTGGAGATCCTTACTTCGGTAGTGAAAGAGTATAGGGGAACAGTGGTGGCGGTATCACACGATGAGCTGTTTTTAAAGGAGATCGGGATAGAGCGGTATAGGGAACTATAGTAGTTCAGTGAGGTCAGGAAGCCTTCTTCCTTTGAACTGTTTTTGGCTAAAAGAACTCTTTTTGTGTGCAATTTCCTTAGATTTTATCTAAAATCTAAGGTTTATTGTTCAAAGTCAAAGGAAAAAAACAGCGATCATCCCTATCTTTGTTGCCGGCAGAATGATAAGAATTAGAGGAATTCTTATCATTCTGCATACCGTATTGGAAAATAATGTTTAATCACAATGCAATAATGAAAAACATGGAACAGAAAATGAATCGTGTTAAGTGGATATTACTGGTAATGCTCGGATTTTTTGTGGAGGCTTCGGCCCAGAAAGCTCATAATCCGATTGTCTGGGCCGATATTCCCGATATGTCAATGGTCCGGGTGGGTGATACCTATTATATGAGTAGTACTACTATGCATATGAATCCCGGAGTACCTATTATGAGGTCGAAAAACCTGGTTGATTGGGAAATTGTGAGTTATGCGTACGATATACTGGGTACCATAGATGATTTTGAAATGGCTAACGGGAAGAATGCATACGGAGGAGGTACCTGGGCAAGCAGTATACGCCATCATAACGGTACATTCTATGTGTCAACTTTCTCCAATAACAGTGATCTGAATTATCTGTTCTATACAAAAGATCCTGCAAAAACTCCCTGGGAAAAGATAGAGTATAAGCCTAAGATCCATGATCACTCCCTGTTCTTTGACGATGATGGGAAAGTATACATCATAAGCTGCGGCGGAAAGGTCGGGATCCGGGAAATGGAAAGCGATCTGAGCGGTGTGGATGAATCTACGCAACAAACATTGATCCGCGATGCGGATGCCATCACAGGAAAGGAGAGAGGACTTCCGGCAGAGGGAGCCCAGATCTTTAAAGTGAATGGGAAGTATTATATTTTCCTTATCACCTGGCCTAAAAACAGTATGCGTACTGTATTGTTGTATCGGGCAGATCATATCATGGGTCCTTATGAAGGAAGAGTTGTGCTGGAAGACAAAGGCATAGCCCAGGGTGGTTTTATTGATACACCAGATGGAAAGTGGTACGGGTATTTCTTCGGAGACAGAGGAGCGGTAGGACGGATCCCCTATCTGGTACCGATGAAGTGGGAAGATGGATGGCCGGTTTTCGGAGAGAAGGGTGTAGTTCCGGAATTCCTGGATATACCGGCAGAACAGCCTGCTATACCGCAGGTCGTGCGTAGTGACGATTTCTCCAGAAAGAAGGGTGAACGTGACCTGCCTCTGGTCTGGCAATGGAACCATAACCCTGCGAATGAATATTGGTCTGTAACCGAAAGACCGGGATGGTTGCGTTTAAAGACTTTTATGCTAACTAATAGTTTTGTTAATGCTAAGAATACGCTTACACAACGCACTTTCGGTCCTCAATGTGCGGGTGAAACAGCTATAGATGTAACTCATATGAAAGAGGGCGACTTTGCGGGATTGGGACTTTTACAACAAAAATATGGAATAGTAGGGGTTAAAGTGAAGAACGGAAAGAAATATATAGTAGCCGGAAATGCTCAGAAGAGTGATCGGGTAAATGAGAACTACGAACAGATCGATGAAATACCTTTGGAAAAAGAGAAGGTGTACCTGAAAGTAGAGTGTGATTTCAGGAATCAGGTAGATACAGGTTATTTTTATTATAGTACGGATGGTACGAACTGGAAGGAGATAGGCCATCCTTTAAAGATGGAATTTACATTGAGCCACTTTATGGGGTGCCGTTTTGCTCTCTTTAATTACGCAACAGAACAGACCGGGGGATATGTGGATTTTGACTATTTTAATGTAGATAGTAAAATCTCCCGTTAATTAACAGGCTGCTTTCCTATAAAGAACAGCAGTCAGAAAGACTTCATTACTTAACTATGTTTTCTATGCTTGCCCGGAGTAAGGTTTCACACTGCTCTGGGCTTTGTGTAATAGTACCTGTGTGTGAAAAAGAAAAAACGATTCTCCTTATAAAATTCTCTCTCCTCTTTTTTTTGTATTTTTGCCGATCATCCTATAAAACACTATTTAATTGTATGAAAAAAGAAAGACCGCTTATACTGATCTCCAACGACGACGGTGTATGGGCCAAAGGGATCAACGAACTGGTACGGTTTATCCGCCACCTGGGTGAAATTGTGGTAGTGGCACCGGATTCTCCCCGTTCGGGTAGCGGGTGTGCGCTTACTGTTGTATCACCTGTTACTTACCGGATGGTAAGCAGGGAAGAGGGAGTAACGATCTATCAATGTTCGGGTACTCCCACGGATTGTGTAAAGCTGGCTCTTCATACTATACTGGACCGGAAACCAGATCTGGTTATAGGAGGTATTAACCACGGAGATAATTCGGCAGTCAATGTACATTACTCCGGTACCATGGGAATTGTGATTGAAGGATGCCTGCGGGCAATTCCCTCCATTGGATTTTCCTTATGCGACCATCAGGCGGATGCTGATTTTCAGCCTGCTGCCTCGTTTATTTCACAGATCACGGAAAAGGTTCTTACCGGAGCCCTTCCTTCCGGAGTTTGCCTGAATGTAAATATCCCGGTGGTTCCGGCCTATAAAGGGATCAAAGCGACTACCCAGGCTAAAGGATACTGGGATTGCGAATGGGAACCGTGTCCCCGTTCCAACGGTGATCCTTGCTTCTGGCTTACAGGGTGTTTTGTAGAGAGAGAGCCGGATACCGACACAACCGACTACCGGGCTTTACAGGAGGGATACATTACGGTAACTCCCATTACGGTGGATCTGACGGCGTATGGTTTTATGGACCAGTTACAGAAGATGCTTTCCTAATTATATAGAGTACCTGTATGAAATACTTTATTATTGTCGGGGAAGCTTCGGGCGACCTGCATGCCTCACATCTGATGGCTGCTTTGAAAGAGGAGGATAAAGAGGCTGATTTCCGTTATTTCGGAGGTGACCTGATGGCAGCAGAAGGCGGAAAGTTACTAAAGCACTATAAAGAGATGGCTTATATGGGATTCGTTCCGGTACTTCTCAACCTGCGCACTATTTTTGCCAATATGAAACGATGTAAAGAGGAGATCGTTATCTATCAGCCCGATGTGGTTATCTTAGTGGATTATCCGGGTTTTAACCTGTCGATCGCTAAGTTTGTCAAATCGAAGACCGGCATTCCGGTTTTCTATTATATCTCTCCCAAGATATGGGCCTGGAAGGAGTATCGCATCAAAAATATCAAACGGGATGTAGACGAAATGTATTGCATTCTCCCTTTTGAGGTTGACTTTTACCGGAAACATAACTACCCGGTGCACTATATAGGGAATCCTACGCTCGATGAGGTTGCCCTTTTTAAAGCCAATTACCGGGAAACTTTTCAGGAGTTCTCTATCCGGCATGCACTTTCAGATAAACCGGTTATTGCTTTACTGGCGGGTAGCCGCAGGCAGGAGATCAAGGACAATCTACCCGATATGCTGAAAGCGGCGTCGCAGTTTAAGGATCATCAGCTGGTACTGGCCGGTGCGCCCGGTATTGAACCTGATTATTATCAGAAGTTTACCGGTAAGTATCCGGTAACTGTGATCTACGGAGAGACTTATAAACTATTGAGCCATGCCCGGGCTGCCCTGGTAACCTCTGGTACTGCTACGTTGGAAACGGCTCTTTTTAATGTTCCGCAGGTCGTCTGTTATCATACTCCTATAGGAAAGGTGATTGCTTTTCTGAAGAGGCATATTCTTTCGGTTAAGTATATCTCTCTGGTTAATCTGATAGCAGACAGGGAGGTGGTAAAAGAGTTGGTAGCCGATACAATGACAGTAGAAAATATGCAGAAAGAGCTTTCCCGCATTCTGGAGGATCCCATTTATCAGAGGCAGATGTTGGACGGTTATAGAGAGATACAGAACCGGTTGGGAGCTCCGGGAGCTCCCCGTAAGGCTGCCGCAGAAATATATGATC
>JAJQBG010000310.1 GCA_021203405.1 Bacteroides sp.
GTACTGGGCTGGAATGGGACGTTCCTTCGGAACTTAATCCTACAATTATTAAAAACAAATCTTCCGAACATAACTGGGGTTCACCCGCGGTTATTAGCTTCGCTGACCGCCTGTTCAAATTTGACCCAACCCACCATGGATCATTACTTACAGTTCACAACTTGATAAAAGAACGATTGGACTTTTGATACAGCCTTGTTTTTTTGTCAATCCTTTTAAAATGAGTCTGTTCCGGCTCTGGCCTGTTTTTTGATCAGAGTTTGATCATAAAAAGTGCAACTTTTAGCTTCAATAGCACGTCTGATTAATAACAAACTTTTAAATTCTATATACCCAGTTTCGAAAGTGAGGAAGGATATCCTTTAACAGAGAACTTTCCACTGGAATTTGAGACAGAGCAATAGTTAGTTGTAGTCGGAAGATTGTACTGGGTTGTATATCAATGTGTTGTCGCTGTCTTCACAGCCGGTGGCTTCTTCTTTGCGGCTTCATAGCCGCTCTACCTAGGAGCATTTTTTGTTCATCGGGAGATGTTCTCCCGATGTTGATTTCTTTAAGGATATGTTGTCTACTCTTAGTAGCTTATATTCCTACTGGTATCTGTTTTGTCATTCTCAGTGTAATATTTCAGAGGAGATAAAGATAGATAAGAACTTAACTAAGTATAGAACCTCTATATTCAAAAATATTGTGTAAGTTTGGCTGGTTTTTAAGAACCTATTTGAAACATACAAACAGAACCATTAGAATCCGGTATTATGAAAAGCCGTATTTTTTACACAGCCATACTACTCCTGGTTAGTTGCATGACGCTCCAGGCTCAGATCAGGGACGCTATTATAGATCTTTTTACCACAGATACTATCATATATACCCGGGAGCAGGACTCCCTTGCTTTGGGAAAATTACAGGAGAAATTCGAAACCTCCCGGCTCACTGAAATGAATCTCCGCATAGAGATGGAGCAGTTGCGTATGGCAGCCTATGCCATGGATTCTGTAAAACTGGCACAGCAAAAGCAACGGATTGATTCTATGCGGAGTGTCACCGCAGGTATTCCGGTTGTGGTAAAAGGCGATACCCTGTATGAGATTTATAGTAAATGGGGAGGGCACTCTCCGCAGGACAGGGCCGGCAATACAGCCAAAACCATTCTGGAACTGGGAAAACGCTATGGGGTACGGCCTGATTCGATCTATGTAGAGAGCACGGAAGTAGCTACCGAAATTATGTATGGCGGAAAGGTAATTGCCTCTTTTACTGAGCAGGATGGCCTGTGGGAAAATACTACCCGGGACGAATTGGCGAAAGAAAAATTGCTGGTGATCCGGGAAACGATCCGGCAGCTCCGAGAAGAGCACAGTTTGTTTCAGTTGGGTAAAAATATCTTCTTTTTTATCTTAGTCATTGTCCTGCAATATATAATTATTCGGGGAATCAATCGTTTCTATCACTGGTTAAGGGTCAAAGTAAGGAATCTTCGGAAAACCCGTCTGAAACCGATCTCTTTTCACGAGTACGAACTTTTTGATACCCGCAGACAGGTTAAGATCCTGCTCTTTTTTACCAATATCCTCCGGTATGTGGTACTCATCACCCTATTAATACTGACTGTCCCTATCCTTTTCTCCATTTTTCCCCAGACCGAAAATCTGGCTCTGAAAATATTCTACTACATCTGGAACCCGGTAAAGAAGATATTTGCCGGGGCGATCGATTATATTCCCAATCTCTTCACCATCTTTGTGATCTGGTATGCGATCCGGTACCTGGTAAAAGGTATCCGCTACCTGGCTGGTGAAATAGAAGCAGAAAAGCTAAGAATATCCGGATTTTATCCCGACTGGGCACAACCCACTTTCCACATTGTCCGCTTTTGCTCTATGCCTTTATGATCGCTATGATCTATCCCCATTTGCCCGGGGCAGATTCCGGCGTTTTTCAGGGTATCTCTGTATTTGTCGGATTGATCGTTTCCCTGGGATCGAGTGCGGTGATCGGAAATGTCATAGCAGGACTGGTTATCACTTATATGCGTCCCTTTAAACTGGGAGACCGCATCCGGCTGAATGAGACAACCGGAAATGTCATTGAAAAGACTCCTTTTGTAACCCGGCTGCGTACCCCTAAAAATGAGGTGGTAACGATCCCTAACTCATTCGTGATGTCTTCCCATACGGTCAATTATAGTGCTTCGGCCCGTATGTATGGATTGATCATCCATTCGGATGTAACGATGGGGTATGAAGTTCCCTGGCAGCAGGTTCACAGTTTGCTGATCGAAGCCGCTTTGAATACCCCCGGAGTGAAGGAAGATCCGCGTCCCTTTGTACTGGAAACCACCTGGGAGATTTTTATTGTATTTACCAGATCAATGCTTATATTGACGATGCGGATCAGCTGGCTACTATCTACTCAAACCTTCATCAGCATATCCAACATATCTTTGCCCGGGAGGGACTCGAACTGATGTCTCCTCAATATGTGGCCACCCGGGATGGGAATGAACGCACGGTACCGCCTGAATGCTGATCTCAGGTAGATTGCCCGACTGTTCACACTGATAAACAATCCGGAAATAGGACTATTCCCGGAGATACTCTTATAGGGAGATCACTTCCAGGTCATCCGGTACATATACATTCCCCGAAAAGTTTTGCCGCGCTTCCTGCGTATATCGTTCTTTTCGCTGTATCAGGTTACTATCTTCCGTATGGTAAAGTACCAGGTTCTTCACCCTTAACTCTTCCGCCTCTTTTCCGGCATCCAAAGCAGTACTGTGATGTTTTTCGTACGGTTTGAACTTTTCCCGCTCGCTATATAAACAAAAGGCTTCCGCAAGGAGCCAGTCACAACCTTCTACATAAGGACGGGTAGATTCGTGATAGGGTTCATCTCCCAGGCAAACCAGTTTCTGACCGTCCGGCAGAACGGCCCGGTAACCGTATTGTTTCATTTTAGTGGAGTGTATATCAAACACAGTCACTTCCATACCGGATATGCTAAGTTTCTCTCCGGGCCCGACCTCCTGTATCCGGATGCGGTTATCCATGAATTGAAGGAACTTTTTTCCCAGCATCATCCGGCACATCGTGGTAATGATCTGTTTTACCTCGTCGTGGCAATAGATGGTAAAATCTCCTTTGTATGTGTCTCCTATCATCATAGAGGCTATTTTCCGGTATATCCAGACCGTTCCCATTACATGGTCGGTATGGCCGTGGGTCACAAACATGTGCCGTATAGCAGGAAAGGGGATCCCTGCTTTTTCTAACTGGACCAGGATTCCATTCCCACCGCCGGCATCTGTCAGGAAGTATTCTTCGCCGGATTGAATGGCAAAGCAGGTATTGTAACAGTGGGTGACCATGGCATTGCCGGTACCCAATATGATTAAACGCGATCGGTGCATATCTTTCTTCTTTGTCGGTGCAAATTTAATGATTCTATTTAAACTGATGATCCCGGGAAATAGTTTATCTGCCCCATTCCTGCAAATAGTACAAGGATCTTTTATGGCTCTTATTTACTCAGCTCTGTTTCAGATCCGGAAGAATTTGAAAAGAATAAAGGTTGGGCTTCAACGAATTAAATCTAAAATAATATTAAAACAAGTAAAGAGGTTTATCAGATAACAGGTGTTTAGTCACTCTTATTGAAAATTTTAGATGGGAAGAAAATCCTTGTAGATCAATACTATGAGGCTTTTCTTTTTACAAAGATCACCCGGACTTTATTTAATATGGCAGGAAGGCAATAACAAAAGCTGATTTAGGTTTGAGTACAAAGTTCGAAACGAAGAGTCTTGTTAATATAATCAATGGAATGTGGAAAGTGAATTAATACATTATAAGGTGGAGGATTTTTTAAAGGATAACGATTTTATCAGTTATGTCTTTGAGAGGACCGGTGAGGCAGTCTCCCGGTGGGAAACTCTTTTTAAGATGCATCCTTATCTGGAGGAACGGGCCACCGAAGCCATGGCTATCCTGCTTGCTTTGGAAGATGTGGTTACCGATCTTGTTCCTCCTGAGATAGCAGAGCTCAAGGAACGGATCTTTAAAACGTTGAAGATATAAAAAGAGTCAGCCGGGAAAATCCAGACTGACTCTTTTCTTTTATTGTTGTTCTCTCTCTTTCGGTTATTCCCATTCAATGGTTGCAGGCGGTTTAGAAGAGATATCATAGGTAACCCGGTTCACCCCTTTTACCTTATTAATAATATCATTCGACATTTTACCCAGGAATTCATACGGTAAATGTGCCCAGTCGGCTGTCATAGCATCCGTAGAAGTAACCGCTCTCAGAGCCACTGCGTTCTCATACGTACGCTCGTCACCCATCACCCCTACACTCTGTACCGGTAACAGGATCACTCCTGCCTGCCATACTTTATCGTGCAATCCCCAGTCACGCAGTCCCTGGATGAAAATATCATCAGCATCCTGGAGAACCCGTACTTTTTCCGGAGTAATATCTCCCAGGATACGTACCGCCAGTCCCGGCCCCGGGAAGGGTTGACGGGAGATCAGATGCTCCATTATACCCAGTTCGCGGCCTACCCGTCTTACTTCATCCTTGAAAAGGAGACGCAGCGGTTCGCAGAGTTTCAGGTTCATCTTCTCCGGAAGTCCACCTACATTGTGATGGCTTTTGATCACCGTACCGGTAATGGAAAGCGACTCGATCACATCCGGGTAAATAGTACCCTGCGCCAGCCACTTTACATCTTTTATTTTGTGCGCCTCTTCGTCAAATACATCAATAAATCCTTTACCGATGATCTTCCGTTTCATTTCCGGATCGCTTACCCCGGCCAGTTCCCGATAGAATTTATCCTTGGCATTTACACCAATTACATTCAGTCCCAGGTGCTCGTAATCGCGCATTACATTTTCAAACTCGTTTTTACGAAGCAGTCCGTGATCTACAAATACACAGGTCAGGTTCTTTCCCACCGCTCTGTTCAACAGTACGGCAGCTACCGAAGAATCTACTCCCCCTGAAAGGGCCAGTACCACTTTATCATCGCCCAGCTGCTCTTTCAGCTCCTTAACGGTTGTTTCAATAAAAGAGGCAGGACTCCAATCCTGTTTACACCCACAAATACCCACCACAAAGTTTTTCAATATTTGCGTACCATCTTCACTGTGGAACACTTCCGGATGGAACTGTACCCCCCAGGTCTGTTCATTCTCTACCTGGTAAGCAGCCACCTCTACCTTATCGGTCGAAGCGATCTTTGTAAAGTCAGCAGGAATAGCAGTGATGGTATCCCCGTGGCTCATCCACACCTGTGAGTTCTCGCGTACTCCTCTGAGCAGCGGATTCTCTTTATCGAAAGAGGCCAGGTGCGCACGTCCATATTCACGCGTTCCGGCAGGCTCTACATTGCCCCCGTTGGAATAGGCCATGAACTGGGCTCCGTAACAGATACCCAATACCGGATAGTTTCCCCGTATCTCTGCCAGATCGGCTTTGAACGCATTCTCATCATATACGGAGAAAGGACTTCCCGAAAGGATCACCCCTTTAATGCTTTTATCCTCTTTGGGAAATTTGTTGTAAGGAACAATTTCACAATAAGTGTCCATTTCACGTACCCGGCGCCCGATCAGTTGGGTGGTTTGTGAGCCGAAGTCGAGAATAATAATCTTTTCCTGCATACCCTTATATAGTCAATTTATAATCTGGCGCAAAGGTACACAAAATATTAGAGTTATCTATTGCAGAAAAGTACGTTACACCTACTTTTTTTGTTTTTTATAATAGAGTTTCCTTTTTGAATGGCTGAAAGGTATAATATCATTTCTTCTACATAGG
>JAJQBG010000311.1 GCA_021203405.1 Bacteroides sp.
TGTATTTCCGGGAGCAGAAAGAACCACCCAAACCCCGCCTCCTTCTCCCTATACTCAGCAAACCACCCCTCCCCCTTCAGGAGGTATTGGCGCAATTTCCCAAAAACCGGATAATTACCTGGTATGGGCTATCCTGTCAACCGTATTATGTTGTCTGCCTGCAGGAGTCGTATCCATTGTCTATTCGGTAAAAGTAAATAACGAATAGGACAGAGGAAATTATGAAAGTGTCGTACAGGCTTCTAAAAATGCAAAAACCTGGGCTATTGTATCCGTAGTGGCATCTGCCGTAAGTTTTATTATATTACTTATGACAGGTATGCTCGGTACTTTAATGGACGGTATGTATTGATAAGGTACACTTTTTTACCGGGAGGATAACTCCCGGTGTTACTTAATAAGGACTCATAGTCCGCAACCATGAACAACAGTAATCTATTTTCCGGCATAAAACCATCCCTTACCTGGAGGATCATTATAGCCTGTCTGATTCTTACAACAGGAACACTTTTATTATACCTCGGTAACCCGGAAACAAGCCGGTGGTTTCCCAAATGTATTTTTCATTCCCTTACCGGATTAAATTGTCCGGCCTGTGGTACGCAACGGGCTTTACACCAGTTATTCCACCTGAATATAAATGCAGCCTTCCGGTACAATCCCTTTCTGATCATTTCCCTTCCCTATCTTGCAGCACTTATCTGGGTACAATGGTTTGATCCCGAAGACAAGTTCTGTAAACTACGGTATATATGCCACCACAACAGAACTATCAAAATATATTTCCTGTTAATTCTTTTCTGGTGGATAGGTAGAAACCTCTTCTAAAACTCATAAAACCAAATCGCGTATCATCCCTTTACCACAAAGAGACAATACGCAAAACGGTGCAAGCAAAATGAAAATTGATAAGGGATCCCGGGAGCAGCCTGCTCCCTGTCTCTCTATTTAAAAGAGATTGTAAAGTTGGGTAAGCGGCAATTTAACAGCCGGCTCACAGGAAATGAGTTTACCATCCACAAATACCTCGAACGTTTTATGGTTCACTTCAATATCGGGAAGATAATTATTCAGCTTCAGATCACTTTTGGAAATAATCCGGCATCCCCTTACAACCCTGGCAGCTTTATTTAAACCATATCCTGCCACATTCTCTAAAGACGCCTCTGCTACAAACACACAGGCATTTTTTCCGGCTGCTTTACCGATACCTCCGAACATAGGACGTGGGAAGTAGGGTTCCGGTGTAGGAATAGAAGCATTAGGATCACCCATTTGTGCATAAGCGATCATCCCGCCTTTGATAATAGTTTCAGGTTTGGTTCCGAAAAAAGCAGGTTTCCAAAGTACCAGGTCGGCCATTTTACCCTCTTCTACTGATCCTACCACGTGTGAAAGTCCATGTGCCAGGGCAGGATTAATAGTATATTTAGCCACGTAGCGTCTTACCCGGAAGTTATCCAAACCACGACCTGTATCTTCCGGAAGAGCTCCACGCACCAGTTTCATGCGGGATGCGATCTGCCAGGTACGGCATATCACCTCTCCCACCCGGCCCATCGCCTGTGAGTCGGATGTAAAAATAGAGATAGCTCCCATATCGTGTAGAATATCCTCGGCACCAATGGTACCATTACGGATACGACTTTTGGCAAAAGCTACATCCTCCGGATTATTAGGATCTAAGTGATGACAGATCATCAGCATATCCAGATGTTCGTCAAATGTATTGATACTGTATGGGTTAGTCGGTGTAGTAGAAGAAGGCAGTATATTAGCGACTCCACACGCTTTGATAATATCCGGTGCATGTCCACCCCCGGCTCCCTCAGTGTGATAAGTATGAATGGTACGGCCGTTAAAAGCCCGGATAGAGTCTTCCAGATAACCGCACTCATTGATAGAATCGGCGTGAATACAAACCTGCACATCGTGCCGGTCAGCAACGTTTAAGCAGCAATCGAGGGCTGCGGGGGTGGAACCCCAGTCTTCATGAAGTTTCAGTCCGAGAGCACCGGCTTCAATCTGACTGATAAGTGCACCGGGCTGGCTGGAATTCCCTTTACCTAAGAAACCAAAGTTAATGGGAATATGATCGGTAGCCTCCATCATTTTACGGATGTAGAAGGGATTTACCGTACAGGTAGTAGCATAGGTACCGGTAGCAGGTCCTGTACCTCCTCCGACAAAAGTGGTAACCCCGGAGGCCAACGCCTCATCTGCCTGTTGAGGAGAGATATAATGCACATGGGTATCAATGGCTCCGGCTGTCAGGATCTGCCCTTCGCCCGAAATTACTTCGGTAAGAGTACCAATGATCATACCAGGAGTTACCCCTGGCTGGATATGAGGGTTACCGGCTTTTCCTATCCCTCGTATCTTCCCCTCTTTGATCCCCACGTCAGCTTTATAGATACCCGTGTAGTCTAGAACCAGTACATTGGTAATAACCAGGTCGAGTATTTCCTCCTCTTTAAAACCAGAGGCTTGTCCCATTCCGTCACGGATCACTTTACCACCTCCGAAAACACACTCTTCACCGTATACGGTATAATCTTTCTCTACCTCTATTTTAAGGCCAGTATCTCCTAATGTTACCTTGTCGCCTGTAGTAAGGCCATACATAGCGGCGTATAATTTTTTATCTATTTTTGCCATAGTTGCTACTAATTAATCTATAAAACCTTTCTCTTGCATGGAAACCAGGATATCATCCTCACGCCCTTCATAGGCTCCTCCTACCAGATTGTTACCGCCATAGATAAGCTTCTGCCCACCAATCTCTACCAGTTCTACCCTTTTGATCTCGCCCGGTTCAAAACGTACAGCTGTTCCGGCAGGTATATTCAGGCGGAACCCGATAGCCGCCCGGCGATCGAATTTCAATGCCCGGTTGGTCTCTGCGAAGTTACAGTGTGAACCCACCTGGATACTGTGTGTACCACTGTTGAACACTTCAAGTTCCAGGGTTTTGCGGCGTACATTGATCTCAATCTCCCCGGCAGCAATTTCAGTGATTCCCGGGGTCACCTCCATGCTGTTATCTGTCTCGATCTTATCTGCAGAACGGGTAAGTCCTGAACCATACAGGGCCCATTTACCATCCAGTCCGGTACGGCAGATGGGCGTATGCACGGAAACCAGTTTGGTTCCATCCGTCAGTGTACCTTCTACCTGTACTTCGTCGATCATTTCAGCTACACCCGGCATTACGTCATCCGTGCCCAGCATCTGCGTACCCAGCTCTACCAGTTCGGCCAGGCTTCGTCCGTCACGGATCAGTTCCAGTAGCTGTCCGGAAATCAATGCAATAGCTTCCGGATAGTTCAGTTTCAATCCCCTTGCATACCGCTTCTGGGCAACAGTACAGGCAGTATGCAACATCAGTTTTTCAATATCTCTTGGTGTTAATCTCATATCGGTTATCTTATACGGATAAATAATTTTTCAGTTGCTCAAAATCAATATTATCTTTATGGTCGCTTTTTATCACTTTCCCGCGATCCATAATAAAGTAGTAGTCAGAAAGCCGGCGGGCAAAATTAAGCTTTTGCTCTACCAGCAATACAGTCATTCCCTTCTCTACCAACCCCATCAAAACATCGGCTATTTCGTAAGTAATGGAGGGTTGTATGCCTTCGGTAGGTTCGTCCAGGATAAGCAGGTCGGGTTTTCCTACCAGAGCACGGGCAATAGCAAGTTGTTGTTGCTGACCTCCACTCAGGTTTCCTCCCAACCGGTGACGAAAATCTTTCAGGATAGGAAAGAGACCGTAAATTTCATCTTCATCGAACGAGCGTACAGAATCATTCCGGGACTCAGTCCCAATAAGGATATTCTCGTACACCGTCAGTTTAGGGATAATTTCCCGTCCCTGGGGCACATAGCCGATCCCTTTTTTGGCCCGCTTAAAAGTAGATCGGTTCTGGATCTCCTCTCCATTAAATATAATAGGATCTTTGGTGCGTACAATTCCCATAATGGTACGCAGCAGGGTAGTCTTTCCCACTCCGTTACGTCCCATAATCGTAGTCACCTTTCCCCGTCGGGCCTCCATATCGACTCCCCAGAGAATACGGCTTTCACCATAAGCAGCATGTACACCTTTCGTTTCCAGTATAATATCTTTTTCCTGCATAATTTATTTTATTTCCGGGTCTGTGCCGAATCGGGTGCTCCCAGATAACAATCGATCACATCCTGGTTATTTTTAACTTCATCAAACGTACCCTCGGTAAGGATCTCACCCCTTACCAGTACAGTTACCTTATCCTGGGCAATCTGCTCTACAAAGTGCATATCGTGTTCAATCACGATCACCGAGTTTTGCTCGGCCAGTTCACAGAGAAGTTCTCCGGTCTTTTCAGTTTCAGCATCAGACATGCCGGCTGCCGGCTCATCAATAAGCATCAATTCCGGGTCCTGCAACAGTTAAAAGGTAATAACCTGAAATTATTGGAGATGTTGATAGAAAGTCCCCATTATAGCCTCGATAAACAGACTATCTTAAAAACATTATGGAATAACAATCATTACGGCAATCCTAATACCAATATGGCATCCGCTGTAAACAGGTTAAATAATATATTAAAAGAGGTAGGCTGCAACTATAATATTATAACCAACGAAGAAAAACAATATTCACTGGAGTTGCGCGATCACAAACCCGGCCTTTATGAATCACTGGTCAGCAATTTCTTTACCAAACAAAAATATATTATACGAGCCATTAAAAACTGGATCTTTAAACCCAAGCCCGAGGAAAATGGCAACGAAGAGGTGACAGGATCAACAGAGAGTGATCCTATACAAGAAGAGCCACGGGAGAATAAAGAGAGCGAAGATTAAAAGAAAATAAGATACTCCCACAACAATAGCCGAAAGATCTTCTGCTAAACAATCCCGGTAAACAGACTGATTCTCTTTTCACCATTCAGTAACTTTCCGATCTCGGAAAAAAGTCGTTTACCGCCCGGTTGCTGATCGTTTACCGCCCGTTTTCTGATGAGAAACCGGGCGTTTTCCCATCAGAAGATGTCCGGTTTCCCATCGGAAAACAGTTAGTTGCTCATCAGAAAACGCTTAGTTGCCTATCAGAAACAAACTAGCTTCTTATCAGCAACAACCTAACAAACGAGTAATATTTCTAAGGGAAACAGAGAGGATATGCCGTAAAAAAGAGGAAAGACCGGTACAACCGACATAAAGGAATCTGCTACAACCAGGTATAATTCCATTTGATAAAGATATATATTACATCCACCATACTCAAAAAGATAAATAAGAAGCAGGAAGTATATCAAAAACAGAAAGGACAGCAGAGGAGAAGGTATACCCCAAACAATTACTTAGCATTCAAAGTTTTAGTGCGTATATCTTACTAACGAAGGGTTATAAAACAACTACGCCCCTGTAAAAGGGGCGTAGGCGGATTATAGACAAGTCAATCTTTGTGGAATGAAGTTAAAGATCAATATAAAGTTTTACATTGCCAGACTTGCTATAGCTCCAAATATTAAACTGCTGAACAGCAGCATAAAAACAATACCAATCACCGCAAGCACTAAACCTGCCTTTGCAAAATTGGCTTTAGTGGGCGGTGTATTACCACCAAAAGCCCAGATACATAACATAACAATACCCACTACCGGAATAGCGATCAGGATCAGGGTAATTATCTACTCTCCCACACCGATCACCGGCTGACTTTGTGGAACCGAAGGTACCTGTTGCTGATTTTCCATAGTATTGCTCTTTTAAAGAGTGAAAAATTGACTTTAATTATCTCATTTTTGGATCATGAATGCAAGATACTAAAAAAC
>JAJQBG010000109.1 GCA_021203405.1 Bacteroides sp.
CTTTATTATTAGTTGTGATTGTAATAATTTTTATATGCACCTGCCGAACGCTGGATAGCCGTATTAGGGTAAGGTAGTATGTAACGTACCACAGGTAGATCACTCACTGCAGGTATACTCCCTCTAAGGGGAACTTTCTCACCATTATGCACCAACATAATCCCATCATCTTCGTAACGGATATAGCCATAGAACGAATATTTACATTCATTTCTCGCTGAACCGCCATCTTCCCAATTGTAGAAATCTGCTGTTTTCCAGTCTACCCCTTCAATAGCAGTAACAGCATTCGAAGGCCTGGCTGCATTTTTGTAAGGATTATAAATATAGAGAATGTCGAGGGTTGTATTGGGATAAGGATAACCGTACACATTCTCCGGCTCCACCCGCCACTCTATATTTTGCGGCAGAACATGGTAATACATGGTTGTAGGTAAATAGTCTAAATAGTCGCTACCGTCATACTCGGCAATAGCATCTTCAAAACCTGAGTACATACCTGCACTACCCATTGCAACTGAGTAATAGCGAAGAAAACTGTAAACCGTTTCCTGTGCATACAGGTTATTACGGACCAGATCCCGCCAACGCATATTCTCACCTGCAAATTCCCATTTACGCTCATCCAGTACAGCTTTCAGGAAGGCCTCTTTAGAGGTGGCTGCCTGAGCGACATGTGCGGAAACAAGACCCTGATCATCGAATGCACGGGCACGAACTTTACGGAGTGATTCCTGTGCTTCACCCGTGGGGCCTTCCAACTCGTTGACCGCCTCGGCATGCATCAACAGTACATCAGCTAAACGCATATAGGGATAATTAATACCTGTACTACCTGCACTGGTGTTGGAAAACTGTCCGGCGTTAGCCCATAACTTAGACCATTTGTTATTGTGTACGGTATAGTCGGCACGAATGAAGCAAGAATCCTGGGTAACACTGTTCGCGGTATTACCATAGTACCAGAGCCCGTTGATAAAGTCGCGGCGATTGTCATTCTCATCAAACTGGAAACGATAGAAAGCACTTAAACGACCGTTGCCACTGGATGCTCCCCAAACATTTTTACCCAAAGTTACTCCCTCGTTGGCCGTTGAAGTAGGGCCCTGAATATACCCGGTATTACCGGTAGACTCTTTGGCAAAAGGTATTTCGAAAATAGGGTCACCGTTGGTAGCCACTTCAAAATTACTCTGTTTGATAAATACATCCGAATAAGAGTTTCCCAATGCATGTGCACTGTTATTAATAACATACCCGGCATATTCCTTGGTAATGCGATAATATTTCTGGTAATCCTCCGGACGCTTCATAACTCCGTAGCTGGAAGCATTGCTTTCGTCGGGATGAAGTGAATATCCACCCGCAGTCAAAGCGATACGGGCTATCAGGGACCAGGCAAATTCTCTGGAGGCGCGTTCTACCGTGGTACTGGCAGAAGAACTCATCTTTGGAGCAATACCCTGCAGGTCTTCGATCAGCCGGTTCTGGATATCCTCCCGCTTAGCAACAGGAATTACATAACTATCATCATCCAACTGTGCAGCCGATGTAAAGGTGAAAGGAACATCCCCAAACATCACTACCAGATCGTGATAAACCATAGCACGCAAGCATTTAGCCTCCCCTATCATCTGCATAATCTCCGTATCACTCTCATCGTAAAGTGGACTGTTCTCCATGCCATGGATAAAGCGGTTGGCATCTTCAATAGCACTATAAGCAGCTTTCCAGTATTTATCGATATCACTACTTTGCGAAGTACAATCGAAACGTGCATGGCTGTTTTGACTGGGTGAGCTGGCTGAATTTATTTGCATATCCACATCACTGTTGAGAATAAAAGTCCTCTGATAAGCATTGCCATAAAGATCGTTTACCAGAATAGCAGCATACACACCATTAAGTACCCGATTCATCTCCGTCTTCTGACCAAATACAAACTCTTCACTATAACTTGATGGAGACTCTACATTCAGAAAGTCGTTGCATGAAGCCAAAGTTATAACGGTCAACCCCGTTAATAGAATATTTCTTAGTTTCATTTTCTTTCAGTTTTTTAAAAGGTGATATTAGTACCGAATACAAAGCCACGACTACGTGGGTAGCGGTTGTAATCCATACCCGAGGTTAAACCTGTCTGAACATCCACTTCGGGGTCGTACCCGGAATAGCCTGTGATAATGAACAGGTTGGTGGCCGATGCATAAAAACGAGCCTTGGAAATCCCCCATTTGGCAGTCGTTTTGGAAGGGAGTGTGTAACCAATGGTCAGATCCTGACAACGCAGGAAGGAACCATCCTCAATAAAATAAGAATGGGTTATCTTCGTCACTACATCTGTCGGATTCCAAAGTGTGCGACCTTCGTTCAACTCACGGTAGAGATCTACTGAATTGTCCATAAAGTAAGCTTTATACAACGTTTCTCCATCGCTATCGCGGGTATAGCGCCATCCGTGCTCGGCAAACTTGGCAAGACAGTTGTAGAATTTTTTACTGTTGTCCTCTGAGGATGCTAACTGGTAGGCTGTAGCATTGTTCACATCGAACTTAAGCATAAAATTGAAATTAGTAGCAAAATCAAGATTCTTCCATTGACCACTGAATCCGAAACCTCCCTGCACTTTAGGATTGGTATTACCAATAACAACACGGTCGTTTTCTGTAATATATCCGTCACCATCTATGTCTTTGAACTTAACCTTACCAGGAAGGGTGGCAATACCAGAGTTTGAACTACCGGAAACCTGATTGATTACAGTTTTGGGGTGTTTAACGCCGTTTGCATCCGTATCTGATTGCTCTTTTACTCCATTATCGAGAGCAGAAGAGCCCCAGGGGAGTGCCTGATAGTTTTGAGTCGGATCAAAATAGAATTCATCCATAGAATAGATGCCGTCATATACGAAACCGTAGATCAACCCCAACTCATCTCCTACTCTGAGACAATAGTCATTGTAGGATGACTTCCAGCGGTCGTTCTGATCCCATATCACATCGTCCGTACCATTGAGTTTATCAATCCTTCTCTTGTTATAACCCAGTGAGAGATTGGCAGAGAGTACATAGTCTTTTCCCCGGAGAATATCACCCGATAGGCTCAGTTCAAGACCTTTATTAGTGACCTGACCGATATTTTGCATCTGGCTTACATAACCCACTGAGGAGGAGATATCTGATTTATAAAGCAGGTCTTTGGTGGTGTTCCAGTACGCCTCCGGAGTAATGGTTAAGCGACCGCCCCAAAGCGTGATATCGAGAGCAATATTACGGGTTAGTGTAGTTTCCCATTTGATTTTGTTGTTGGCAAATTGGTCGCCGCTCTGGTTGCCATACCATTGTTCACCAAATTGTGTGGCTTCACCAAAACCCGGCCCGCCCGTAGAATTAATAGCATATAAATAACGCCATAAATCATCGTCAATGTTATTGTTACCGGCCGACCCAATAGCAGCACGGATCTTCAATTGTTCCAGCCACTCAACATCCTTCAAAAAACCCTCTTCCGAGATCACCCATCCACCGGCTACAGAGGGGAAATACCCCCATTGATTGCCCGGAGCAAATTTAGTGGAACCGTCGGCACGGAATGTACCGGTTAACAGATACTTATGATTGTAGTTGTAGCTTACCTGTCCGAAAAAAGAAGCCATACGATCGGGCGTACCATGTGTAGTATAAGACTCTACCGGAGTACCAAATCCCATGTTGGACCAGGCTTGTTTGGCCTCGAATTCACGGGGGAAGTAACGATTTCGCTGAACATTCGTTTTGGTCTGTTTGTGACTGATCTCCTGTCCTAAAAGGAATGTAAAATCATGATCATCTTTCCATTTTAAATTATAACTGGCTGTATTGGTCCATATATATTGGAATCTTTCATCCTTTCTAATCCTTGCTACCGGCAAAGAATTATTACTCTGGCCTTCACTGGTGAGTGCGCCCCAGAAACGATTTTCGTCTTTCCATCTCAGACCGATGGTAGCTTCCGTCCGGAGAAACAACCCCTGGATTGGTTTCCAGTCTAAAGAAACCGCGTTAGTATAATTGTACTCATACTTAAACTGCTGGTTGATCTTGATGTCACTCTTTGGGTTGGTGTAAGTGAAAAGTTCTTCTTCATCCGGATCGGCATATGAAGGATCGATATATCCGAATTCGCGTAAACCGTTGGTTGGGCGGTAACGAAGCACATCGATAATACCGCCGGTACCAATATTGTCACCCCCTGCCCCTTCGTCGCGGCGGTATACAAATTTAGGGTTGAACTGCAAAGTCAGATTTTTGCTGATATCAATAGCAGTCTTGACATTCAGGTTCGTACGACGTACGCCCGAGCCCATGATAATACCTTTATCTTCACTCTGGGTAAGAGAAATATTGAAACGCATCTGATCGGTACCCCCACCAATCGTAAGGTTGGTAGAGTAGTTAAGCGGATGTTCGCCCATCACTTCGTCCTGCCAATCGTGGGTAGGTAGGGTGTTGTACATATCCAGGTCGTTCGGGTTCCCAAAGTTTGCCCGGAAGAACTTCGCATTGCTGGAACGGTTACCGTCACAGGCAGACCACTCATACTGATAGCGTGCGAATTGAGCGGAATTCATCAGATCCAGCTTTTTGGATAGGCTACTGGTAGAGAGCTGTCCGTTAAAGCTTACCTGAACCTTACCGGCTTTAGCCGCTTTCGTGGTTACAACCACTACACCATTCCCCCCTTTGGCACCATAAATGGCTGTGATGGAGGCATCCTTGAGTACATCAATGGAGGCGATATCCGTAGGAGGGATATCGTTGATATTATCTACCTGGAACCCATCGACAATATAGAGGGGTTCGTTGCTCTGGGTTACTGAGGTACCCCCACGCACGCGAATGTTAATATCCGCACCCGGCGCGCCATCAACAGATGTTACCTGTACACCGGCAATCTTACCCTGCAGGGCAACGGCAGCCGAGGTTACAGGGACCTGGGCCAGTTTGACACCCGAAATGGAACCGACAGACCCTGTCAGGTCTCGCCTTGCCCTGCTGCTGTATCCCAGAACCACGACTTCGTCGAGCGCTTCGGCAGAGTTTTTGAGTTTAATGTTCAATGTCTCTCCGGAAACGGCTTTTACTTCCTGGCTCTCCATTCCTACAAACGACACGAGCAGGGTAGCGTTCGCGGGTACATTTAAAGTGAAGTTTCCATCCAGGTCGGTAATTGTTCCCGTGGTAGCTGCTCCTTTAACGACAACAGTCGCTCCAATGATGGGGTCGTCGTATTCGTCGGTAACAACACCCTTTACGGTAATAGTCTGAGCAAAAACTCCACCAGGCACCAGTAATAACAGAGCCAATAGCAGGAGCAATCCACCCTTCATCTTTTTTATCTTTCCATTTTTTTGTTTCATGATGGTATTATTTAGTTAAACAAACACAGTAACAGGGTAACAGGGTAGGCTATGGAAACGAGGTCAGCCGGTACCAGGAATAAAAATATAAACCTAATAGAAGATGAGAGAGGACATTTTAGCCTAAAAACACTAAAATTTGGTATGCGACTAAATAATACACCTAATAAACACAGTCCATACCTTTCTGAGGAGACCTTCTGCCATAGAAAAGAGGCCCTCTCCCAGGCAGATCCTTCTTGTTAAGTCATCACCAAGTGGGTCACCCTGAGTAAAACGAAGGGGCTTTATAGGATTTATCGGGGCCGGATTGGATGGAGGACTACTTCCTGGAAACAGAACATCAGGTGATCTTTTTTTGATAGAATGGTCCGGAATTACAAAATAAGTCTTATTTTTG
>JAJQBG010000279.1 GCA_021203405.1 Bacteroides sp.
AAGGAGGTCTTGGTTTTCCTGTAGGATCAGAGGTAATAGGTGCTACAAAACTGGAATTTGATGTTACTGATTTTATGCCATTACTTTCTGGCTTAGGCGAGGGAACCAGCAAGTTTATTTTAACTGTAAAAAATGATGCTGGTTTAGAAACAGAAAAAACATTAACGGTAATGATTAAATAGTGATGAATAAATATATATATAGTTTTTTAGTTCTGTTACTTATGGGTGGACTTGCTGCCTGTACTGAAAATGATATAGTGGGTAATGGAATAGGTACATTAAATGTAGATGTACAATTGGGTAAGATTGCAGTTGAAAGCAATGCCGTGCTGTTACACGTACAATTCCTTCTGATGACGAACTCTTAGCCACCTGTGTAGTTACTGTAACAAATAGTGCAGGCGAAGTGGAATTTTCAGGAACAGGAACTTCTGCATTGACAGGAGTTAGTCTTTCTGCCGGAAATTATAAAGTAACTGTAGAAGCCGGAGAGGAAGTTCCCGGTTCATTTGATAAGATTTATTATAAAGGTGAAACTGATATTACTGTAGTTGCAGGTACTACTACTCCGGTTACAGTCATTTGTACAATTCAGAATACCATAGTACGGGTTATCTTCAGCGATGATCTTAAGGCTAAATATTCAGGCTATGAGGTACATGCTTTTACAAGTACTATCTTTAACGATCCATTGGTTTATAATGCAAATCGTTCCGGTGAAAATTATGATGGATATTTTACATTAAGTGGTGATGAATCTATCATTGGCTGGACTTTTGTACTGGATGATTATCAAGAGACTGGTTCTGTTCCGGCTAAACCGGCTACCCGCTATACACTTACTTATACCCTGGAAGAAGGTAGTGGTACAGGAAATGGTATATTTAATTTGAGTGTAATAGAAGAACCGATAAAAGAAATTACTGATGAAGTTGGAATATACCATGCACGTCCTAAAATTGAAGGGAAAGAATTTAATGGTGAAGTATTTGATATTAATGAACCTATACTGTTGGTTAAAAATTCTTCGGAAAACGTTATTACTGTAGAGGTAACTACTGCTTTACCCCTTACCAATATAACTCTTGGTATACCTAAACTTGGTACAAGTTTACCTCTTGATTTTCCTTTAGCAGATGAATTATTAAGCGAACTGGCTCAGGAAGGTATTGAACTTGACTATGATAAAGAAGCAAATCCGTTGACTTCTGTACTAATAACATTCACTGAATTGATAGATATAATTGCTGGTTATGCTAATGAAGGAGAGGTTTACGATGTACATATTAGTGCAACTGATTCTAAAGTACGTACTACGGAGAAACAGTTAAATTTAGAAATAGTAACTTCCTCTGTAACACCCCCTAATATCACTATTGAACCAAAACTTGTAGAAGAAGATATCTGGGCAAAACGTGCTACTTTATATGCTACTGTAGAAGGTAGCGATGCTACTGATCCAATATTTTCTTATCGTAGATATGGTACATCTACCTGGGCAACCGTGACGGGAACCCGGGATGGAAATACCTTGGTTGCTCAGGTTTCCGGACTCCTTGATGCTGCCACTTATGAGTATTGTGTGGAAATTGAAGGAATATCTTCTGATATAATACAGTTTACTACTGAAGAAGCAATTCAATTACCAAACTCAAGTTTTGAGCATTATTATACTTCTTCCAGGAAAATTTATTTTAATGAACAAGGAGGGGAAATGTTCTGGGATTCTGGTAATAGTGGAACAGGAACCTATGGAGTTAATGCTACTACTTTTGATACTACTTATAAGCATGAAGGATTAGGATCTGCTAAATTAGCGTCCACTGTTGTTAATGCAGTTATCATTACGAAATTTGCTGCCGGAAATATTTTTGCGGGACAATATAAAAGTACATCTATTGCTCCAGCTGGTGCTAATATTGATTGGGGTAGACCTTTTACAAGTCGTCCTGCTAAATTAACAGGTTGGTATAGATATGAAACAGGAACAATAAATTATACAGATAAAACTTTAACTGAGGAAATGCAAGATGATATAGCTGCTAACGACAATAATGATATTGCTACTATTTTTGTTGCGTTAGGAGACTGGGATAATGTTGTTTCTATTAAATCTCAGAATAGACCTGACGATATGTTCTATCCGTTAGAGGATGATCATGTGATTGCTTATGGAGCATTTGAGAGAAGAACCTCTACAACGGTTGATAATATGGAGCAATTTGAAATAAATCTGGAATATTTCCATCCAGATCGTAAACCAACCCATATTATTTAGTTGCTTCTGCCAGTAAATATGGAGATTATTTCACTGGTAGTTCTAAAAGCGTTCTCTGGCTGGATGACTTTGAGCTAATTTATGAATAATAAATAAACGTGAGAAAATCAATACTGTTTATCTTTTGTGTCCTGGGAGCAATCTGCTCTCAGGCACAAGAATTTAAACGGGATATTGAGCAACGAATGTTTGTCCCTAAAGGGCAATGGATCGTAGGCAGCTCGGTATCCTATTCAGAATATACCGACGATAACTACAAATTCCTGGTGATCGATAAATTCGATGCCGAAGGCTATACTTTTAAAGTAAGCCCTACTGTACTCTATGCTTTTAAAGATAATTTAGCGGCTGGAGGCCGTTTTACCTACGGACGTACCTTAACTAAGGTAGATGCACTTTCTGTCAATCTGGATGATGATACTACTTTTAATTTAGACGATCTCTATAGTCTGAAACATAGTTATTCCGGAACAGCCTCTTTAAGGAATTATATCAGTATAGGTAATAGCACCCGTTTTGGACTTTTTAATGAGCTGTAACTTACCGTAGGAGGAAGTCAGTCAAAAATGGTCAGTGGCAGAGGAGAAGACCTGACCGGAACTTACTCTACCAGTACTGATTTCAGTATTGGTATGGCTCCCGGGATGGTTGCTTTTATTAATAACTATACGGCGGTAGAGGTGAGTATTGGTGTATTAGGCTTTAATTACGGTAGGACCCGGCAACATACCAACCAGGTATATAAGGGAGATACTACCCGTAACAGTGCGAATTTTAGGATCAATCTCTTTTCTATCGGATTGGGGATTGCATTTTATCTATAAGGAGGGATCAATAAAATATGGCAAAGTATAAACTACTTCTATGTATATTGGCGGGATTCCTGCTTCTGATACCCTGCGTCCATGCAGAAGAGCCGCTTCTTTCCGTAGCCGAAGGGAACATTGACTTGCAAAATGATACGGTAAAATCCGGACGCGATCTGCTCCGTATACGTCCTGTAGGCCGGTACGACCGGGGAATAGCCAATTACCGTTTTATTCCGAAAGGAAAATGGATATTTGGTGCATCCTTTTCGCATGCCGGGTATGATACCAATGATAGCCAGTTCTTTTCGTTTCTGGAAAACTTTAGTTTTAATGGAAAAGTAACTAAGTTAGATCCATTTATCGGTTATTCCGTACGGGATAATATAGTGGTTGGGATTAAACTGGGTTATGAGCATATGGGTGCGGATCTGGATCAGTTGAATATTACTATTGATGATGTAGAGATCAATATGCAGGATCTGCATTTTACCGAAGACCTCTATACTGCGACCCTTTTCCACCGTTCTTATGTAGGGTTGGATGCCGGCAAACGTTTCGGGCTTTTTAATGAGACTAATCTTACTTACAGTACCGGAGATACCCGCTTTACCCGGGGAAATACCAATGTGGAGGAGATCGAGGATGTAGCTACCCACATCAATCAGATACGATTGGGTATTAATCCCGGAGTATCGGTCTTTATTATGGAGAATGTCAGTGTAGAGTGTTCATTCGGAGTAGCCGGTTTCAAATACAGAAATGAGAAGCAGAAAACGAATCAGGAAAATAGTGGTTCCCGCAAAACAAGTGGAGTCAACTTTAAGATTAATCTGTTCAATATCAATCTGGGAATCACAATATGTATGTAATTATGGGAAAGATAAGAAGATACAATAGTATAGCTTTCGCCACCCTTCTTCTGGGCGGTTTGTTTCTCCTTATTTCCTGTCTGGAGAATGATATACCGCTGCCTTATATAAAGATCGGAGTAACCGATTTTAAAGTAGAGGGACAGATTGGAAACAGTTATATTGATAATGAGAATAACCGGATATTGATTAGTTTAGCTGATACTGTTAATATAAAGAAGGCTCCTCTGGAAGTTTTACTATTAAATGAAGAGGAGGCTACTTCTACTGTGGCAGTCGGAGACAGTCTGAACCTGTCCGGTAATTTTAAAATGACTCTTTCACTCTATCAGGATTATGTGTGGACAGTAGAAGCTACGCAGGAGTTTGAATATATTTTTGAAGTCAATAATCAGATGGGGCAGCCGGAGTTTGATGTAAGGAATCGCATTGCGATTGCTTATGTAACCCAGAATACGGACCGGTCTAAAATTGCAGTTCGTAAGTTGCAATTAGGGCCCCGGAATGCTCAATATTCCAAAGACTCTCTGGAATTACAGAATTTCACCCGTGATCAAACGGTATGGGTAAAATATTACGATGAGTTAGAGAACTGGAGTCTCCGTGTATACAATACCGATCAGCTTGCTATTACTGATCATCCGGATGTATGGGTGAATGTGGCTTGGCTCAAAGGCCAGGGAAAAGAGGGGGATGAATTTGGATTTGAGATCCGCGAAGCCTCTTCGGACCCCTGGACTATAGTAGATCCTTCTTTGATCACTGTAGAACGGAATGCCTTTAATGCCCGTATAACAGGATTAAAAGAGAATACGGAAT
The DNA here is from genome assembly GCA_021203405.1 of Bacteroides sp. Classification (GTDB taxonomy): domain Bacteria; phylum Bacteroidota; class Bacteroidia; order Bacteroidales; family Bacteroidaceae; genus Bacteroides. The sequence continues at coordinate 4,778 of JAJQBG010000279.1, forward strand.
ATATATATCGTGCCCGTTCGGATGAATATTATGGGCAAACTGTATCTTTTACTACCCGTGAGGCTATTCCGCTTCCGGGAGGCAGCTTTGACGAGTGGCATCTTTCGGGAAGAATATGGTTTCCTTTTGCAGAAGGAGAACCACAGTGGTGGGATACAGGTAATACCGGAGCTGTAACCTTGGGTACCAGTAATTCTGTTCCTACTCAGGATACAGCTGACGGAAGTGGACAGGCTGCTAAACTGGAATCTAAGTTTATTGGTATCGGAGCAGGAAAACTGGCTGCCGGTAATCTTTTCCTGGGTGAATATAAAGAGACTGTCGGAACGAATGGTATTTTAGATTTTGGACGTCTCTATACCTCTTATCCTACCCGGTTAAAGGGATATATAAAATATACTCCTGTGGCAATCAGCCACTCTTCAAGTGATTTTTCATACCTGAGGGGAAGAACAGACTCTTGTCATATTTATGTAGCGTTGGGAGATTGGGATGAACCGGTAGAGATACGTACCGCTTCCAGTAACCGGAAACTATTTGAACAGGATGATCCCAATATTATTGCTTATGGTGAGTATATTCAGGGTACTGCTGATACAGGGTATAAACCTATTGAAATAGAGTTGGAATATCGTTCTACAAGTCGGGAACCCAAATACCTGGTGATTGTATGTACAGCCAGTAAATATGGGGATTACTTTACCGGTGGAGATGGTAGTTTACTCTATGTGGATAACTTCTCGCTGGAGTTTGATTATTAGATGAAGATTTATTTTTAAGCAATAATAGAATTTTAAAGAAAGCCCGCTTATATAGATATATAGCCGGGCTTTTTACATATTCTAATAATAGAAAATTTGTTCATAAGATCTTGACTCTCTCTGTTATCGCCGTCTGTAAAATCAGCGATAACAGGAGATGAATTAAAAACGATACATATTATTTGTATCTGTTCCACCTTGATGGCGCAATAATTTCATCTTGATGG
>JAJQBG010000319.1 GCA_021203405.1 Bacteroides sp.
GCGTTATTTACTTGAATTCTAATTAAAATGATACAAAAAAATGAATAAACATATTTTACTCCTTGTCATTGGGATCATGATGATCCACACTTCCTGCGATTCCTGGCTGGTAGAGAAACAATTTGATAAGATCAATAGTTCCACCCTGTATGAAAGCGAACAGGGACTGGAGATCGGTCTTAGCGGCCTCTATGGCCTTACCAGGCGCTTCTTCCGTTTCAACGACTCGGATGCCCGCGGAGCCTACTGGTACTATTGCGCTACCGACCTGGCCCTGGTTCGTACCTGGAACGAAGCCGAAATGTACCGCTCTAACATGCGTGCCAACGCCATGCCCAACGAGATGTGGAACCGTCCTTACCAGATGATCGACCGGGCCTCCGGTATCATTGAGAACGCTCCCGATATTGAAATGCAGGAGGAGACCCGTGAGCGCATCGTCTCCGAAGCGCGGGTGATCCGTGCGTGGGCCTACCTCCGGTTACTGATGACTTACGACAATATCCTGCTGGACAGTATACCGACCACGCCGCAGAATGCATTTGACCCTGTAGACTATAAACCGGCCGATCCCAAAGATGTATATGGCTTTATCGACCGGGATCTGGATTATGCGATTAAACATCTTGAATACAAAGTAGATCCCGGGATCATCGGACAAGGACTGGCCCGTCAGCTGCGTGCCGAATCGGCCATGTGGCAGGGAGATTATGAAACAGCAGCCCGGCACACCGATGAAATTATCGGAAGTGGCCAGTATAAACTCATGGACATCAGTGAAGTTTTCGGTAATGATATTAACCACAGTGAAAGCCTCATGGCCTGGCAGTTCGACGAATTAACAGGAGGAAGCGCTACCCTGGCAGGAGGAGACGGCCATGTACTGGGAGCCTGTTTCCAGGCCCGTTTTTACGAAATAAGCATTGCGGGAGACCCTGTAGCCCCCATTCTTGAAGAAGCCAGTTACGGAGGTAACTGTTACGGATGGACCTATCCCAATGACTACCTCCGTTCCCTCTATGACGAAGAGAAGGATAAACGCTTCCAGTTCTTCTTCTATCCGGATACCCTGTATGGCAACAACCCCGCCTCTCAGTATTATGAAAAGAAACTGCCGGGCGATCCCCCTTACTCTACCCAGCTGCGCGAATACACATGGAGCCTGATGAAATACCGCGATATGGACAAACCAGCTAAACGGGCCCTCTCTTACAAACCATTCATGGCCTACCGCCTGGCTGAGGCATACATCCTGGGTGCGGAAGCACACTGGCGCAACGGGAATACCCCCAAAGCTCTGGAGTACCTCAATGCCATCCGGGAAAGGGCCGGACTGGAAGAGCTCACCTCCATTGACCTGGAAACCATTATGGATGAACACGCAAGAGAGTTATGCTTTGAAGGCAAACGCTGGTTCTTCCTCAAACGCATTGGTAAACTCGTAGAACAGGTTAATAAATACCACCGGTTCGGAAGTACAACCAGCAGTATCGTAGGCACTACCATGCAGGAGCACATGGTACGTTAGCCCATTCCGCAGGCACAGATCGATGCCATGGGTACCTTCCCGCAGAATCCCGAATATTAAATTCAACAGGTAATCAGATTGTAAAGCAAGCGGTAGAGAAATAAGGATCCATAAATAGCCCGGGGTAGAGCCAAGCGATACCCCGGGAATAGGATCACCTTAATCCGGTGAACCTTGAAAAGGTTCTACAGACTTTTGAAACATACCCCTCTCTACCGGTTGCCGGATAACTCCGGAGAACGGAGACAGCCCCCGCTGTGCCGTTCTCCTTTCAAATCGTACATTTTATGAAACCATTTATTTTTCTATGTATAACTGCTCTCCTGTCTGTGGAGGCCCTATTCGGCCAGGAACCGGGAACCATTCCGGTAGCTGCCCGGAGAGATTCCGGCGACTCCATCTGGGTAACCTATCAGGCACAGACCGTAGAGAGCATACCCGGATACACCCCTTCACAGGATCCCCCCTTATCCCGTTTCGGAGGCTACATAACCGACTGGAAGCAGAAGGCTACCGGTTTTTTCCGTACTCAATACAAAGACGGCCGCTGGTGGATCATTGATCCGGATGGGTACCCCTTCCATCACCGGGCCGTAGTCGCCTATACCCCGGGCGAGTCTGACCGCCAGGTAGCAGCTTTCCAGCAAAAGTTTGGTACGGAAACTGCCTAGGCCAAAGAGGAAAGCCGTATGCTGCGCTCCTACGGTTTCAACGGTGCCGGAGCCTGGTCGGCGGTAGATGTAATGCGCACCCAAGAACAACCCCTGGTTTATACCATCATTGTATACCCCATGAATAGTTACCGCAACCAACACCGCAAAAAGTTTGGCGGCAGCTATGATGTAGCCGGGTGGCAGGGTTACCGGTTTGACCTTCCCCTGGTTTTTGATAACGAGTTCGAAGAGTATGTAAGAAGAGCCATCGAACCCCTAGCCGTTTACAAAGACGATCCCTACCTGCTGGGATATTTCACCGATAACAAACTCCCCTGGCGCAACGATGCCCTGGACAGGCACCTTACGCTTTTAGAAAAAGAGGAACAGGGATACATCGCTGCCCAAAAATGGCTGGATGCCCGGAAAGGAAAGGAGAGCACGGTAGAGGATATCACCCAGGAAGACCGCATGGAATTCACCGCCTTCTTCTTTGAAACCTATATGCAGAAAGTAACCTCCGTACTCCGGGAGATAGATCCCAACCACATGTACCTGGGCTGCCGTTTTAACCAGGAGAAAGAGCAGGAACTCACCAATCCCCGGATCTTTGAAGTAGCCGGCCGCTATATGGATATTATCTCCATCAACCACTACCACAAATGGCAACCTCTGCAGGAGCAGATGAACCAGTGGGGAGAGTGGGCCGGCAAACCCTTCCTGATTACCGAATGGTATGTCAAAGGAGAAGACTCCAGACTGCCGAATGCCACCGGAGCCGGCTGGAATGTAGCTACCCAGCAGGAGCGGGGACTCTTCTATGAGAATTTTACCCTGGAACTCCTGAAGAATCCTTCCTCGGTAGGGTGGCACTGGTTCCGGTATCAGGACAATGATCCGGAGAATCTGCGGACAGATCCTTCGAACCGGGACTCCAACAAAGGAGTAGTAGATAGTGAGTATAATCCCTGGCTACCCCTTCTCGAACATGCCGGAAAGGTAAACCGGCAGACCTACTCCCTGATCCGTTTTTTTTTGATACCCATAAATAGCCTGCCCGCCCCGCCTGTAGTCGTTGCCCCCTCAAAACACCTTATGTTCCCACCGGCTTCCCAGCCGGTGGGTTTCCGAAGGGGGCTTTATAGCCCCACACGTTACAGGAGCGGCTGGGAGGCCACAAAAGAAAAAGTCACCGGCTATGAAGCCGGCGACAACAATGAATCCCCTTACAACCCTCCCTTACTCTTTCCCGGCTCTCTCCGAAAAGATCGTATACCTGAATATCTCGTAGATGATCTCTACGGTATCCACTCCGGGTAATTCGATCATCCGGTTCGCCGCCTCTTCCCGGTACTGAAAGTACAAGGTCGGTATTCCCTCATAAAAATCGAGATAGAGGTAATTCGTATAATTATAAATACCCAGGTCGGCAAACCGGCTTAATATAAGCTGGTTCAAGGAACTTTCCGCACTACTGGTCGCTATCGAAAAACGGTGATAAGGCTGTCTGAAGGTAGTCACTCCGGCATTGTCATTTCGGTCTTCAGGAGGCGGAGGGAAGATAAGGCACTCTCTGATAAATTGATATACCTCTTCCCTGGAGAGGGTTTTTAACGTTTCAGGTTTCATGAGATTCAAATTTAAAGGCTTTTCTATCTTATACAAAGATAGCAGAAATTCCGACATCCCGGAGAAAACCGGCGGTTTTTTTAAACTCTTTTACCGCATCAGGCCGCAAGAGGCCTGTAAACAATGACCGCCTGAAAATAATCACTACTTCCGGCGGCCCTCACACATTGTTATACTGGCTTTTTATGTCGCAGTATCTTTTTAGTCTCTTTTATCTCAGGTTATGATGTTTGTTCATTGAAACAAAAATAGTAATTATTGCCTATGCAATGAGTGTCATATCCTGTTTTTTAGGTTTGTTAAGTATTTCACTCTTATTTGCTTAGCATAACACTGGTCATAATGAACGGCCCTACGGCTTTAGGATCGTTGTCCCGGATGGGTTCGGAAATATAATATTCATAACTACCGTCCCGGTAAACCGGATCTCCGCCCAGTCCGGCTACTGCACAACAATCGGTAATGCTGAGTGAGCCGTCAGCCTCTTCTTTGAGGAAACGCTGGACAAACTGATCGTAAGCCGCCACTCCTTTTTCCTTCCAGGAGGCATCCAGATACCCCTTTTCTCCTCCTTTGATCCAGCTATAGATAAACATGGCAGAACCCGTAGACTCCAGGTAGTTCCCTTCCCGTCCCCCTTGGTCGGTTACCTGGTACCACATCCCCGTTTCCGGATCCCGGAATTTTTCCAGCGCTGCGGCAAGCTCTTCCAGCTGTGAGGTAATTTCACTGCGTTTCGGATGGTCGGCCGGAAAAAAAGTCCAGTACATCCACCATCGCCATCATATACCAGCCGATGCTTCTCGACCAGAAGTGAGGGGAGAGCCCTGTTCGGGGATCGGCCCATTTCTGCTCACGCGCTTCGTCCCAACCGTGGTAATAGAGCCCTGTCCGGGGATCGTAAAGATGCTTTTTTGCATCTATGATCTGCAAAGCCACATCATCAAAAAGTTCCGGTTCATTAAACGCTCTGGCATAGTGTGCCAGGAAGGGGGTAGCCATATAGAGCCCATCCAGCCATACCTGGTGCGGGTACACTTTTTTGTGCCAGAAACTTCCCTCCGAAGTACGCGGGTGGGTAGCCATCTGCTCCCGGAGCAACCGGATCGCTTTGGCAAACCGCTCCTCCTGGGTCAGCTCGTAAAGTGGGTAGAGAATATTTCCGGCATTCACCCGGTCTATGTTGTAATCTTCCAGCTTGTAGGTGCGTATAGTACCATCTTCAAATACCATCGTATCCCCATACGAGTAGGCATAATCAAAGTAAGATCGTGTACCTGTTGCCTCGTATACCTGTAGAATGGCCTGTAGCTCCAGGCCGTGGCAATAGTTCCATTTAGGTGTTTTCGAAAAGTCCAACATCCACGATTCCGGATTTCTTTGGATCTCCGAATCGGTTAACCGTACCGCATAATCCAGGTACCTGTTCTCACTGGCCTGAGGCTGGCCGGAACACCCCGCCAGCAGGATGATACCTGTTAATCCTGCCAGGCAGGCAAGCATTTTTACGTTCTTCATGTTTGCAAAGTTTTGATTTGTTGGTGCAAAGAAGCGAAAAAAAGCACTATAAGGGGTAAATTTTAGTCTTTTATGGGTGCGATTTAGATGTGTAAATTTTGATCCCTTTCATTAACCGATTGGTTTACACGGAGTAATCCGGTGAGATAGAAAACGAAGGGTACAGACTCCAACTCTCTCTGCCAATGGATCGTTTAAAACCTGATGAAAAAAACGCAAATTTTTAACCCGGTTGTTTTCTCCGGAAGAAATTAGTTCTATCTTTGCCCCCACAAAAACAAGTTGTACAGACGTCTTCCGCCGGTCTTAAGCTTCCATTATTACCTGGCAGAGACGTCTGTTTTTTTATGCAGTTACTCCATCTGTTACGTTTCCTTCTCAAAATCATGCAACTTTTTTATATACTCCTTTATAT
>JAJQBG010000226.1 GCA_021203405.1 Bacteroides sp.
ATAGCAGTGAGTTTAAAGCCCGAAATATAAAAAAGATAGATGAACTTTTTATCGCTTCTACCCTATATGCGATTTAGAAGCCCATCACCTTTCATTCAACCTATCTGACATTCAATATTTTATGCATTTGTAAACTTAACCGCCAACAGGGATTTTGCAGGATATATTCCACGACTGCTTCCGTATTACTGCCCGAACACGGCTGTAAGGTCCGCACTTTAGGCGAGAACCGCTGATAAGGTTCCATATCCTGTCCGGTATAAACCACTTTCAGCTCATCGATATGCTCCAGCACTACCTCCCCCCTCCTTGGGCGAACAGGTAATCCAGTCAATCCCTTCGGGAAGCTTTCGGGCACCATTGGTCTCAATCTGGATAAAACATCCCTCATCCTTTAACAGTTTTATCAGTTTATCATCCAGAAAAAGTCCCGGCTCCCCACCGGTGATCACTATATGCCGGGCAGGAAAAGCCTTCACCGCTTCCACAATCTCTTCATTGCTCATCCACGCTCCCTCCTGATGCTCCGTATCACAAAAAGAGCATTTCAGGTTACAACCGGAGAAGCGTACAAAAACAGCCGGAGTCCCTGTATAGAACCCTTCTCCCTGCACACTATAAAAAATTTCACTGATCTTCTTCATACCAGGCAATGTTATTCTCCGATTCCTGTACCATCACTTTATAACATTCCGGGATCTGATCGCATATCCAGCGGGCCATATTCTCAGCAGTAGTATTGAAAGGGAGGATATCGTTCAGGTTCTGATGATCCAGTTTACCCTGGATCAGTTGTTTGATATGCGTAAAGTCCACGACCATCCCATCGGGATTTAATTCACGGGAACGGCACCACACAGTAATCACCCAGTTATGCCCGTGCAGATTCTCACACTTACTCTCATACGACAGCTTCAAACTATGGGAAGCCGCAATCTCAAACCTCTTCTGAATCGTATACATCTATTCTCCTGAAAACTAGTTAATGGATAGGCAAAGATACGAAATAAATAGAGGTAGCATCTATAACAAGCTACTAAAATTAACGCTATCTCTATTAAAAGGAGACTCTTCCGGAAAGAACCTTCCGGATATTTTCATTGTTACCCTACAAAAGGAGTCGCTATGCTTTAAGTAAGGTAATATGCTGGAAAATCCACATTTAAATATCATTATCAGTGCTACCGTTATCTACCTGTTCATTATACTAAGCATCCGGTTATTCGGCAGAAGTGAACTGGCCCAGCTTTCTACCCCCGACCTGGTCTTTATCCTGCTGATCAGTAACTCGGTACAAAATGCCATGGTAGGTGACGACTCTTCTCTGGGCGGTGGGATCCTGGCAGCAGGCACCCTCTTTCTGGTGAATAAACTATCCCACTCCATGCTCTACAAATCGGATAAACTTAAGCATATTATGGAAGGAGAACCGGCGGTACTGATACGGCATGGAAAAGTCAATAAGAAGGTAATGAAACAAAATAAACTTTCGATGGATGAGATTGAGCAGGCAGCCCGTGAAAATGGAAAAGGAGATTTAACGGATATTGACCTGGCTATTCTGGAAGTAGATGGGAAGATCAGTTTTCTTTCGGATGAGGGTATTAAGCCGGGGAGTAAGTTTGATGTGGATGAGACAAAGATAGATAAATAATAGATTTCATGTACAGAAATGGTTGCCCACCACGGACAACCCATTCCTTATTTAAACTTTTAAAATCACTGTTTCTTACAAGTTATAGTAGGAGTATCAGTTCCCAGTATTCCAATAATCATATCTTTTAGATCTGGCATCTCTTCAAAATTAAAATCAAGGTCACCTAAAGGAACTTTAGCAGTTAAAGTATTATTATCTACCGCAACTTCTGTGACGACTACGGTTTGTTCCATAAAATCGCAGCTTACCGTTTCATTTGTTTCTGAGACTGTATACGTTCCTTTCCTATCTTCCAAATTAGCTACAATTAATTCACCATTATCTTTCAATTCGATAACTAACTCAATATCTCCAAGCAAATCTCCTATTCCTGGAATTACACTAATAATAGCACTAATATCAAGATCTTGAATTTTAGTAATCTCCCATTTACCAATAACCTGTTCAGCCAAAGTTATCTCTTCCTGATTATCATCATCCTGATTATCATCATCGTCATCATCACAAGCAATAAAACCAAGCGGTAGAACCGCTACCAATACCATCATTAATAATTTTCTCAAATCCATTTTTTCTTCTTTTTAAAAGGTTTATATTCAATGATTATACCTCCTTTTACCGGTTACCCACAACAAGTCACCTCCAAAGGAGATAGTTTAATCTTATTACAAAAGTTTGATTATATGCAAAAAGAGGAATTAGAAGTATATCCTCTATTTATCAGAAATGATATTCAGATTCCAAAACATACTAAAATTACAGCTTAGGTTACATTTTTATTCTTCCCGCTATACCTCCTTATTAACGGTATAGCTTTACACAAATCGAATGCAAATATAGTTAAATTAACCAATCGGGCAAAACTTAAAGCAAAGGAATCGACAAACTTCCCTTTTTTAATTATGGGTCCCAACCAGAAGAAACCCAATAAAAGGAATCACCCCCCCCTGTTCATAAAAGCTTTATAGCACCTGATAGATAACTTTTATTTCCGGATGTTCCCGCCGGCTTCGTTACCGATACATAATCCATCCCGATTGGGCAGGAACCAGGATCTCTTTCCCCTTTACACGCTCTATTCCACTTAATTCAATTTCTCCCTCCTTACATACTACCTGATAACTAACCGAAGGAACTTCCACCTTTACAGCGTGTCGGTTACTATTAAGTACCACAATGATATCTTTCCACGGATCCCCCCGGCATGATCTTTTAACCACCAGGCAACTACATTGCGGTTCTTTACCGGAAGAAACTCTAGGTGGCGGGTGATCCGGGCAGCCGTTCTGAGCCGGAAAGCCGGATGTGCCCTTCGTAAAGCAATCAGTTTTTTATAATATTCAACCAGGGTATGATACCGGGTTTTCCGGTTCCAGTCAATCGCATTGATCTCATCCGAACTTTTATAACTATTATGTACTCCCCTTTTATCCCGCACCATCTCCTCGCCGGCATAGATAAAAGGAATACCCTGAGAGGTCAATACCGCAGTAGCCGCCAGTTTGCAGAGCCGCAACAACTCCGGTTCCGGGATCAGCGGAACCACTTTTTTCAACCGGTCACCTAAACAAAGATCATCGTGACAACTGACATAGGCTATCATCTGGTCGGCTGTAGCAGCCCAGAAGTTTCCACCATGACTGATAAGGTTCTGTTTAAGCTGAGGATGACAAGTCGCTCCCACTACACCAAATTTCACACTCTCTTCCTGACCGGGTGTCCCAGTCAGGAAGCCCCCCCTTCCGGTTATTATAAAAAGGCCCCCGTAATGCATCCCGGAATTCATCACTAAAAACTGCCACACCCGGTATCCGGGAGATATTCTCTTTCATAGCCAGTAATGAACGGGGATAGGCAGGCTCTCCCGCACTCCATCCCTCCCCGTAGAGCAATACATCCGGATCAATGGCCCGGGCAGCCCGGGCTATCTCATTCATAGTATCTATATCGTGTAGCCCCATCAGGTCGAAACGGAATCCGTCAATATGGTACTCTTTCATCCAGTAACAGACAGACTCTACCATAAACTTCCGCATCATAGGTTGCTCACTGGCAGTTTCATTACCACAACCCGACCCGTCGGAGCACTCCCCATTCCCTTTATGCCGGAAAAAGTAACCAGGATTCGTTCGTTCGAAAGCACTTTTAGCCGCCTGCCAGGTATGATTATATACTACATCCATCACCACCCGGATACCGGCGCGGTGCAGAGCCATCACCATCTCCTTAAATTCCCGGATACGCCGTACAGGATCGTAAGCATCCGTAGCATAAGAGCCTTCGGGTACATTATAATTCTGCGGATCGTATCCCCAATTGTACCGGTACCGGGAATCGGTTTCATCCACAGAGGAAAAATCAAATACGGGAAGCAGGTGAAGGTGAGTAATACCTAACTCTTTCAGGTGATCGATCCCGGTAGATCTCCCTTCGCGGTTATAGGTGCCTTCCTGAGTAAAAGCAAGGTATTTTCCCCGGTAACGGATACCGGAAGCCGGCCCGGTAGAAAAATCCCGGAGATGAAGTTCATAAATCACCGCATCGGCAGGATGTAGCGGTGCAGGCCGTTCTTCCTGCTGCCAACCTTCGGGATGGGTAGCGCTCCAATCTATAATGGCAGCCCGTTTACCGTTTACTCCTACGGCAAGTGCAAAAAGTCCGGGAGTCTCGGCCAGCCACTCTCCCCGGATATAGATCTGAAAGGCATAGAAACAACCGTTCAAATCTTCTTTCACTACTCCTTCCCGGAATCCTCCTCCGGCCGGATAGAGCATGATCTCTTTATAGAGATTTCCCTGGTGCCCGGAATGGTAAAGATTAACCTTCACCTTTTCTGCCACGGGCGACCAGAACCGAAAACAGGTCTGCTCTTTTGCATAGCGGCACTCCCAAATTTCTCCGGTGGTATAGGTGCGATGGCTACCGGGTATCCCGGGATAGGTATAGGGATCGCCTTCCGTAACCCCCATGCGGGCCAGGTAATTATTCTTCATGCTAACAACCTTTTCACCGGTGAAACCACTACTCCTTGATCCGTTTTGGGTTTTTGGTGATAAAATCTTTCCAGCTACTATAGCCTTTGGTCTGTTCGGGGCGTCCCATCTGCAAATAGTGGCAATAAGCAGCAGCTAACCCATCGGTAGCATCCAGAAAGGCAGGCATCTGATTGATCTCGATATGAAGCATCCGCCTCAGCATATCAGCCACCTGCTCCTTACTGGCCTGCCCGTTCCCGGTAATAGCCATCTTTATTTTCAGGGGAGCATACTCGGTAATAGGAATATCCCGCCCCAGTGCTGCCGCCATCGCTACTCCCTGAGCCCGCCCCAGTTTCAGCATGGATTGCACATTCTTTCCAAAGAAGGGAGCTTCAATAGCCAGTTCGTCCGGCAGATAACTTTCAATAATCCCGATCACTCGTTTATAAATATGGTTTAGTTTCAGGTAGTGGTTACCGAATTTACGCAGATCGACCACTCCCATCGCTATCATTTCAGCTTTGGTACCTACTACCCGGATCACTCCGTAACCCATTATGGTAGTACCAGGGTCAATTCCCAGGATTATTTTTTCTTTGACCGGAACAATCACTCTACAATTTCTAACAGGGTAGGAAATCCCACCACTCTGTTCTTAAAAATCTTACCTATTTCTTCGTTTATACGGGCACCCGTTTCATTATGCCAGCGGTGAAGAAGTTCGGAATTCTCCACTTCCCATTGCATGGAGTAACTCTCTCCCTCGTCGTTATGCCGGGAGAGCACCCGCATAAAACGGGGAGACTTTAAAAGACCTCCCTGAAGAATTTCGGGAATATAGGACTCCTGGATCCAGATCACAAAGTTTTTTCCACCTCATAATCCACATGAAACGTTGTATTGTAGACCAACATAATTTTTTTTCTGCTATTTTTTGCAAATATATTATTATATTCGGAATATTACTTATATTTGCACCGCATTAACGGAAAAGCTTCCCGAAAGTGCGCAAATTGGGGGGTTAGCTCATCTGGCTAGAGCGTAACACTGGCAGTGTTAAGGTGATCGGT
>JAJQBG010000425.1 GCA_021203405.1 Bacteroides sp.
AAATTTCATGATGGCGCAACTTTAGTGCTTTCTCTTGATTGTAATGCTTTTCTAATATTTTTGAATCCTTTAAGAGTCAACCATATTTAAAAAAGACAATTTCATTGTGTAACATGACCGGTTTATAGATAGTAGAACTTTTTATTCCTTTTTCAAAAAAAGTGTTTTTCTTTTTAGCGGATTTGCTTTGTTGATTCGTTTACTAATCAGATACGGATAAAAAACAGAGAAACGGATCATGGGGTGTTTTGGAGATAAGTTAACGGCTTTGGAACACTTTTTCTTTTACGGACGCTTAAGCACTATACATACTATGTTAAACATTCAAACTTTACCTATTATGAAATAAAAAAGATCATCTATTCTACTCTTGCTAAAAACAACAGGCGGCAGATGCACCACCACTTGCCACCGGGTTGCAGGTAAAAACCGAGATTCACTTCAAGTATTCACTTAATGTTATGCAAAGATATGAAAATAAATCTTTTGTTACTACTCCTTATTGCACACAATGAACGTGTAAAGGATTATTGTAGAACAATGAAAGTAGCGCTATTCTTCCTGTTTGTATGTGCTTTTCAATTAATGGCTATCAATTCGGAAGCACAAAATGCCAATATTGTTTTGCGAACCAATACTCTATCGGTCGGACAGATCATTTCAGCGATTGAAGAGCAAACAGACTATCTGGTTGTTTTCAGTACACGGGAGGTTGACACCAGTAGGGAGGTACATGTAAAAAAGCAGTCCGGAGAGGTAGCTGCTATTCTGAAGGAAACTTTTGAGAACACAAACATCGGTTATGAGTTTACAAAAGATTATATTCTTCTGGCACCCCGGAAAAACTTATCGGAAAATAATGTTACCCAGCAAACCTCTGTTATAACGGGAACCGTTCTCGACGAGAAAGGCGAGCCGGTGATCGGTGCCAGTATTGTCGTTCCGGGAACCTCCATCGGTGTAATTACCGACCTGGATGGCCGATTCTCCATTCCGACTGCTGTGGGCAGTACGATCCGGATTTCATTCATTGGGTATGTTACCCAGAATTTAACTGTCCGGAATACCAATCTTACCATTAAACTGGTGGAAGATTCAAAGATACTGGACGAGATCGTGGTGGTTGGGTATGGTACGCAACGCCGCAGGGATCTGACCGGATCGGTAGCATCGGTAAGCAATAGTCAGATCAGGGATATTCCTGTTAATTCTGCCGCGCAGGCTATTACGGGAAAACTGGCCGGAGTACAGGTTACCCAGACAGAAGGATCGCCTGATGCGGATACAAAAATACGGGTACGTGGCGGTGGTTCCCTGACGCGGGATAACTCTCCTTTGTATATTGTGGATGGTTTTCCGGTAGATAATATCAATGATATTGCTCCCACTGATATTGAAAATATTGACGTGTTGAAGGATGCCTCTTCGACCGCTATTTATGGTGCCCGCGGTGCCAATGGAGTAGTCATTATAACCACCAAGGGCGGTTTCGAGGGTAAACCCAAGGTAAATTACAATGTATATTACGGACTAAAGAAGATGAATGACTTCTTTGATGTGCTGGATCCGTACGAGTATGTATACTGGCAATGGGAGGCTCAGTAACAGAGCGGAACAGGTGGTTTTGAGAAGCAATATGGCCATTTTCAGGATATGGGACTCTATAAACAGATGACCGGTACCAACTGGCAAAAGGAGATCTTCGGTAATACCGGAAGTACGTTATACAATAACCTCTCTGTGGTCGGAGGAACAAAGGATATAAAGTATAATCTCAGTCTCACCCGCAACGATGAAGATGATATTATGCTGGAGTCTGGTTTTAACCGTACCAATCTCACTTCCAAAGTCTTCTTCCAGGTAAATAAGTGGTTGTCTTTTGACCTGAATGTACGTTTGTCGGAAACCAGGATCAAAGGGGGAGGTACTTCCAATAATAATCGTCTTCCTCATATTGTACAGTATCGCCCTGTCAATGGTTTAATGGATTATGTAGATCCCGGGCTGTACGATGACGACCCGGATGTGGTAAGTTCTTCCATTGTTAATCCCCTGAAACAGACCCAGGATGATTACCGGAGAACGACCCGGCAGACATTTAATTATAACGGTGCCATGTCTGTCAAGATACTGAAAGATCTTACCTATCGGTTGGAATTGGGGTATCAGTATACCAAGAATACTACCAACCGGTTCTATGGGCTCAACACATCTAACTCCATCACTACTACCGGATTGCCACTGGCTTCCATTCGTAAAACCGAAGGTACAAGCTACAGGCTGGCCAATATTCTGACCTATGACAAGAGAGACTTTCTTCCGGGTAGTAATCTGACGGTTATGTTAGGAGAAGAGTTAAATGAAGTCAATGAGCAACAGTTAAACCTTTCGGCCACCTCTTTCCCTAAATATATTGACGCTGTCGGTGCGCTCAGCATGATGCAGCTGGCCGGAAAAACAGAACCGATCAATACGGTACATAAACCGGCTGAGAAAACCTCTTCTTTCTTTGGGCGTGCCAACTATGATTATAGAGGAAAGTATCTGGTTTCGGCTACCCTTCGTGCCGATGGATCCAGTAAGTTCGCTCCCGGTAACCAATGGGGATATTTTCCTTCTGCTGCACTTGGCTGGCGTCTTTCCGATGAGCAGTTTATGAAACCTGCTGAAAACTGGCTATCCGACCTGAAAGTACGCTTTAGTTACGGACAATCGGGTAATAACCGGATCCCGACTGATGTCTGGAAAAAGACCTATCGTACCAATAATGAATCCGAAGGTACTCTTTTCCTGGATGGCAACCAGGAAAATGCCACCGCTTTCCTTATTCCGGAGTCTTTCCTCTCCAATCCCGATCTGAAATGGGAAACAACCGTCACCCGTAACCTGGGACTTGACTTTTCACTGCTGAATCATCGTCTGTCCGGTTCGGTAGAATTCTATAAAAATACGACCAAAGATCTGTTGATCGAAACCACTATCCCGGCCAGTTCCGGATATACCAGACAGTATCAAAACATCGGGCAGACATCCAATCGCGGGATTGAAATAGCACTGAACGGTACGATCATACAGACGAAAGATTTCTATTTATCCGGCTCTTTTAATATCGCTTTCAACAAAAACAAGATCGATAAATTGGGCGAAATTAAAATGTGGGAACAATCCTCCGGTTGGAGTAACGACTCGGACGGCCCTTCCGGTGATTACCTGATTAAAGAGGGAGGTAAGATCGGGCTGATGTACGGTTTTGTAACAGACGGTATGTATACTTTCGACGATTTTGACTATGTAGACGGTCAGTATATATTGAAACCCGGTGTAGCGGATAACAGTACCTTGCTGGCTCCCCATCTGTTCCGTCCGGGTGCCCTGAAGTTTGTCAACCAGAATCCTGAAGATGATGACCTGGTGGATGCTACCAACGATAAGGTTGTGATCGGGGATGCTAACCCGAAGCATACAGGAGGATTCAGCCTCACCGCTCAATATAAAGGTTTTGACCTCTCAGCTTTCTTTAATTGGGTATATGGAAATGATATCTATAATGCCAACAAGCTTGCTTTCAATGATCTGCGGAGCGGACGTTTGTACAAGAATTTATCAACGATCATGCACTCTGATAATCGTTTTATCTATTTTGATAAAACTACCGGTGCTCGGGTGGATGATCCGGTACAGTTAGCGGCTATGAATCAGAATGCTACCATGTGGTCTCCTACGCACTCTCTATCCCGCCTGCATTCGTGGGCTATTGAAGATGGTTCTTTTTTACGACTCAATACACTGACACTGGGTTATTCATTGCCTAAGAATTTAGTGGGTAAGGTAGGCATAGAACAACTGCGGGTATATGTAACCGGATACAATTTGTGGCTCTGGACCAATTATTCCGGTTTTGATCCTGAAGTGGATGCTGTACGTAGTACTCCACTGACTCCCGGTATCGATTACAGTGCTTATCCCAGAAGCCGTTCGTATGTTTTTGGTTTAAACTTAACCTTCTAAAATTAGTATCATGAGAACATATAGTATTGTTATCTTACTTATTTTCTTATCCGGCATATTCGCTTCGCGTGACGATTATCTGAAAACATCTTCCAATTCGACCTTTACGGAAGAGACTACATTCGGTAATTTTGATTTTGCCCAGAAAGCTGTTTATGGGATCTATTCCAGTTTTATGCATCAGGACCTGCATGCTAATATGCAGTTGTTCTATAAAAGCGGTTCGGATATCGAATTTGTGATCGGAGCCTCTGATAATGTCCGCCGTGATCTGGCACAATATACAGCCAACGACGGTAATACACAGATCGCAGGCCCATGGAACCGGTATTATCAGGCCATTGAACGGGCTAATCTGTGTATTGATAATCTTCCCGAAAGTCCTATCTGGGAGGGTGAGTTTGCCCGGGAAGCCCGCTCCTTGTATGCAGAAGCTGTTGTATTGCGTGCATTTTGTTACTATGAAATTGTATCCTATTGGGGAGATGTACCCTTCCCCATCAAATCTACTCAGGCGGGAGACGATTTTTATCTTCCTAAAACCGATAGGGATGAGATCTTTGAATACCTGGTACAGGATCTTAAAGATGTGGAAGAGTATCTCTCCTGGATGAGTAGCAGTGCCGAACGTGTTACCCGGGGATTTTGTAAAGGGCTGAGGGCGAGAATTGCGCTGGCTTATGCCGGTTACTCTCTTCGTAACAAAGCTTCGGGTTTTGAAACCCGCCGGGGCAGGTACTGGCAGGAGTATTATAAAATAGCTAATGAAGAGTGTCGTGAACTGATGGCCTCAGAGAGACATTCGTTGAATCCAAGCTTTGAATCTATATTCAGGATCATCCATGCGTACAGCCAGGATACTCAGCATAAAGAGGTACTTTGGGAAATACCTTTCGGTAGGGGAAAGAGCGGACGTATTGCCCAGATGATCGGGATGAGATTCTCGACCAGTCCGGCAGAACCTAAATATGGCAGGGCTGCCGCTGAGATAGGTGTTCCTATTTCCTATTTCTACTCTTTCAATACGAAAGACACCCGCCGGAATGTGTCGGTAGAATTGTACGATTATGCCAATAGCTCCGACCGTCTGAGTATGCAATCGTTGGTAGGAGTCAATAACTTTAAGCCCTGCAAATGGCGTCGTACCTGGCTTAGTCCTGCCATGGGAGGAGACCTGGCCAGTAACCAGGCTCCGGGTATTAACTGGCCGATCATGCGCTATGCGGATGTTTTGCTGATGTTTGCCGAAACAGAGAATGAACTCAACAACGGGCCCACAGCAGAGGCTAAACAGGCATTTGCCCAGATCCGGATGCGTGCATTTCCCCAGGAAGAGTGGGACGAGCAGGTTAACAGGTACATTGACTCCGTATCCGGTAGTAAAGAGACCTTTTTCCGTGCTATTGTAGACGAACGTGCCTGGGAGTTTGGTGGGGAACTGGTTCGTAAATTCGATCTGGTACGCTGGAACCTGTTGGGAGAAAAACTGGAAAAGATGTTATCGGATGTAAACAAGATCATTCATAACGATCCGGAATTCAGCCATATTCCCCATACGATCTACTGGAGAACGCTGGAAGATAATGAAACGATTCATATCCTGAATCCCGACTTTAACTATGAAGGTGAAGTTCCGGAAGGCTATACCGCTAACCGTTGGCTCACCGATTTGTCAGAGAGTAATATTACTTCTATAGAGAGTGCCATGAACCAGGTGGTTGCCGGTTTTGATAAAAACAAGAACAACCACTTGTTCCCTTTGAGCATGTCTACTATCACAGCAAGTAATTACGTACTGGAGAATGATCTTATTCCTTAATGAATTAATGAAGCTTTTTATGAACCTCTAAATAAAAGAAACATGTTAAAACATACTTATATACTCTTTTTATCGGTTTTTATCCTCTCGTTTGCCGCATGTAGTGACGACGATGAGGTAAGAGTACCGAATCAATTGTTCCGGCCGGCCGTATTCACGGCAGATGTGGAAACAGGCCGTGTTCTTTTGCAGTGGATACCCATCAAAAATGCAACCTATTACCTGGAAGTAAGCAGGGATGATCAGCTGTTCCAGACAGATGTGCGGAAGTACGAAATAGAGGATGAATACATATTGGTTCTTACTGATCTGATCAGTGAGGAGTTATATTCAGCCCGGATAAAGTCTGTCAGTACACAGCCGGGTATACAGGATTCGGAATATGCCATTGTAACATTTACTACGAGATAGTAAAATTCAGCGTAACGTTCAGGTTTTCAAAGGGTATGTGTGCCCGGGTTATATAACTTTTTTCGGTTTACGGAAGGTTATATACCCGGGAATACAAGCCACCCCTATACCTGAGAGTTACCGGTTTATTTACTCGCTGACCCGGAATATTTAATGATATGAAACGAATAAGGAAAAACTATATCATCCCGATCGGGCTTATGGCCCTTCTCTTTCTTTCGTGTACAAACGTACAGACCGCACAAGAGAATAAGACGTTCGGAACCCTCAAAAAGAGTGCGGTATTTCTGCATTGCGGACATGATCAGTACGGGACCTTTACCGATGAAGAGATTGAAGTGATCAAAGTAACCAACCTGAACTATTCCGGCGAAGGTTCGTTAGCCCGGGCTATTGATCAGGAAGGGCCAAGGATCGTTGTCTTCGAAGTAGGAGGAGTGATCGACCTGGATGGGAACGATCTTCAGGTTGATCATCCCTATCTGTTTATCGCCGGGCAGACGGCTCCCCCGCCAGGTATTACATTGATCAGAGGAGGACTGAATGTAATGGCACACGATGTCATGGTACAGCATATCACTGTGCGTCCCGGAGATTGTGGCTTACCGCAGCAGTCCGATTGGGAGGTAGATGGCCTTTCTACCCACGGAGCCTACAATGTAGTGATCGATCATTGTTCTTTTACATGGGCTACGGACGAGAATCTTTCTGCATCGGGCCCCCGGCACCAGGGAAGAGATAAGACCTCCCGGTTCATTACTTTCAGTAACTGTCTGATCGCTGAATGTTTAAACGTCTCTACTCATATAAAAGGGTATCACTCTATGGGAACACTGATCCACGATTACTGCTGGAATATTGCTGTGATAGGAAATCTATATGCTCATAACAATCAACGCAACCCGATGATAAAACCCAATGCAGAAGTACTTCTTATGAATAACCTGATCTACAACCCCGGAGAGCTGGCTATACACGGTACCTGGCCGGTAACCGAATATGCCGATTGTCCGGATAGCCTGCGAAGAGCCCGGGTTACTGCCATCGGTAATGTCCTCATTCCCGGAGCAGATACATTCAAAGATATGTATATGGTTACCGGTAAATTGCTTGTTTATCCTATGAATAATGCCATTTTTGACGATGTGAAGGTTCAAAATAACTCTACTTTCAGGCAGTTACTTTCCCCTGACACGGAAGAGTTATCAGCGCCACCGTTACTAACGGACAGATATATACCCATACCCCCGGAAGAGGTACCGGAACATGTACTTACCTATGCCGGAGCACATCCGAACTCCCGGGATCAGATTGATCAACGAATAATCAGTGAAATATATAGGGGTAAAGGAAAAGTGATTGATAGTCAGGAAGAAGTGGAAGGTTATCCGGATTATCTGCCAACCAGGCATCAGTTGCCAATACCGGATGACCATATAGAAGAGTGGCTGGAACAACTATCCGGTCAGCTTATTTATTCCGGGTCATAACCGGTAATACTTCCGAAGGTACTTAAAAAATAAGATAATATGAGACAGAGATTTTTGTTTTACCGGTTACGATCCATGTTGGGAATAATAAGTCTGATCCTTGTAGTAGGATGTAGTAAGCCCCTCACGCCGAAAGAGGATCTGATACCTCAGGGGTTTGTAAGGGTGGATGCGTGTAGCTATGAATCCAAAGGAAACCCTATCCATGTAGGGGCTTTTGAAATATTAGATCATCTTGTAACAAACCAGGAGTATAAAGCTTTTATAGATGCCACCGGTTACCAGGCGCCTCCGCATTGGAAGAACGGACGTATCCCGGCAGGAAAAGAGGAGTATCCGGTTGTATTTGTCAATCGGGATGATGTAAGGGTTTATACAGAGTGGCTCTCTGCATTGGATGGAAGGGTATACCGGATCCCCACTCCTCCCGAATTTGAGATAGCAGCCCGGAGAGGTCAGCATACCGACACCCGATACTTCTGGGGAGATGATGAAACTGTTCTGGATCATACGGAACAGATCAATTTCAATATCACCGGAGACCGCTCTTTCGGTGAGATGGACCGTTACCTGCAACCGGCCCGGTGGGGATTGCAGAATAATCTGGGCCTCTATCAGATGACCGGAAACGTATGGCAGCTTACTACCACCTTCGAAGACCCGGCATCTTCCGGTTATAAATATCGCATCGAAAAGCCGCAGGATATTGAGCGCCGCATTATGGGGGGGGTAGCTGGGCTGCTACCAAAGAGTTCCTGCGGGTAGGTGATGGGGTTTCTCAGTCGCCGGGTATCCGGTATCCCGATCTGGGGATCCGGCTGGTACGTGCTCCGGAGGGTGTAGACTGGCGGGAAGAGAACCGGAATGTGGTGGCTGTACCGGCTGGTAAAGGCAAAGTGACTATCAGCTGGGCACTGTTGCCGACCGATACCAAAAATACCCGTTTCAATATCTATTATGTAACGGGAAAAGAGCGTAGTCATATGGGATTGAAACTCAATGATACCCCGGTATATAACACCTCTTTTGGTTACAAAGGATTGACGGACAATACCCGCTATCAGTTTGTGGTAGTTTCTGTAGATGCAGAAGGAAACGAATTGAGACGTTCTGATTGGGCCGGCTTTGTCGCCGGGCAAGAGGAGTATCCGGTTGTTGCCAAATTTAAACCTGTTATGAAACAGGGAGGAATGACCCCGGTTTTTGGCGATCTGGAAGGGTACGGTAAACTGAATTGTGTGATCCGTCTGGACAATGGCAATACGGAAACCTCGCAGGATCCGGGTATCCTGGTTCAATTGGAGGCATTCTCCTATACCGGGAAATCGCTCTGGCGAAAGAACATAGCTACCCACGATGCTGTTTTTGGCAGTGCCAGCAATGCTCCCTTTAATGTATGGGATATGGATGGGGATGGAAAAGATGAAGTAATTACCCTCCTGGAGATTGATGGAGAGAACCATCTCGCTATTCTGGATGGTATGTCGGGACGTATAAAATATAAAACATTATGGGATAAGATGGCAACGGATGTTTCCCGGTCATCGACCCGGATACAGATGAGTATTGCCTGTCTGGATGGTAAGAATCCGGCCATTATTACCCAGACCGGTATCTATGAAAACGAGGTCATTACTGCCTATGATCACAACCTGAATAAACTCTGGACCTACGAAGGCTTTATGGAGACCAGCGGTTCCGGCGGACATAAAGTGGAAGTGGCCGATGTAGACGGCGATGGAAAGCAGGAGATCTTTTACGGAACCACCTGTCTCAATCACGATGGCACCGTACGTTGGTCTATTTACAAACAGCATCCCGATATTATCTCTATTCATGATTATATTCCGGATCGTCCCGGTCTGGAGGTCTGTTTTATTGTCGAGACGAACCAGTATGCAGGGATCTATATGGTCGATGCCAATACCGGAGAGATGATCTGGTACAGTAACCGCAATGACGATCCCTATTGGAGCCACGGGCATGTGGGCTGGACAGCCGATATCTGGGATGGATCTCCCGGCATGGAGTGTATGACCAACCGGGCCGGTCATCAGGATAAAACTTATATACTTTTTTCGGCCGACGGAAAGCGGATCACGGAAGAGTTCCCCATTGGCTTCTCCCCCATGGAGTGGGATGGAGACCATACCCGGGAGTTAGTCGGCGAAAATGGAAAAGTGATCGGAAAGTTTGACGGAGAGAAGATCGTACTGATCCCGGGAGAAACTCCCAATCCGGTGCCCGATAGCAAGCTTCTTTTTACTGCCGACCTGGTGGGCGACTTCCGGAGCGAATTGATCATTTCGGCCACGGATACCAACGGTCTTCCTGTTATACTGGTACTTGCCGCCTCCAAACCTATAGAGAAACGGTATATAACACCGACACAGGATTTTGATTATAAACTCTGGCTGGCCCGTAACAGGGGCGGCGGCTATGGCTCTGTTTACAAATACACATTACAGGATACTCCCTAACAGAATAAGACCATGAAAAAATATAAATTATTCTCCTCTTTTTTTTCTTGCATTCAGTGTGGCCGGTCAGGTGCGTACGGTGTTTAGTGAACCTCCCCGGCTGGAAAATACCTTTTCCTTCTGTAGTGTCTATCTGCCGGCAGAAGCCGGATTGGAATGTACTCTTCAGTTCCGGCAAAAAGGTACGGAAACATGGCGGCAGGCTTTTCCACCGGAATACGATCCTGAGTTTAAAGAGTTTCGCGGCAGCATTGTGTTGCTGGAAGAAGATACGGAATACGAGGTGTTTGCCACTTTAACCAAGTACGGCAATGTAGTGGCGGATTATGTTACTTCTTTCAGGACATGGACCTCTCATCCACCTATCGGCAGGGAAGTTTTACTGAGCTCTCTTTTTAAAGGTAAACAAACAGCATTGGAAATTAAAAAACTAAAGGGTACCCCGGATGGCTGGATACGTATTGTGCCGGATTGTGAGATCAATGCCGGAGAGGAAGCCGACTATGCACTTCGTTTTACGGAGTGTGAATACCTGCTCCTGGAAGGAGCTACCATTCGGGGTGGTTATCGTCACGGAGTAGATTTGACCGAAAAAGTATCTCACGTCCGCCTGATCAATTGTGATATTTCAAAGTGGGGGCGTGTCGGCATTACCCAGAATGAATGGGGATAATATATGGATAAAGATGGAATTGCGATCAATAACGATGCCGGCATCCGGCTCGATCGTGCCAGGAATGTGGTGGTTGAGCGGTGTTACATCCACGATCCCAACGGATGGACCAATCCCTGAAACGGAGTGGTTCATATGGGTGAATTTGCCGGGACCCTCTTTTCACAGCGCCACCCTAAAGGCCCTAATGGAATGCTTATTGTGGAAAATGGCGGGAACCTGGTGATACGTTACAACGATATAGTAGGAAGTCAGCGGAATCGTTATAACGATCCGGTGGAAGGCTACAGGAATGGATTTGTACACGGTGCCTACCATAACGATGCGGATATATATGGGAATCTGATGGCCTTCGGACAAGACGATGGAATTGAGCTGGATGGCGGACAATGTAATGTCCGGTTATACGGCAATCGTTTCGAACAACTTTTCTGTGGTATCAGCCTGGCACCCAATATGAAGGGACCCTCTTATATATTTGGTAACGTCGTGTCTAATCTGGGCTGTTCTGATGGTTCGAGCAGTGCGGCTGTTAAGAATGGAGGAGGGCTGTCTCATACCGTAGGACGTCAATACCTGTTCAATAATACCATGATCTTTTCTGGTAATGGAATGCGTGGAGTAGGGTATGGGCCGCATACTCCGGAGAATAAACGGGAGATCTTTCGGACCTTTACCCGTAATAACATTTTTCTGGCTACCCAGGCTCCCCGCGGTGAAGGTAAATCGGGCAAAGGACACTCTATTTCCGATATACACCAGTTACCGGAAAATGATTTTGACTATGATATGGTCGCCAATCTGGAAACACCGGGAGGAAGGGGATATATGCTTGCCCGGGAAGGTTCTGAAGAACATGGAGTTTTTGCTGTGCCTCACTTTACAGATCCTTCCAAAGGAATTTATACTTTACGTATTACCGATCCGGGAATAGACAGGGGACAAGAATTACCCAACTTTATGGATGATTATCCGGGTGAAGCTCCCGCCATGGGAGCGTTCCAGTATGGAACTTCCAGCCTTTATCCGGTTCGCCCGATCGACATTGAATCTAATGCCTATTATGTTCGTATGAAGGTCGGGGAGACAGTCAAAGTGACACTGACCATTGGTGAACTGGAAGAAACAGCCTATACTATCCGCAAAGCGGAAGATCTGGATTGGTTGCAGGTAGATACCTCCTCGGATCTATTAAAACCTCACTCCACCCTGACATTGACATTAAAAGCCGACCTGGCTGACGACTTACAGGTGGGAGCCCTCTTTGTACGGCTGACTGACGGATTCTCGGTACCTGTTACGGTGTATGCGGAAAAATAAATAGTTGATCTGCTTATTGATAACCCTATAATTAATTATAAGAATGAAAAAAGATACAAGAACTATAACCCATATCCTTTTCTTATTCCTGTTGTTGGGATGTGTGCAGGCTCAGGGTCAGCAGTGGTATACGCAAGGTACCTTTGTTCCTGTGGTGAGAATAGAGTATGTAATAGAGAACCCGTTAAACTTTGACCGGGAAAACTGTCCGGTTATTATCCGCCGGGAAGAGTTCCCTATACCCGATCTGCATGAAATGTGGGTCACGGTTGTCGACCCGGCGCTTCCTCCCGCTCCGGAGCCCGGACAAGATCTATTGGATCGGCAGGGAGGACACGAGATGCGTAAAGAAACCAACGGACACGCTATCTTCCATCAATTAGATGATATTGACAAAGATGGTATCTGGGATGAACTCTTTTTTCAGACTAACCTCAAGGCAGGTGAAAAACGAACGTTCTATATCTACCTGGGAGAGAATTCACGGGGATGGAACAAGCACCGTACCCATGCCAATATCGGAAGCTACTGCCGCCATTTGATGCCTTTCTGGGAAAATGAATACATTGGCTGGAAAATCTGGTTTGCCAACAGTTGTGATGTGTTTGGAAAACGGAAACCGCTGCTTATGTCACACCGTCTGTATATGGATAACCTGGATGGGTATGGAGTGATCTACGAAAACCCGGATTATGGATCGGATATCCAACGGGTTGCCGAAAGTTTCGGAGGAGGAGCACTTTGCATCTTTGAAGATCCTTCACAGCCGGATGCTCCTTCGCGTCCCCGTTATACCCCTGCACACGACCGCTTGGTTCCGAAGTCCAAATGGAATGCCGGGCAGTTATCCGATACCCGGTATGCGTATGATGTCATTTGCAACGGGCCTATCCGTTCCATGATCCGGATCAAAGGAATGAACTGGGATTCCGGATCGGGATTTTACGAATACGAGCAATACTATTCTATTTACGCCGGAACTCACTACACGGTCTCCAAAGTAAACTTTACCACTTTTCAGCCGCGGGTACCCGGAGTAGAAATGGGGTGCGGAATACGCCAGAAACCTGAAGAGGATAATTTTATCCAGCGTGACGGACTGGTGATCACTTCCGGCCCGGAATATATCAGGGATCCGGAGGAAATTGATAACCGGGGTCCGTGGAGAGCCTCTTTTATTGGAATGGCACTCGCTGTGAAAGAAGAGTATAAACCTCAATACAAATATGTACCAACCCATTCGGGCAATCATGTTTTTAAGATCACACCTGATGCGCACAAAGGATATGAGTATATGGTAATGGCCAGTTGGGCCGAAGGCCCCCTTTACAACGATAAAGAATCGTTTAGTGCCTATGCCGGGCAAATGTACCAGGAGTATAACAATCCTCCTATAGCACATTATATCCGTACGGAAGAGAAAAAATAGGGTAAAAGCGGTTGTAAGGATGTTGTAGATCCTACCCGGGGCTTTCCCTGATCATTCAGGGGCGCCCCGGGTATATAGCATGAAAAGAGGGCCTTTGTTTATAATAGTTCTCAGGAAATACTGGTTCGGATTATTTGTTTATCCGGATCTTATCATACTGGTCGTCGGCATTCACCTCACTATACGGTTTCGCCTGGCTCATTTCCACCAAGGCACGTAGTACCGGCCCTTCTCCCATCGGAGCATTTTGCTGTATCGGACGGTTATAATAAAAAGTCAGTGACGGCATAATGCCTGTTCCTACACAGATGGCAGTTACATCTCCTTCATCGCTCATTTTAGTCATCATTCCTTTTAATCCGGCCTGGGCTGCATAGATGTAGTCTTTGTGGATCCATCCCATCCGTACTCCTCTGGCGATAGCAAAAACAAACATCGCCGTACCGGTGATCTTTTCGTAGGAGTCTGTTTTATCCAGGATCTGATGCCACAGTCCATTCTTTCCCTGATACTTTAATACTCCGATGATCTGCCGGTTAAAATTGGCAAGAACGGCCTCCCGCATGGGGTGATCTTCGGGCATCATGGTGAGTAAATCGGCCTGTGCCATCAGCATCCATCCGTTAGCCCTGGACCAATGGGCAACCCCGTATTCCTTTACATCCGTATGGTAACAGTGGTAATATAGCTCTTTTTCAGGGTGCCATAAATAGGTATGGTAGTTAAGTACCTGGTTGGCTGCATCGTTAAAGTACCGGGTATCTCCTGTCATTTTCCCTATGCGGCACAGGAAGGAGAGTGCCATAAAAAGATCGTCTGCCCAGATGGTATTTTCGTGAGGCCATATACGGGCGATGGTACCGTCCGGCAGGCGGGGTTCGGCATACAATAGATGCTCAGCGGTGTTATTGATATAATCTATATAGGCAGGAGTCGGACGGCGCATTTCCAGTTCTATGAGGCTGGCACCCATCGGCCCGTTATCATCCAGACGTTTGTTACGGAATATCATATGCCAGCTTAATCTCCTGATACCACGCCAGCCCTCTTCTTTGAAAACCTGCTGGTATTGCTTTTCAAAAAATCCCAGGTTATCCGGATCGAATACGAAATCCATATTTTTAAAGACATACTCTTCATACGTGCTGTTCCCGGTAAGGTCGGCCAGTTCGAGCAGGGCTATATTAAGTACTCCGTTGGTATAGTGCCAGTCGTTGTACTGGTTGGAGACTTTTATTTCCCGGGTAACAGGAATACCTTTGAGGTGTGTATAAGTTTCTCCTGTTTGTGTGTTCTTAAATGTATAGGGAGTCTCTTTCAGGATCCGGTTGGCTACAGAGGTGGCCAGTGCGGCAGGTTCTAACGTGGCCTGGGCGTATGCTGAAGCACTACTGAGGAACGTTAATAGGATAATAAGTTTGTTATACATCTCTTTTTCTCTGTTGAGGGTGAATAAACTCAGGGTTGTGCCCGGAGGGTGACACTATTCTCTTTGGTATCTTTTCCTGTTTTTAATTGAGTGTAACCGGAGGTGATGGTAATCCCTTCCGATCTGTTTCCGGCTACTTCGAAAATAGTTGGCAGGGTCGGATCAGTCCGAAAACCTTCTACCTCTACATTCTGTACATTTTCCAGTAGCAGGGCAGGGGCCTGCTCCGGGTAGATCGCTATATTCTTGAGCTTGATATTCTTTGATTCCCTCAATTCGGCGCCAATGGTAGAGTGAACAGTCATATTTTCAATGTTGATATTATCGATCATCTGTTCGGGGAGTCCATAAAAATAGATCGCCCGCCGGGCTTTGCTGCAAACTATATCTTTCACATAAATATTGCGGAAGGCCGGGGTCGTTTCATCTACCGCTGGGAAAGTCTCCTCCCGGGGAATGGTAACGCCCTCTTCCAGTACTTCGACTGCGGATTGTCCTCCGTAATAGAGGTTGAAGAGTAAAGGTTCGGTGGCAATATCGAACATGCTGATCCGGGAGATATAGATATTCTCTACTACTCCTCCGCGTCCCCGGCGGCTCTTGAAGCGAAGGCCAACATCGGTTCCCAGGAACTGGCAATTGGAGACGGAGATATTGCGTACCCCGCCCGACATTTCACTACCAACTACAAAGCCTCCGTGCCCTTTAAAAACGGTACAGTTATCTACAATTACATTCTCGGTGGCCTGGCCTCTGCGGCGTCCGTCTTCGTCTTTGCCTGATTTAAT
This sequence comes from Bacteroides sp., assembly GCA_021203405.1. Classification (GTDB taxonomy): domain Bacteria; phylum Bacteroidota; class Bacteroidia; order Bacteroidales; family Bacteroidaceae; genus Bacteroides. The sequence continues at coordinate 15,848 of JAJQBG010000425.1, forward strand.
GCAGATACCATCGTCTCCCACATCGAACGTGGAGTTCACAATGATGGTGTTTTTGCAGGATTCCAGGTCGAGGCCATCCCCGTTCTGTGCATAGGAGGGATTACGAACCAGTACCCCATCAATGATCACATTCTCACACTGCAACGGATGGAGATTCCAGGCGGGAGAGTTCTGGAAGATCACTCCCTGCAGATATACATTCTTACAATGTTGTAAACTGACCATGACCGGACGTAAAAAGTCTTTAACGAAAGCCCACTCTTCTTCGGTTTTCAGGTGGCGGGGTACATTCATATCGCTGATGGTATCACCGTGTAAATATCCGGCCGAGGGCATCCAGTAATCGTCCCGTTTAAATACTCCGCCCCGGGAAATGGTGTTTTTCCATTCGCTTTCTGAAACCTTCTGTTTTTTCAGGGGACGCCAGTAGTGACCGTTCCCATCGATGGCTCCGCTTCCTGTAATGGCTATATTCTCTAAATTGTTTCCTGAGATGGGGGATTGACACCGGCGGGTATCTAATCCTTCAAAGGAGGTTTCTACCAGCGGATAAAGATCTTTATTGGGTGAAAACAGGATAATGGCCCTGTCTTCCAGATGCAGGTTAATATTACTTTTCAATACAATGGGACCCGTGAGCCATACTCCGGCAGGAATGATCAGGCGTCCGCCCCCTTGTTGGGAGAGTGCGTCTATGGCCCGGGCAAATGCCTGGGTATTTAAAGCATATCCATCACCCACTCCTTCAAAGTCCTGAATGGAAACTTCATTCTTCGGAAATACCGGAGGAGCTAACAGGGGCATCTCAAAAGGTAACTCTTTATAAAGATGGGCATAGGGATTACGCGATTGCTGGTTGGAACAGGCAGTCATTAAAAGACTTACAGCCAACAGGGCTGAACTCAGTAATTGATTTGTTTTCACGGTATGAGATGTTTTTAAATAGTTTGTCCGGATACTGAAAGAGATTCACTCTGATCAGTTTTATTCGGGTAAAACTAATAAAAAAAAATCAAACCTCGGTAGGGTATAGGCTCTGAAATACCGGAATGGTTCTAAAAATAATAACCGATCTTGCCGGGAAAGGCAGGATCGGTTGTTGTTAGCTTAAGAATACTTTACGACTAAAACTATATGTGCATGGTTATTCTATATTTACCAGGGTAGGATCCGGGCCGAGGTAGGAGCGCTTCATTCCTCCGAAATCGATCACCACTTTTTGCATGATCATTCCCGGGTCTCCGCACAGTAATTTCAGGGTATGCATACCGGGCTTTTCAATATTCAGGTTAACCACCTGGATGGAGCTGTTCCGGGCTACATTCAGTTTCCATTGACTGGAATACTCTTTTGCTGCGGTGGTCAGCCAGTGTACCATACCTTCGTCTATCATAACACCGTATCGGGTATCTCTTTCCGAATGGAGTGGAAAGAGAGGAAGTGCATAGATATAGACTGTTACTGTTCCTGCACTAAAGGTATAAAAATCATATTCGGCTTTCGGGGTTTTCTTCAGGTCCCATATATTCTGAACCGGCTGTGTGGCTTCTCCTAACTGTACACTTACATTTTCATAGCCTAATCCCCGGAGGGGCCTGATCTTAATAGCATCGTTCTCTTGTTTCCGGTGGAACAATCCGGCATTGATGGAGATACAACCGTTATCTTCGACATACAATCCGTTCAGTTCTTCTACAGTAGGGGATTGGGGATTGAATATGGGTAAATAGACGGTTTGTGTCTTGTTCCCACAGGTGATGGTGATCTCACCGGTAATATTGGTACCGGAAGGAGCGTTTACCCAATCCACAGATACTGAAATACGCTCTTGTAAAGTGGTTTTCCCGGAGTTTTTATCGAGTTTGATCCATTTGTTCCTGGTCCGGGCTTTCCATTTAAAAGTTTTCTCTCCTCTGTTGTATAACTCAATGAAGGAACTTTTACGGGTATAAGGATTTAGACAGGGCAGTACATGTAAAGTGGTAATCCCGTGGTCGGTATCTTTCCCCGGAATAAAGATCTGCATATCTTCGCCTGGCTTGGTTTCGGTGGTACAGACCGGAGGCATATGCTGGTAAGTGGCAGTCCAGCCGGGAGCCAGGGACATCATATGGTTCCATTTCCCATTCAGTAAATTGTTGTAACGTTGGGTATAGAGCTGGATACTATCGTGATAGCTTCGGGTAATATCGGCATACTGATTCGTAGAGGCACGTTTCTGCAGGGCGTACCAGCGGTTTTGCTGGGCTGTGAGCATCTTTTTATTCATAAGTGCTGCGCCTTTTACCGGATAAAATACCAATTCATAGAAGGCCGGTTTATACTCTTCGGGCAGGGAGTTCAGGAGTTCTTCACTCTTGCCAGAGATGCGGTCGTACTCTTTTATGTGGTTCTCTGCTTCGTTGTAGTTAATAAAGGAGAAATCTGTATTGAGTATTTGTGCCCGGTTTTTGGAACTGTTCCACTCAAACCCCCATCCCATAGCTTCGGGCTTGCGCTGGAATCCCAGTTGGTAGTATGTACTTATAATATCCTGTAAGTCGCTCTTGTACTTTTCACCAAAGACAGTTGCCAGGTAATCGGCATCGTAGGTGTAGGCCTTCTCGTAGTTAACCGCCTCTATATCCCAGGCCATATCCAGGAAAAATTTCATTCCCATTTCACCCGGCTTGATGTCGCCTACATTGAGCAACCAATAGCGGTTAGCTCCTGTGTCGTAGGCTTTTTTCATCTCTTCATACATCAATACGGGAGGAGTGGTATTTAACCAGAGATAGTCGTGAGGTTCTCCCAGGTAAGAGATGTGGTAATATACTCCGGATGCTCCTGAACGCTGCTGCTCTTTTTTATCACTTAGTTTTTTGATATATCCGAAGTTGTCGTCGGGCCATACGATGGTGACATCTTCCGGTAGATACATTCCTTTTTCATAAATATCGAGCGCCTCTTTATAGGGAACAAATACCTGGGGGATCTCTTCTATCGGTTCCGGAATATGTTTGCTCAGGATAGCACGTTGGTCTGTAAGTGCCTGCTCGGTTACGCTCGCTTTCTGTTCTTCGGGTACTCCCACCAATCCGGCATCGTGAATGCCACGCATAGCCAGTACATAGGCATTTTCATACTTTGCATTTTCCGATACCCGTTTATCCAGTACGGAGTTTATACCCTCTTTATTGGTGAGGTAGTTCCACTCGCCCATAGTTTTTTGTCCCACTCGGTGGTATTGTTATATAGCAGCGGTTCGCAGTGTGAGGAGGTCATTACAATGGCATACTTATCTGCCACGATCTTGTTATCGGGATTCACATTGAAAGCGGTAGAGGCAGGATGCATCGCCGGAGCCAGCATATTTCCTTTCATCCTCAGGATCAATTCACAAACTTTGGCATAGGTTTTGGGGCCGATATTACCTACTTCTGGTTCGAATGTCCGGGCGGCCCAGGGAGTAATGCCCCAACCCTCATCATTAATGAAGATACCCCGGTATTTAATACTGGGTGCTTTGGAACTATATGTTACCGGGTCCAGGTAGAGGGACTCCTGTTTTTTTACGGGGATATCCGACCACCAGTAAAGAGGGGATACGCCGATCGCTTCTGATAGGGTAAATACTCCGTAGGCTGTACCCCGCCTGTCGGAACCGGCAATGACCAGAGCTTTCTCTACCCCTTCTGCCGGATGGTCAAGAGTCTGGATACTATATTGTTCCCATCCGTTCGTAAGGGCGGTTATATCCAGTTTTCCTTCTTCGGCCAGCTTGTCTATCCATCTGTTCTTTCCTACCGTACCGATAATGACGACAACCGGTGAGCCGGTTTTTACGGAGTGCTCCAACCGGCTCTTTTTTCCTGTTACCCTTTCTATATCTTCTGCAAGTAACCCGGCAGTGATCTTTACTACTTCATGATCTGCGGGATCGATATAGACATCTGCTGCCATCTTTGGGGTACATAAGGGAAATTCATTTCCCGATACCGGTCGGTTATGAACTATCAGTTGTGCCCATATCTTTGTAAAACAGAGCAGGAAAGAGAGTGTGAGTATGATTATTTGTTTTTTCATTATCCTTTAATTTTGTAACTATGAATGTTTCTCCTGTGTCGTGGAGATACCTATTTCTTTTACCCCAGTATGTTTTGGTGGTTGTATATCCGGCATATACGATGGTGTGTTTTCTGGGATTGGCTTCCCAATCTGTTTCCCGCTGCAGATAGAGGTCTATACCGTTTGCGGTAAGAATCTGTTTTTCTTCGTCGAAACTCCAGCTATTTCCTTTCCAGGTTCCGGCGGTTATCTGATAATCGCCGGCAAGGGTCATCAGGGAAGCCTCTTTTTGTTGCCCATAGCTATATTCCAGGTCAATATGCTCCCAATCGCCTATCAACTCGCTTAGCGTGATCTTTGCTAAAGGTGTGGCCCCGTAACGTTGGGGCATCACTAAGGGCCATCCATCCTGGGTCCAGCGGATGCTGCGTATATGCCCCATCATAAGGGCGTTACTGGCATTGATCTGGGGAATATCTTTGGGCAGACGGCCTTGTGAGGCATAGAACCAATTGCCTGCTCCGTCTTCGAAAACAGCACAGTGGGAGATCCCTACCCAGCCATGGCCATTGATGAATTTGTACGGATGGGTAATCACCGGATAGATATCGGCACCTGTAGTAACATTGACTCCGTTAATACCCAGATAGGGACCGGTAATGTTTTTAGACCGGGCTACCCGTGTATTGTAAGCTACTGATAATTCATCGTATGCCATGAACAGGTAATAATAGTCTGTTTCGGGGTTATAGATGATCTCGGGTGCTTCGGATCCCTGCCAGCGTTGATGGATGTTACGGGTATGGATCAATTGTCCGTAACCGGACAGATATTCGCTTTTCCAGGGTACTCCCAGGTCTCCCAGTGGTTTACCGGTTGTTGCATCCACCTGGACTGCTGTAATTCCGCTGTGCCAGGAACCGTAGATGAGCCAGTGTTCTCCCTCTTTGGTAATGATATAGGTAGGATCAATGGCATTCCACTTGAAATATCCGTTCCAGTCGCTTGCAGAGTCTCTCCACCAGTTGAGTCCCCGGTCGGTTGAGGAGCAGATCACATACCCTTTATCTTCCCACTGATTGCCGGCCGGATCGGTAGTCTCCATCATACCGATGAAGGAGCGTTCGGTCCAGGAGTTCTCGAAAGCCCCGCCGGTTTTGTTTCCCGATTGTATATAGTGGTCGGTAACAATGCTGTAATACATACGGTATGTTCCGCTACCCAGGTTCCGTGCTACGGGTGCCCAGTATCCATGGGACGGATTCCCAATAGGAAGAAGTCCCAATTCAAGCCGTAATTCATTGAGCTTTTCTTTGACCCAGGCGGGTGTGCCACGCATGGTGGCCCCCAGGTATTCCCAGTGTACCAGGTCTCTGGATCGGCGGGCATAGAAATGACCGTTCTCTCCATGGAGTACATCCTGGTTGTGTACATTGCCGTAAGAAGCATCGGTTTGATACATATAGAAATATCCGTCATCGGCTTTCATAATGGTAGGATCGTGTACATTCGACAAGTTCCATTCGGAGCGTTTGCTCCACTCTGCTACAGACAGGTAATTATCCGGATAATCCGGAGCTGTATAGTTTGCCAGTAATTCATCTGTTTCCCGGGAAAGAGTGGTGAACACCAGTTCCGGTGAATATACCGTTTGATTATCTTTCGTTGTGATAAATGCCTTTACATAATAGGAGGTATTGGGCTTCAGGTCTTTCAGGCTTGCAGTGAACATTTTACCTGTTCCGGATGCACCGGCTAAGGTATGGTCTATATCTACATCGGGGGTTGTTGCGTAGCAAAACCCTCTTTGGGCTACTGCTTTCTCTTCTGCTTCTGCCTGGGCGGTCAAAACTATTCCACTGCCTGTAAGCTGGCTGCATGAAGGCAGTGAAATAGTGATGCTACCGGTTCCTTTTCCTGTATCGCCTTCCTCCTTGTCGCTACATGCTCCTGCAAGGAGGGTGCAGCCCAACAAAAAAAATGATCCGTTTAAAGTATTTCATATGCAGGGAGTTTATTGCTCATAACCCGGGTTTTGTTCTAATACCGCATCTGCATTGGCTTCAATAGCGGAATGAGGAATAGGCCACAGGTTGTATTTTTCCTGCATACCCACACCGTCTCCATTGGTCTGGGGATTGGCATAGAACGGATTGTATTTCATCACGCGTTCATACAGTTTGCTGGTTCTCATTAATGTGAGTCGTCTTTTCTCTTCAATTCCCAGTTCACGGATGCGTTCGTCGAGAATGTAATCCAGGTCTACCTGTTCGGGGCTGACGGCACTTGCCCAGGCTCTTTCCCTTACTTTGTTGATATCGGCGGCTGCAGCTTCTTTGTTGTTTAAGTTTACATAGGCTTCGGCCCTAAGCAGATAGGTCTCGGCCAGGCGGAACATGTACTGGTCGGTATAGGTAGCTCCTGCCGTGTTTTTCAGGTCGTATGTATTGATATTCGCATATAGTTCGCTGGGGTGGTTATAAGGAGTGGTCACTTTGCTTTGATAGGCATATAAAAAGCGACCAGGTGCGTTCATACTTCCTCCTTCTCCTACGATCAGGTTGGCCGGAGGATTATCTACGTTGATGGTGTCAATGCCAAACTGGCGGATAAAGCTTTCGTTGTGTACGGCGAATTTACGTACAAAATATGGTTTGCGTTTCGTATGTCATTGTCGAAGTCGCTTTCCCAGATGGTATTGCTGTAGTGGCGTGTTGAGATTCCCCAGCCAATGCCTCGTCCACCGGTATAGTCACTTACCGGCCATCTGAAAGGGGTAAAGTCTCCGTTCTGGCGAATTCTTACATCCCTGACAAAAGGTGCGAAGTTTCTTTCCGCGCAGTAATTACCGGATGTTTTTGCATCGGCAGTAGAACTTCCTCCCCCGGGTAGATTGGTTTCGTACTGGATCACCCAGATCCCTTCGGTATTACCGGATGCCCGGTTCTGATTATTTATCTGGAAGAGGTCCCAGTAAACATCTCCGGGAGTAACCTGGGCTCTTGTTCCGAACCGGTTCTGCATTAACTTTAATGCCGGGTGGTCAATAACCTCGCTTGCTGCCTCTGCTGCTTCTTTATATTGGCCGGCTGCCAGATAGAGTTCGGCCAGTAAATGGTAGGCAGCGGAAGAGGAGATCTCGCCATCTTTTACCTGAGTGATATCTTTCAGATTCTCTGCGGCAAATTTTATATCGGTGATAGCCTGTTGTAAAGTCTGTTCCCGGGTTGCCCGGACAAAATCGGTTTTAGGATGGGTGATCTCTTCGGTGATGATCGGTACACCTCCGTATAAATAGACCAGGGTTCTATAGCAAAATCCCCTGAAGAAGGCGGCTTTGGCTTTGAAAACTGCTTTGGATTCTTCTGAAAAAGGTCTGCTGTCTACACGGTCGTGAATGGCATTGGCTCCGGCGATCATTTTGTACAGGTTATCCCAATGAACCCTGGGGATGGTACTGGTAGGATGATAGGCGGCCGTCATATTCCCGTGTCGTTGAATGGTACCGGGTTCTCCGTCATATACCAGGTCGGTCCCGAATACATAATCCATCGGCCGGTTCTCATCAAATCCGTAAAACTCCCAGCGAACGAAGGTATAGAGGTCATTGATCGCTATATTGAAATCGACCTCTGTCAGGTATGAGTTTTCGGAACTCATAAAATCTTTGGGTATTTCCCGGAGGAATTCACTCTTATTGTATGCTACCAGGCAGAGGCAGAGTAACAGACAGGATACTATAT
>JAJQBG010000317.1 GCA_021203405.1 Bacteroides sp.
GGTTTTGACCCTGAGAGATATCCGGCTCCTTCAGTCGCTTCGCTTCACTGGGGGGGTATTGACTTCGCTGACCGTTGGTTCTCTTTCCCTTACGGCTTCCCAGCCGCTCCTGTACCGTGTAGGGGCTATGAAGCCCCTTCCGGAAAACCACCGGCTGTGAAGCCGGCGGTAAAATCCGACACTTTTGAGTTGTGCAACAACCACTATAAAGCCAGCGGCAACATTAAGCAAGATCAACGCCGTATATTTAAATACCAGGCCATTCCTTCCGGAAGGAGGTTCGTTACAGTTACAATCTGCACCCTATCCCCATACTCACACTTTTCCACTACCTGGTTCCATCCCCTTTCCAACCGGATATCGTAGGCTATCGGATCTCCCCAGGTTGTTTCTCCCGAACCGGTAACACTTACCGGCCTGTCACAATAGATATATTTTACCTTGTAAGAGGTATCCCCTGTTTTTTATAGTACATGATTTCACCCCCTAAACGCTCACTGTCCGGAAAGCGGAACCCTATTTCCACAGAAGATACCGTGTGGGCCGACCGGTCACTGATCTCCATTCCCTGCGGAAAATCCTTTTCTATACTACGCAAAAGTGACCGGTGAGGATCTTCCGGGAGACGCAGCGTCATACCCTCCCCGTTAAAAGGCATACGCAACATATAACGATGTTCCCAATAATTGCCACCGGCAGGAATACCTTCTCCTGTATCTGAAGGATCATAGAGCCGTCCGACCCATATCACTTCCTCAGGAATTCCGGAGAGGTTCTGTACATCCGTGATCGTTACCTCACGGACCACGCCTACAGGTTCAAACTTTTCGGTGGGAGTAAACTTATCAGGATCACACGCCTGAAAGGCAATAGCAAACAAGGCCAGAGCGGCCGCAGAAAATTTCTTCATCGTAGTTTAGTTAATGTTTATTGGGTAAATATCGGTTAAATAACGCTATAAACCAACATTCCGGTAACAAAAATTTTTAAAAGAAGCCCTTCGTTCACAATAAAGGCGGTATCTCTACCGCCCCTATTTGTAGTAATAGTCTTTTGCCTTTACTACGTCCAGTTTAGCCGAAAGCAACGAATTTCATAATTCGTCCTATCGGAATAGTGGTTATATAAAAATTTAGATTTGCCACAAAGGTAAAAATAAAATCGAAGCCTACCCAAACTAACCCCCTAATTTACACTTTGTTGGAATACACTTCTGAGAACCCTACACGCTCCTGAATAATGAGCACCATTTAACCGGTCCCAGAAACAATCGGCTCCTGGTCTTCGCAAGTGTTTGGCCGCTTCACACCCCTGACTCTTCCGCCACCTGAGTCGACTGAGTAGCTCCTCCCGTTTTTCCCCGTTCTTCTCCTGCCTCATCCGGCGGGTAAGTTGCCGTATCTCCCTCTCAACACGCCCCTCTACATAGATCATTGCCAGTTCCAGTAAAGAATGGACCAGCTTCCACGGGCTCTTCTCTACAAACTCCTCCACCTCCCTGCGCTTTTTCTCCCTGCACCTCTCCGCTGCCTCCCTGAAACCACTCCCTATCTCTCCCCGGGCCAGATCACGGAGTAATTCCCGGTGAACAAAACACTCCGGAACCAGCTCCTCCTTCCTCAATACATCGTATATAAAAGCCCCCAGTCTCTGCTCCTTGTACCTCACCTCCGGATAAAGTAACAGGCCACTCATCAGCAGAGATTCCACAGGCAGGATCACCCGTACCCGCTCCATCAGAAACTCCTGAAACCCTTCCACTCCCAATTTCCGTAACAAAGAGTCCGGATCCTCCTGCTCCGGAAGCTCTATCTCCTGTACCAGAAAACCCTCCCTTTCCAACCGTTTCGCTACTTTCCGGGCCGCCTCTCTTCCCGGCCTGTCTCCATCCGGTAGGATCACTGCCTGGTAGCCATACTCCCATAAAAGTTCCACCTGCCTTTCAGAAAGAGCTGTTCCCATCAGTCCCACACAGTTGGTAAATCCCGCCCCGTGCATCGCCACCACATCCTTAAATCCCTCCGTGATATAGACCAATCCCGTCGCCGCTATCTGCTCCTTGGCCCGGTGCAATCCATACAGATGCTCACTGCTCCGGAATCCCTCCCGGCTGCCGGTATGGATATACTTAGCCGTCTTTGCCCCCTCTTCCCGGCTCCGTGCCGAAAACCCCACCAGTACACCATTCTTATCCCGGATCGGAAATACGATCCGGTTGCGTTGCATCTCCCACGGCCGGGGCACCAGGTTAGGAGAGAGGCCCACCTCAAATTCCCGGTAAGTAGGAAGAAGTTCCCGCATCTCCGGAACATACGGCATCAACATCCCCAGGAACCGGCCATGATCCGGTACCTCCCGCGTTACCTCCGCTCCCTTCCGGACTCCCGCTTCCAACGGCCGTACTTCCTGCTTTCTCCCGGGCGCTGCTCCTCCCAGCTTCTCCAGCGCCTGCCGCAGGCTGCATCCCTCTATCCGCTGCACAAACTCAATCACATCCCCTTTGGCTCCGCAGGCAAAGCAGATAAACCGTTGCCGTTTTCTGTCTACCACCAGCGAAGGATGTTTATCATCGTGGAAGGGATAGAGCCCCCTGCCCGGTCTCCCCTCCATTTCAGGTGTACATACCGTTCCACCGTACACCCTATCTCATTTCGTTGTTTTATCTCCCTGATCTCCATGTTTTTTATATAAGTATTCCAAAAAAGAATCTGTATCTTAAAAGAATCTGTGCCCTATAAGCAACAAGCAAAGCGATGTTGCATCAAAAGAAAGGACCGGCCATCCCGGAGCGGCGTTAAGCGGAGGGATTCGGAGCAGCGGAAAAAGGGAGCAAGCTGTTTGAGGAGCATAGCGACGAGTTCTTGCTCCCCCGCTGCGCAGATTCCCGGAGTAGCCGCGCAGGGTTGCGCCTTGATTTTTTTGCTACTTTTTTTATCAAGAAAAAAAAGTAGAATCTCCCTCACCATCCGCAAACCGTGTAAAAGTCCCGTTATGCCTTAACCGCGCTCTGCCCGTACTACCGTTCCGGTTCTTACAAACGATCAGGTCGCAGGCACCCTCCAGCTTCTCATTCGTATCCGGATCGTGCGTAATCCCATGCCTGTCGGGTCGGTAGATAAAGAACACCCCGTCTGCCGCCTGCTCGATCACCCCCGAATCACGCAGGTCGCTCAGGTGCGGCCTGAAGTTCTTATCCGACCGGCTCTCGATCTGGCGGTTCATCTGCGAGAGTACCAGTACCGCGCACCCCGCCTCCAGCGCCAGCTTTTTCAGCGCCAGTACATTGCGCCCTATTACCTGGTCGGGCGTCTCCCCCCGCGCAGCCTTTCCATCCAGCAGATGCAGGTAATCAATCACCACTAAGTTGCACTTACAACGTTTGCTGTGCAAAAGAACCTGCGCCCGGATGTTGGCCGCACTGTTTCCCGGTGTATAATCCATATACAAAGGCAGATTCTTCCACCTTTTCCGCAATCCCTCCATCTCCCCGAAATCCTTTTCCGTAAGGTTGGAGAGCCGCAGGCTGCCCTCGTCCACCTCGCTGTGTCCGGTAAGGATACGGTTCATCATTTGCAGGTTACTCATTTCCAGGCTGAAAACAATCACCTCTTTGCCCCGCATCACCGCTCCGATAGCCATTTGCAACGCCACAGCCGTTTTACCATCTCCCGGCCGTCCACCCAGTACATAGAGCTCCCCGCCCTGCAAGCCGCCGAAGATCGCATCCAGCCCATACAGCCCCGTCATCACCACCTCCTCGTCCTGCTCTCCTTTTACACGTGCCTGGTGTATCTCCAGCGCCTCTCCGAGCAGTTCACTCACCTTTCTCAGCGGAGGCGACACCTGACACTCCTCCTCAATCTTTAAAAGCTTCTCTTCTACCTCCCTGAGCAGTACGGCCGGATCCGATTCCGGGCTGGCCGCTTTGGCACCACTCTCCTGCAACGTCTTTTCGATCATCCGGAGCGTATAGAGCCTTTTTACCTCTTCCGCATAGCGATGCATATTACCGTTGTGGCGCACCAGTACAATCCCATCCGCCAGCAGGTTCACTCCGCTTATCCGCTCGCACCGCCCTGCATCCATCCGGCGCATCTCCGCCTCCGTGGTGATGTAATCCGGCCGCTCTCCCCGCTGGTACTGAGCCAGCAGGGCACTGTAGATAAAACCGATATCGGCATTGAGGAACATCTCCGGTGTGAGCCATCCGATCACATCCGGCAGGTTTTGCTGCTCCAACAGCAGCGAACATACCACTGCTTTTTCCAACTGGGTGGTTGGTGCGTTTTCAAGGTTGAAAGTTGTTTCCATCCGGGTATTCTCTTTAAGATTTATGATTTAAGACACTGATCTTCATAACTATTTTATCTCTCTCCATGATTTTCCGGATCGCCTCTCTGCGCCGTTTCGCAATCCGGGGAGGAGGGGTTCCCGATCCGGGTTCCTGCGGCGTTCCGGTGCCTCCGGAACCTTTTTTTGACTTTATCTTCGGAGAGTGTCCGGATACTATAAAATTCTGTGTGATATCTTCGTAATGCCGGAGACGGATGCGCTTGGCTCCCGCTATGGGCCATTGTTCGATCCAGTCCTCGTCAGAGAGCGATTGCAGCAAGCGTTTAACCTGGAAGCGGGAGAGTCCTGTGATCCTGGCCAGGGCCCGGTCACTGGTTACCAGTTCTCCCGGTTTACAGGGATAGGTGCAACCATTGAAGTGAACCGGTGCATAGGTGTAGTTACAAAGGGCCAGCAGTGTAAAATGGAGATAATTGGGATGTCTTACCGATAGGTTGGTATCTAACATTCCCACTGCGATGGTACGGGGGATCCGGATATATCCATGTCCCAGGCCGTTTAAAACGTTTGTTTTCATAATTTGAGTTAAGTGTATGATAATGAATAAATTGTTCTGTTTTTTGGGGGATTCGGTCGACTTACCACAGACTCGCCATGTAATTAGTTGTTCCTGAGCTGTTTATTAAGGGTTACTTTCCCAGGGTCGCCACTCTTATACCTATATATAGAAAAAGAAGTAAATGTCTTTTCAGACTTTTGGAAGAATAAATTCATGCTACGCATTTCAATGAGATTCTTTACGGTTTTCATATTCATTGTGATTAAAAATTATGGAGCAAAGATAGGGTTCCGGGCCATCCCCTGCAGGTTGAAAAAAGGGGGTGAATTAAAAAGGTTAACAGGCTTATTATCTTTAGGTTAAAGGTTTTGATGGGTGCGAATTACCCCCTGTTTTTTCGCTCATTTAAAATGTTAATTGTATTTAAATTCAGCACATTTAAGCGGTTTCTCAGGGTATTGATCCCGCCCTGGATGTGGAATCCGTATTTTAGCTTCCTGCCCAGTGTGTAAGAGGTCTCCGGTTCGATCACCTCCTCCTTCATTAACCGGAGAATGGCCTAGAGGAAAGGCTCTCTCTTTACCACTACCAGCTGGTTTTTCCGCTTCTCTTTTTCCGGGATATACGGCTCTAATTGTAAAGCTATTTCTTCGGAATATTTTTCCAGGAACTTATTTTTTACCTCCATCCAGCGCGGAGTCTTTGGAACTTTTCCGGTAAGAAAAAACAAACACCCTCTGCCAGTTGTCTGTTCCTCTCCGGAGATCTTTCTATCTGGTTGCATAACTTTTTGAAACTTATATATTTCCCTGCACCTTCTCTGATAAAGGCAGGCATTTCATTATAGGT
>JAJQBG010000343.1 GCA_021203405.1 Bacteroides sp.
TTATAATAGTGTGTTAATAACTCTCATTTATTGATTAAATTTACCCCTCAGTTCGTTAACAGAATTGGATTAACTTATCTCAAATTTTAGAAGAAAAGCCTATGTCACATTTACCGACACTAATTACTGACCTTGCCCTTATATTGATATCAGCGGGAATTATCACGTTAATATTTAAATGGTTAAAGCAGCCTTTAGTTCTCGGTTATATAGTAGCAGGATTACTGGCCGGCCCTTATATCGGCATATTTCCTACTGTCATTGATATTGAGAATATTAATATCTGGGGAGAGATCGGGGTGGTTTTCCTGCTTTTTGCTTTAGGGCTGGAGTTCAGTTATAAAAAACTGATGAATGTAGGTTCGACCGCCTTTATCACGGCTATGACCGAAGTGATCACCATGTTATTGGTGGGATTCTTTGTAGGCAAATTACTGGGGTGGTCGTCCATGAACTCCATCTTCCTGGGAGGGATGTTATCTATGTCCTCCACCACGATCATTATCAAGGCCTTTGATGACCTGGGATTGCGCAGCCAGCGTTTTACCGGTATTGTATTCGGTACGCTGGTAGTGGAGGACCTGGTAGCCATTCTGATGATGGTATTGCTCTCTACCATGGCAGTGAGTAAAGGATTTGCCGGGGGAGAATTGGTAGGAAGTATTTTCAAAGTTATTTTCTTCCTGATATTATGGTTCGTGATCGGAATATTCATTATACCTGTCTTCCTGAAAAAGGTAAGGAGGCTCATGAACGACGAGACCTTACTTATTATCGCGCTGGGAATGTGTCTGGGTATGGTGGTACTTGCTACTAAAACCGGTTTTTCGGCAGCTTTGGGAGCTTTTATTATGGGTTCTATCCTGGCGGAAACGGTAGAAGCAGAACATATAGAACATATTATAAAACCGGTAAAGGATCTGTTCGGAGCTATCTTTTTTGTATCTGTGGGTATGTTGGTAGATCCGGGCGTACTGGTACAATATACCTGGCCGGTAGTGATCATTACTCTGGTTACTATTGTAGGAAAGGCTTTTTTCTCCTCCTGCGGAGTATTACTATCGGGCCAGTCCCTTAAAACCTCTATTCAATCGGGGTTCAGTCTGGCCCAGATCGGAGAATTCGCTTTTATCATTGCGGCCCTGGGAGTCTCGCTGAATGTACTGGATAATTATGTTTACCCTATTATTGTAGCTGTATCTGTTATTACTACCTTTACTACTCCCTACTTTATCCGTCTGGCAGTTCCCTTCTCTGACTGGCTTTATAAGGTTTTGCCGGAGAAAACCCGGGAGACTTTAGACAGGTACTCGTCCGGACGCCGTACGATCAATCATGAAAGTGAATGGAAGAAGTTGCTGAAGAGTTATTTTACCCGGTTAATGATCTACATTGTGATCCTGACGGCGATCTTCCTGCTTTCCACACAGATCATAGCTCCTTATTTATACCGAGAATGGCCCTCTTTACAGGTGTGGAGCAATGTGATCCTGAGTATTATTACGCTGTTACTGATGGCTCCTTTCCTTATTGCACTTATCTCCAATAAAAGCAACTCTTATGAACTCTTTATGGAATTGTGGCAGGATAGTACCCATAACCGGGGACGGCTGGTACCTTTGGTGTTATTACGTATTTTTATAGCTGTCTGTTTTGTATCACTGGTACTGCTCCACTACTTTGATTTTAATAACATTCTGGGAATTGTATCTGCTATTGCTGTGGTAGCGTTGGTTTTAATTTTCAGCAGAGACCTAAACCAGTACTCGAAGCTGGAAGAGCATTTCCTGACCAATCTGAATAAGCGGGAAGAGGTAGAAAATAAAAAACATCCGTTAAAAGCCAGTTTTAACCAGAAGTTTGTAGACAAGGATATACACCTGGCTACTGTTACAGTATCTCCCAAGGCTTATTGCAGTGGTAAATCCCTGGCAGAACTCTCCTTCCGGAACGATTACGGGGTCAGTGTGGTAAAGATCACCCGGGGAGATTACCGTATCTATATTCCGGACGGAACGGAGGGGATCTATCCGCAGGATAAGATCGTGGTAGTAGGAACGGATAAGCAACTGAAAGAGTTCCAGAAGAAACTGGAATCCCAACGGTGCGAAAGTAATAAACAACAACCGAATGAAGAGATCACTCTTCTCTCTTTTGTAGTGGATGAAACGTTTCCCTTTACAGGAAAAAGTATTATGCAGTCGGAAGTAGGAAAAAAATACAACTGTCTGATCGTGGCGATCGAGCGGGAAGAGGAACTTATTACGCCTGATACTAATACCAGATTTGAAGCAGGAGATGTGGTGTGGGTAGCCGGGGAAAAATCAAAAATACAGCAAATGATCCATGGAGAGTAAAGATATAAGCCGGGGATAAAGAACATAAAGTTCCGTTTTACTTTTGCCAGGTCTTTTGAACAAGGAGTATAACTAACGGGAACTAACATACAAAGAGAAAGCGAGAGATTCTTCTGGAACCTCCCGCTTTCTGATCAGTATATGGATATCTTAAGCTCTGCCGTGGCAGTTCTTGAATTTCTTTCCGCTACCACAGGGACAAGGTTCGTTACGTCCTACTGTCTTTTCCGAACGTACAGGTTCTCTTTTTACCTCCCGGGTATCCCGTCCGGCAGCAGCCTGCTGATTGGGATCATTCAGGTCGTATTTGCTTTCACGATACTGGCTTCTGTCTGCTCTTTGTTTGGGTGCAGCTTCGCGCACCTGCTCGGGCTGCTGAATAGGGATCTGTCCACGCATCAATATGGAGACTGTCTGGTTGTTGATCTTATTCACCATATTATCAAATAGCTTCACCGATTCGAGTTTGTAGATCAGCAACGGGTCTTTTTGCTCGTAACTTGCATTCTGAACAGAGTGTTTCAGTTCATCGAGTTCACGAAGATTTTCTTTCCAGGATTCGTCAACGGTATGCAGAAGGATCGATTTTTCAAACGCTTTTACAATCTCTTTAGACTCTGTTTCGTACGCTTCTTTCAGGTTACAGGAGACATTATACATTCGTTTGCCGTCTGTAATGGGTATAAGAATATTCTCATACATGGCTCCCTGCTTTTCATATACCTGCTTAATAACAGGATTAGCAGTTTGTGCAAGTCGTTCGGTCCTGCGCTTAAAATTGGCAAGCGCCTCTTCAAACGTTCTTTCCACCAGATCTTCTCTCCGGGCGCTGCGGAACTCTTCTTCCGTGAAGGGAGTTTCCATAGCAAAGTTCTGAAGAATAGCCATTTTAGCTCCTTCGTAATCGTTATCCTCTACAGCTGAAACGGCACGGTCCCAGATCATATTGGTAATATCCATACCGATACGTTCTCCGATCAGTGCATGACGGCGCTTGGTATACACGACAGTACGTTGTTTATTCATTACATCATCATACTCCAGCAGACGTTTACGAATACCAAAATTATTCTCTTCGACTTTCTTCTGGGCACGTTCGATGGAGTTTGAGATCATTTTATGTTCGATCATCTCTCCTTCCTGGAAACCCAACCTGTCCATGACACTGGCTATACGATCGGAAGAAAAGAGGCGCATCAGATCATCTTCCAGCGAGATAAAGAACACGGAAGATCCGGGATCTCCCTGGCGTCCGGCACGTCCGCGTAACTGGCGGTCTACACGACGGGACTCGTGACGCTCAGTACCGATAATGGCCAGACCCCCTGCTGCTTTTACTTCAGGGCTCAGCTTAATATCCGTACCACGACCGGCCATATTGGTAGCAATGGTAACTGTTCCGCTGTAACCGGCTTTTGCCACAATATCAGCCTCACGCTGGTGAAGTTTAGCATTCAGTACGTTGTGTTCAACCTTGCGCATAGTAAGCATTTTACTGAGCATTTCAGAGATCTCTACGGAGGTGGTACCTACCAGAACAGGACGTCCTGCCTGTACGAGACTTTCAATTTCTTCAATAACTGCTTTATATTTTTCCCGTTTTGTTTTATAAACACGGTCGTTCATATCGTTACGGGCGATGGGACGATTGGTAGGAATTACTACAACATCTAATTTGTAGATATCCCAGAACTCACCGGCCTCTGTTTCGGCAGTACCAGTCATACCCGAAAGTTTATGGTACATACGGAAATAGTTCTGTAGGGTAATAGTAGCAAATGTTTGAGTGGCAGCTTCTACTTTCACTCCTTCTTTGGCTTCAATAGCCTGATGCAAACCATCCGAATAACGGCGCCCTTCCATAATACGTCCGGTCTGCTCGTCTACGATCTTTACCTGTCCGTCAATGACTACATATTCATCGTCTTTCTCAAACATGGTATAAGCCTTCAAAAGCTGGTTGATGGTATGTACACGCTCGGCTTTTATGGCGTAGTTGGCAAGTAACTCGTCTTTCTTTTCCAGCTTTTGCTCATCGTTTAATTCCGGTACATTTTCCAGCTCAGCCAGTTGAAGGGCAATATCGGGAAGAACAAAGAACTGAGGATCTTCTGACCTGCCGGTAATCAGGTCCAACCCTTTATCGGTAGGATCGACACTGTTGGCTTTTTCATCAATCACAAAATAAAGTTCATCGGTAGCCTCGTGCATCCTCTTGTTGTTCTGCTCCATGTAAATCTCTTCGGTTTTAAGCATACCCGATTTAATTCCCGGTTCACTTAAATATTTAATAAGAGCTTTATTTTTAGGAAGAGCTTTGTGACTACGGAAAAGCGCCAGGAAACCTTCTTCCTGTTCTTTCTTATCTTCAGAAGCGATCAGGCGTTTGGCATCCGCCAGCAATTTGGTTGCCAGCGTTTTTTGTGCTTCTACCAAACGTTCTACAAGTGGTTTTAACTCCTCAAATAACTGATCCTCCCCTTTGGGAACCGGTCCGGATATAATAAGAGGGGTACGGGCATCATCAATCAGAACGGAGTCAACTTCATCGACAATACCGTAATTATGTTTACGTTGCACGAGGTCTTTCGGACTGATAGCCATATTATCCCTCAGATAGTCAAACCCAAACTCATTGTTGGTCCCAAACGTAATATCTGCCAGATAGGCCTGGCGGCGGGCCTCCGAATTAGGCTGGTGTTTGTCAATACAGTCTACACTCAGTCCGTGGAACTGATAGAGGGGGCCCATCCATTCTGAGTCACGTTTAGCCAGATAATCGTTCACAGTCACCACATGTACACCATTCCCGGTAAGAGCATTCAGGAAAACAGGTAACGTAGCCACCAGGGTTTTACCCTCTCCTGTAGCCATTTCGGCAATTTTACCTTTATGAAGCACTACACCACCGAAAAGCTGTACATCATAATGGATCATATTCCAGACGATCTCAGCTCCACCGGCAATCCAGTGGTTCTGATAAATAGCCTTATCTTCTTCAATACGTACAAAATCTTTAGTCGCTGCCAGTTGGCGGTCAAAATCGGTAGCAGTTACAATAATTTCTTCATTCTCAGTAAAACGGCGGGCCGTATCTTTTACGATGGAGAAAGCAACGGGCAGGACTTCATCCAGGGCTTTTTCATATTTCTCCAGGATCTCTTTTTCCTTTTTATCGATCTGTGCAAAAAGCTCCTCTCTTTTTTCGAGTTCCGTCTCTTCCACACGGGCTTTCAACTGTTCAACTTCGGCCCGTTCTTCGTTGGCAAAATCCTGTATATATTGTTTTAATTCATTTGTTTTGGCACGTAATGCATCGTTATCCAATGCAGCGATCTCCG
>JAJQBG010000289.1 GCA_021203405.1 Bacteroides sp.
ACGGATTTATTTTTTCTTATGACGGGCAAAACGAGGGTTGTTCCGTAACTTTTATTACCTTTGTCTGATTTTTAACTAATCAATAACAATAACAAATATGATGCATACTTGGTTTGAGTGTAAGATCCGTTATGATAAAACAATGGAGAACGGAATGATCAAAAAGGTTACGGAACCTTATCTGGTAGATGCACTCAGTTTTACGGAAGCGGAAGCTCGTATTATCGAAGAAATAACCCCTTATATATCTGGTGAATTTACCGTATCGGATATCAAACGTGCCAATTATAGCGAGCTCTTTTTCAGTGAGGAGGAGTCGGCAGACCGCTGGTTTAAGTGTAAGCTGTTGTTTGTTACCCTGGACGAAAAGAGTGGAGCGGAAAAGAAGGTGGCTTCGCATGTGTTGGTACAGGCAGCTGAGTTGCGGGATGCTATTGCGAAGTTAGATGAGGGAATGAAGGGTACGATGGCTGATTATCAGATCGCTTCGGTTACGGAAACGGCGATCATGGATGTATATCCTTATGGTGCTGAGGGCGATAAGCCGGAGGTATAAATGATTCCTCCTCTTTCCGCACGTCGGAAAAGGTTCATTAAACAATTAGCTGTTACGGAAGTTTCATTAAATATGAGTATAGCTGATAATATAAAAGCAATCCGGAGTGTACTGCCGGAGCACGTACGATTGGTCGCTGTTTCTAAATTTCATCCGGTCGGATCGATTACCGAGGCTTACCAGGCAGGGCAACGTATTTTTGGGGAGAGTAAAGTACAGGAGATGACAGCTAAGTATGAGAGCTTACCCAAAGATATAGAGTGGCACTTTATCGGCCATTTGCAGAGTAATAAGGTAAAGTATATGGTGCCGTATGTAAGTATGATACACGGTATTGATAGTTATAAGTTACTGGCCGAGGTGGATAAACAGGCCCGCAAAGCGGGTAGAAAGGTAAATTGCCTGCTCCAGATCCATATTGCGACTGAAGAGAGTAAGTTTGGCTTTGATTTTCAGGAGTGCCGCAGGATGCTGGAAGAGGGCCAATGGAAAGAACTGGAGTATGTTACTGTATGCGGATTAATGGGAATGGCTACCTTTACGGACCGGACGGAGCAGATAAGAGATGAATTCAACTCATTAAGTAGTTTTTTTAATGAATTGAAAAACACATATTTTAAGGATATTCCCTCTTTCAAAGAACTATCCATGGGGATGTCGGACGATTATCCGTTGGCGATAGAGGCCGGAAGTACCCTGGTAAGAGTGGGAAGCAGGATATTCGGAGAAAGAAATTATTAAAAATTAAATTGTATAGTTATGGCCGATTTAAAAACTACTTTTGCAGGCTTAACGCTGCGTAATCCCATTATTGTGAGCAGTTGCGGGCTGACTAACACTGCTGCCAAGAATAAAAAACTGGAAGAGGCCGGTGCCGGTGCCGTGGTGCTGAAATCTCTTTTTGAAGAGCAGATCACTATTGATGCTCAGCAGATGGGAGATGGCGGATATTTTGAATCTGAGGTAAGTGATTATCTGACAGAGTATATTCGTGGTCACAAAATATCTGATTATATCCAGCTGGTACAGGATACTAAAAAGGAGTGTAAAATACCGGTGATCGCCAGTATTAACTGTTATTCTACGGAGGGGTGGATCGATTTTGCCCGGGAGATCGAAAAAGCGGGAGCAGATGCGCTTGAGATCAATATTCTGGCGGTTCAGACTGCGGTGGAATATCAATACGGGGAGTTTGAACAACGTCATATTGATACGTTGATCGCACTTAAAAAGGCTGTTTCTCTCCCCATTATTATGAAACTGGGTAGTAATTTTACCAATCCGGTCCCGTTGGTAGATCAGCTTTATGCGAATGGTGCTGCTGCGGTAGTTATGTTCAACCGTCCTTATCAGCCGGATGTGGATATTGATAAAATGGTGCAGAGTGCCGGGGATGTATTCAGTGCTCCTTCGGAACTGAGTAATTCATTGCGTTGGATCGGTATTACTTCTGCGAGGGTTCCCTGTATTGATTATGCTGCTTCGTGTGGTGTGCATACGGCGGAGGCAGTGATCAAGTCGATCCTTTCGGGTGCTTCGGCTGTGGAGGTATGTACGGCTATTTATAGAAAAGGTAGTTAATCAATTGCACCGATGCTTGATTTTATACGCAGATGGATGAACGAGAAAGGATTTGAAACCATCGACCAGTTTAAAGGAAAAGTAAATTCGAATGACCTGAATGCGGTTACCACTTTTGAGCGTACTCGGTTTATGAAATATTATGGGGAAAGGGCCGATTAAGACTCTTTGCTGATACAATACAAAACAAATGCCGGATCATTCACTCGATAATCCGGCATTTTGGTATATTTCAGTATTTCTCTTTTTTGTCGAATTTTCCCTCTTCGGTATAGTATTTCCAGGTTCCTTTCCGAAGATTGCGGGTATATTTACCTCTCAGTTTTAGTTTTCCATTTTCGTAATATTCCCGGTGCCGGCCGTGCCTTCTCCCCTCCCGGATCTCTGTTTCACTTTTTAATCCTCCTTCCGGATAGAACTCTCTCAGTACATTCCCCTGGAATTTCTCTATATAGAAGCGTTTGAGCTCATTCATCAGCTCTTTTTCGGTAGTGGCTTCCTCTTTCATCTCTGTATCTTCCAGCTCTTCTTCCATATTGGGGATCGTGGCCCGGGCATCATATCCCATGGTGTAATGCAAGGTGGCAGAGCGGTTCTCTCCGGTTAGTTGCAGACTCCAGTAAGGGAATTTGTAGAGAGATTCTTTATCGGCTTGTAATTCCTGCCAGGTTTTGGAGTTCATGATGGTTTGAAGCTGGGGAAAGAAACGGTGGGTATCGACATACAGAAAGAGTGTGGAGGAATTTGCAAAATCCGACCAGGCTTTTTTAAAGACCGGGGAGTTCTTTAGCAGATTCTTCTGTTCGTAATCCTCCAGAAAGGAGAGTAAGGAGGCGGCACTGTTACTGAAAATAACATAGTCCTCCAGATAGGTGTAATAGGGCTTTTCAAAGGTATCGAATAGTTTGCCGAAAAATAGGCGGAAAAAGCCTTTCATCTCTATATAGTGAATATCGTATTGTTTGTAATCGACTGTTTTGACCCTGACGGGGGGTTCTGTTCTTTATCTTCTTTTCCAGGATCTCCATATTTTTCCGGGCATCTTTTATTTGCGGGCACGAATGGCCAGAATAGTTTCCGGTTCTTTTCCCAGCAGGCTTGCTTCACTGTATGCCAGGGTAAATTCCCCGGACATCCAGTTCAGGAAATTCTCTTCTAAGGAGATACCAAAACAGGTTTTCTATCTTTTTACGGGAATTCCGGTAAGTTTGGTAAAGATCGGGATCTTCACTATTCATCGCCTTTTCCAACTGTTTTACAAAAACAGATGGATTATCAAAGCCGACATTTATATAGAGTGCTGTACGGGCGGAAAGAATGGTATGTGCTTTCAGGGTATGCTTTCCGGAATTCAGCAGAGCTGTAACGTAGGGATCGGCCTCTTTACGGATGGTATACCCATTGGCTTCCAGCTTTTCGGGAAAAACATTGAAACAGACTCCACTGAATTCCATAGAACGACTGAACAGGGAGAGGTATTCGTTATCTTCCATATAGAGGGAGAGGAAAGACGGAAGCTGGTTGTAATTAACATATAAGCGGTATAGTCCTCTTCCGGTTACTATCTTTTCGACCTCCTGAAAGGCCGGATTGAGCCCGATCTGTGGGTCTTCGCGTTCTTCAATAGCCGCTTCGACCAGTCTGCTGGTGTAGGAGGCCACAAAATGGTTATCCACAAAGGCAGTATAAAGAATATCACGGCTTTCTGGATCGAATGCTTCCAGAATGGTAGATGTTTTGTAATTCCTGCTGGTTACATTGAAACCGGCAATACGGAACATGTTCTCAAGCTGTGATCTCAGCAGATTTATTTTGGATGTTTTCTGCATATCTATCACCAGTAACGCACCCCAATCGTCCGGACGTGTTTTATAAATGGATATGAGCATATCCCGCTTTCCTATCAGAGAAAGCAGCGTTTCGTTTTCCCGTATCAATGAATCAAGTGATTCTGCCTCTTTGACTGTCTCTTTCAGGAAAGCCAGTTGTTTCAGGGTTTTCCAGCTATCGCTCCGGCTGAATGTATGCCAGTCTTTTACCGGTTCTGCAGACTGAAGAATAAATACGGCATCCTGGGGAATAAGGTAGATCTGACGTATATTTCTGTCGGGCGCGAGAAAGAAAGAGAGAAGTAGCCAGATCATATAGAGTATGACAAAGCCTACACCCCATTTTATAAGTTTAGGATAAAGTATCTTTCTTTTTCCGGGTATCGGTGTTCCTGTGTTTAATTCTTCCTGTTCCATAACTCCTGTCGTTTTTCATAGAAAGTTATGTTTATTACTATTGATAAATCACGACAATCGGATTGTCCTCTTCGCTGATGCGGCTAAGTTCCGGCCAACGGGCGTTATCCGGCTGATTTTTAGCACACCATTTTGTTGTTTTTTCTGCAGGAATTATTCCGATCATCTCTCCCTGGGTATTGGATGCAAAAGGCAGAGCAGGAATGAAGCCATGCAGATCATCTTCTATACCCGAAGAGGTAGGAGTGACTTTTACTTCCCGGTTATTTTTATTGTAAACACCCACATAAGGAACCGGATCATTGAAGATACCGGTTATGAAATAGAAAAAGATGTGTGCCTGGTTTTCCAGTATTTTGGTGATATAGATCGCTTTGTCTTTATCCTTCATAAAACGTTCTGTACTTTTCCAGTGATATTTTCCCAGATCAAAGGTGATCCGCGGAGTTAATCCCTCTGGGGTTATAGTATAAATGGTATCATTATAGGGCTCTTTGAAATAGGTATGCTCATCCAGGTGCCACAAAAAATTATCACCGGTAAAGACAACAGTTCCCATATCCGGTTCGGTCATATCAATAGAAATGAGACCGGGCATAGCTGCAGGACCATATTTACCTGTGATACTGCCTCCTTTTAAAATATTTATACTCTGAATTTCATCCAGTCCGATGGAAGGGGTAAAATCATTACGGATGGTAGTCTTAGTATGGTCTGTTCCGGGTTGAAAGAGGGTAAAGAAATAGTCATTGTCCCCAATCATATTGTTATAATACCCTATAAGGGTGGAATCTTTTACCCAGGTATAAGACATCAGGTTACTGGCTGTCGACTCTTCCGCAGGGATCCTGATCTTATCGATAAAGTTTCCGTCCGTATCAAAACGTACGAGTTCCTCCCGGAAACCGGGAAAATAGATAGTTCCGGTTCTGTCATCTATCCAGGGAGTGGCTGCTCCATATCCCTGAGGATCTTCTCCGATATGTCCTACCTGCCGGATAAATTTACTGGTCTCTCTATCAAAGAGCAGGGCTTGTTGCTGAACAGTAGTGACGAGTATCTTATCCCCGGCAAGCAGTACGGAGGTAACCTCTCCTACTACACTTTCGTCTGTGGTTTCAAGCGGGATATAGTGGATCGTTTCAAAATAGTCGGAAGCTTTTAAAGAGGTTTTCCGGCTCATCGCTTTTTCTACATAGATAGCATTCTCTTTCTCCGGGGCAGGTTGTGCGCAGGATAGTAGCAAAAAGCCTGAAAAAAGAAAGGAGTAAAACAGTGATCTCTTCATATTCATATAAACTATTTAT
>JAJQBG010000231.1 GCA_021203405.1 Bacteroides sp.
TATGTTAATTTATATACCCTATCCTGTTACCTCCCTCTATGCCAACCGGCATCATCAATAATTTTTACAAGGATTATTTGGGGGGATCTATCAGAAGGATATAATCGACAGGCAAAAGTACACTCACAAACCAGGAATAACCTTATATTCCAGACAAAAAAGATTAGATTTCAGACAAAAATCAAGTGAAACAAACTTCGGCCATTGGTAAGAAAAAAACATGCGTCACTATTCTTTAGAAATATCTGACGTATGTTTTTTCACATGGATAAAATAACACTGTGTAAACGGAACATCCGGGTAAAATTCCCGGACCCAAAGTTTTTATTCCAATTCTTTGATCTTTATATTTTTGAACCACACCTCATCTCCATGATCCTGCAAAAGAATATTACCCTCTTCCGCATTTCCAAAGTTTGGCCAATCTTTGTATTTACTATAGTTTACCAGCGCATTCCACATCTGGTTATTCCGGGTATATTCCAGTATCTTTACATTATTCATCCAGTGTTCTACCTCATTACCCTGTACAATGATCACCGCTGTGTTGAAATCCTTCTTTCTCATCGGTTTATTTTCACAGGCAGGAATAAGGTCGTAAAGGGAGCCTACCGTCCGGTTACCTTTTACCCCTAACTTAGCATCGGGATGCTTATCGTCATCCAGGATCTGATATTCACAACCGATAGCAGAGCCTACCCCTGTATTCAGATCGGGATTCACAAAATATTTAATACCGCTGTTCGCTCCTTCGGTGATCTTAAAATCTACTTTCAACATAAAGTTCTTGTATTTTCTGGTAGTAACAATGTCTCCACCGTTAGCAGACTCTCCACCGTCACTCTTCAAAACTTTGAGAATTCCCTCTTCCATCACCCAGCCTTTCGCCGGGAATGTATGAAGTCTCGCTCCTCTCCAGCCTTCGTTGGTCGATCCATCCCACAGCAGTTTCCAACCGGCTTTGGCCTCTCTGGGCGATATGGTATTGGGTATTACATTCACTTTGGGCGCTTCGTGGGTTTCCGGGGTCATATATTTCTCCACATCCGTAGTGCAGATCCGGATATTTCGCCAGCACACTGTTTTTCCTTCCTGGTCCGCATTTCCAATTGAATGTACCTGCAAAGCAATAAAGCCGCTCAGCGTCATATCGTCCCACACATTGGCATAGGGAATATCGTTGATCCAGGTACGGATAGAGTTGCCGACAGCTTCGATACGGGCGGTATTCCATTCATTGTTCCTGAATGCGTTCTGTCCGGCAGGATTTTCCGACATGGGGTAGAGCCATCCACGGCGGGCTTCGTCATAGATACCTCCCGACCAGGCCCGGGAAGAGGGGTCTATTTCAAATTGGTACCCGTGTACCCGGCCTTTGTTATAATCTTTCCGACTCAGACTACGGAACTGTACACCGGAGTTTAGGCCATCGTCTACTTTAAATTCAAATTCAAGGATAAAGTCTCCGTAATTTTTGGTGGTTGCCAGGAAAGTATTGGGAGTTCCCAGTTGGGAGATACCTACAATAGTATTATCTACCACTTTAAAAGGAGCATTTCCATTGAGTTTTTTCCAACCGGACAGGTTCTTTCCGTTAAAAAGAGGTTCCCAGTTCTGTGCAGACAGAGAGAGAGCCAGCAGGCATAACAGTGTAAATAAAAGGTTTTTCTTCATGGTTTGTATGAATTAGTTAGTTTATAGGATCCATTATAATTTATAAAACTCTTCCCAGCCTTTGCACGGAGGTATTCCGGTAAGCATGGCATTGGCAAATTCGTTGTTGGTGATCTGCCTGGTACGGCTATCGAAAAATAGTTGCGTATTAAGCCGTTGTGCCATTACTCCCAGGGAGAATACCTGGCTGAGCGGGCCGTGTATTTCAAACGGTGAACGGGTTTTCTCTACTCCGTTACAGGCCAACAGGAAGTTCTCAAAATGGTTGGAGGGACTGGCCGGAACTTCCGGCAGCCGGGAAGCCATTTCGCGCGCTTTTTCTTCGGGAATAATGGAAAGGGTACTTCCGTGGCTTCCTCCTTTAAAGATAAGGTCCTTGCTGTAGATGATCTTACCGGGATTGAGTTTGGCCTGCGGGGTATCTCCCTGATTGGTGGAGGGAATATTAGGGTCCAAACCTGACACACCGTATCCGGCAGGAATAGGGGGTAGATTATCTAATCCGTCGTACCAGGTGATATCTACCGGCGGCATCCCTTTCCGTTGTGGAAAACGGAACAGAATGGTGGAGGTATAGGGGAAGAAGTAGTCGTTATACCCCTCTTCCTTTAACAGGGTCACTTCGTAAGGCAGTCCCAGTTCGAGGAATTCATGCACCGTATCCAGGATATGCGCTCCCCAGTCGCCCAGGGCTCCCATACCAAAATCGTACCAGCAACGCCATTCACCCTGATGATATTTCTCGTTATATTCGTGGTAGGGGGCGGCACAGAGCCAGGTCATCCAATCCAGATCGCCGGGGATGGGTTGTTTTTCCGGATATTTATAAATATTCGCATCCCATTTGTGCCACCTGCGGGCACTATTCATGTGGGCAGTTACAGCCGTCACATCTTTGATGATCCCTGCTTCCATCCAGGCTTTGAACTGGAAGTAGTTGGCTTCCGAGTACCCTTGGTTCCCTACCTGGGTGACTACCTGAGGATATTTCTTTGCTGCCTGCATCATCAGTTCGGCTT
This sequence comes from Bacteroides sp., assembly GCA_021203405.1. GTDB lineage: Bacteria > Bacteroidota > Bacteroidia > Bacteroidales > Bacteroidaceae > Bacteroides. The sequence continues at coordinate 2,694 of JAJQBG010000231.1, forward strand.
CATAAAAAGTGCGGGCCATGGGTTTCTCCACATATACATGTTTACCATACGCCATAGCCATCATACAAACGGGAAAATGGGAATGATCGGGTGTACAGACTACAACTGCTTCAAACTCCTTGCCCGCTTTATCAAACATCTCCCGGAAGTCTCTGTACTGTTTAGCCTTTGGATACATTCCCATCGCTTTGCGGGTATGATTGGCCCCCAGGTCGACATCACACAGGGCAACCACATTGACCATACCGGTCTTTTCAAAATCTTCAATGACCTGTAATCCCCGGTTGCCGATACCCACATAAGCAATATCTACTTTTTTGCCGGCTCCGATCACCTGTTTGTAGCTTTTGGCGTTGAGAACGTCACGTGCTCCTACGGCAAGTCCGGCAGAGGTGACTGCCATCGTTTTGAGAAAGTTTCTACGTGTGACCATAGTTTTAATTGTTTGTTAGAGGTTTGTTTGTTCATTATTTAAGATAAGTACATGTTCTTAATGGGAAAGGATTTCATTATTTTACTGCGCTGCGCAGAGGTAGCCACAAAGAGACCGGTAGAAAGTACCTCTCCTTCTACTCCACCCGGGGTTACTACCGCTACATACTTTACACCCTCTACCGGTTGCCCTGTCAGGGGAGAGATAATATGTTTCCGACCGCTGGTGTTATTTCCCGAAGTGGTAAGGCACTCATCCTGCAACAGGATCTCAGGCCGGGAAGCAAAAGTGGGATTGTTATCAAATCCGACCTTCCATCCCTCTCCATACGGATGACTCCCCACAGCCAGTACAGAGCTGTTTCCCAGGTTGATCAGTGCATCTTTGATCGTATATTCCGAAAGCAGGTTCCGGATCTTTTCCAGCGCATACCCTTTTAAAAATCCGGAAAGATCGACCTGTATCCCCGGTTGCTGAAAAGACACGGAGGTAAGCTCCGGTAGCAGGTTGATACCCTGCCAGGTATCTTTATTATAATTCCGGGATTGAACAGAGATATCAAAACAGCCACAGGTTTCCTCCCTGTACCGGAGAGCCGATTCTATCAGACTATAGAGTTCCTGAGAAAGGGCTACCGGCTGTTTAGAGGCAAGCTGATTGAGTTTATAGAGTTCGCTCCCTGTATCGTAATAGTTTGCCATTTGTTCCAGACCCACCAGTTCGGTTTCTATCCGGTGGGCTGTCTCCTTCAGTTTCGTTTCCGTGCCGTTGCATAAAACCAGATCGATGCGGGTATGCAGAGCCGCAAACCAGGCATATAAAAGGCTCTTCCCCTCCTTATCAATTTTTTATATAAAAACTGAATAGGCATGGCAGACCGGTTTTAAACAGACTTTTTTTACGGAACCCCATTTTAAGCGCATAAAAAGCCAACCGTACCAGGCACCAGATACCATAGAGGAACAGGGCGAGTACGATCACATATCCTAAAGAGGTGAATAACTCTTTCACAGAGGTGTCGTAAGCAAAGATAGCATACAGATTTACCAGATTGGCTATTATAAAACAAATAAGCAGCGTTATCAATTCTCTTTTTTTACGCCGGGCGGTTATAACGGTGTCTTTCATCCTATGGAACTTTTGGACTGATGGTTGAGATAATCTATTTTAAACTCATCGGGGAAAGTGATTGTACGCTCTTCTTCGATAGCCTGGTGTCCCAACAGGCACAAGGTACTGGCATAATACCCCTCTTCCGCAATCTTTTCGGGTTGCTTCCGGGTAATAACCACTTCTACAAAGGCATCCATCAGTAAAGAGGTGCCGTCCATTTTAGGTCTTTCACCCAGAAGATACTCGCCTTTGTTCTCATTGGCGGTTTCGGGGGCCCAACTGGTTCCGGCAAAGGGTGACGAATCAAAGACCCTGTTCTCTACATCGTTGATCATTTGCAGAATACCCGGGGCAGGTGCGATATTTTCATAGTAAAATTTTCCCCGTTCGGGTTCTATCGTTCCCAGGCTACCCATGATCTGCTCTTCCAACCCATAAAACTTGTTGGAGATAACGGAATTAAATGTCATGATCCTGCCATCGTCAAAAGTATATATACAACTGACATTATCATACACTTCCCGCCCGTCTTTCCAGTAGGTGATAGCTCCATGCCCCATCACTTTTTCCGGGATCTTTTGCAGAGCCCAGCTTCCGATCTGGAGCTGGTGGCAGGCAAGTTCCGTCATCAACCCTTTGGAATATTCGTTGTAAAGCCGCCAGTTGATCTGACGTTCCAGCTCGGGTGAAGGAACCGGGCGCCGCCAGTCCCCGTTACGGTTCCAGTAGGTACAGATACGGTTGATCTCTCCAAACCTACCGGCATGAACCATTTTCATAGCTTTGAGGTAACGGGGATCAAACAGACGTTGCTGACCACTAAAAAATATCTGCCCTGTCTCTTTATGACGCCTGTACATGTGGAAGCACTCCTTTATCGTATAACCGATAGACTTCTCACAGAAAATATGCTTTCCTGCATCAAAAGCATCCATCACGATGGGATAATGGGAATTGAGAGGAGTAGCCACAATAACGGCATCAATGGTTTTATCTTCCAGCAATCTCCGGTAATCCGTATACACTTTGGCCTGAGGTGCCAGTTGTAAAGCAGCATCAATGGAGGGTTGATAGATATCGCAAAGAGCAGTGATCTCTGCTTTTGGATTTTCAGATAAAAAATGCATGAGGTGTTGGGCCCGTGATCCCGACCCGATAATCCCTAACCGGATCTTTTCTTTTTGGGTATGGGTGGTCTCCGAAAAAACAGAGAGCCAGGGACTGGATGCCAGGAATACCCCTAAACCGGCTAATCCGGCATTTTTTAAGAAGTTGCGTCTGTTCATGGTGTTATTTGCCATATATCAGGTAAATAAACGTTTGCAGGTGTGTTTGTTAGTACCGTTTTAAGTCAAAACAATTACCCGGTCTTTCACACGGAAAACACAGGGAATATTGACTTTTGTCCTTCAATTTCACAAATATAATATTTCTTGT
>JAJQBG010000283.1 GCA_021203405.1 Bacteroides sp.
GTTGTATACTACTTATATATTTCTTTATCAAAGGATATAAGAATGGGATGGCCTACAGGATGCTATACTTTGCCACCAAAATACCATTCCTGAAAAAGTGGGCTCTCCGTTTTCTGGAAACTAAAAGAGAGACACTGGAGAATATAGACAAACAGATCGCACAGTTACACCAACAACGCAGAAGAACTTTTTATTTCTCTCTTTCTCTCGAGTTTATGACCCGTGTTGTAGGATGCCTGGAAATATTCTTTATCCTTAATATTCTTACTACGGATGTCAGTTTTGCCGATTGTATACTTATTATGGCTTTCTCTTCCCTGATAGCCAATATCTTCTTTTTCTCTCCTATGCAGCTTGGAGGGCGTGAAGGAGGGTTTGCCCTGGCTGCCGGAAGCGTAGCGATGTCGGGAGCTTATGGAGTTTATACAGCACTTATTACCCGTGTGCGGGAATTTGTCTGGATCACGGTAGGGGTATTATTAATGAAAATAGGTAACAAAAAATAGATGTGGATAAGTTTCAGCATATAAAAGGAATTATTTTTGATTACGGAGGTACTATCGATACCAATGGTCACCACTGGGGAGAAGTATTGTGGAATGCTTACTGCCGGTTAGGTATTGAAGTAAGTTATGAGCAGTTCTGGGACGCCTATGTATATGGAGAAAGAACGATGGGTAAAATGCCGTTGGTAAAACCGGAAGATGACTTTTACCAAACCCTTCTTATCAAAACAAAGCTGGAGATCGGATATCTGATAGAACATGATTTTTTACCTGATACCGGATTGATCGATTCTTATCCGGAAAAGATCTCTTCTGTGTGCGATCAGCATGTCAAGGAGATCATAGCTCAGGCGCGTCCCGTGCTTGAATGCCTGGCTGCAAAGTATCCGCTTATGCTGGTTTCTAATTTTTACGGCAATGTAAAACAGGCACTTACTACTTACGGTATTGATCACTACTTTATCCATATTATCGATTCTACCCTGGTAAATTGCCGTAAACCCGATCCCGCTATTTTCCACCATGCATTCGAAATATTGGGCCTTCCTGTAGGTGAAATTCTGATGATAGGAGATACACTGAAAAATGATATTCATCCTGCCCGTAACCTGGGATGTAAAACAATCTGGATCAAACCGGAAATTAACGGAGATGAACCGGATGAGGCCGATATCACTATCACCAACTTTGCCACTTTACAGCAAATACTATAAAAAAGAAACAAAATCAACCATCGTGAAATAGAGTCGGGTATGGTCGGTTCCATGGTTGGTTTAATTTAGATACATTTATTTCCTCCTATACTTAAACTTGTCTGATTTCTGTTCTTTCTGGTAAAAGTTATCCGGAAAAAGTGTAAATTACACACGCAAACCAATGTGATCTTTTCCATGAAAGCAAGAAAAATCTTAGTTACCTCTTTTTTAGCTTTTGTAAGTCTATTCTCTCTTATGGGACAGAATTACAATCCTATTATTCCGGATAATGTTGCCGATCCTTCCATTTCCAAATTCGGAGATACCTATTACCTGTACGGGACTACTGATATCGATAAAGGTCTGGATCAGGCCGGGACACCTGTAGTCTGGAAATCGAAAGATTTTGTTAACTGGAGTTTTGAAGGTTCTCACATATCCGGTATTGATTGGAGACAAGCCTATGCTTATACCAACGATAAAGGAGAATCCAAAGAGGGGTATTTCCGATACTGGGCTCCCGGCAGGGTACTCGAAAAAGAGGGAAAATATTATCTCTTTACCACCTTTGTAAAACCTGAAGGCCCTGACTGGACGTATGTGTTGATTTCCGATAATCCCGAAGGTCCTTTCCGTTTTGCTACCGGAGAGGGTCTCTTTCCACCTGCAGAGGCAGCTAAAGATGCTACCCCGCTGATCCGTGATATTGACGGAGATCCCTTTGTAGACGATGACGGGAGCGCCTATATCTTCTGGAGACGCCGTAAAGCCTCCCGCTTGAGCGAAGACTGGTTGCGTCTTACCGGTCCTGAAGTTACACTCAATACCCGTCGTGGCGGATATTCTGAAGGACCCGCTATGTTTAAGCATAACGGTATATACTATTATATCTATACCCTTAGCGGACATCAGAATTATGCCAATGCCTATATGATGAGTAAAGAGGGACCTCTTACCGGCTATGAAGTTCCGGGTGGAAATGATATCTTTATCTTTTCTTCTTTGGAGAATGAAGTCTGGGGGCCAGGCCATGGTAATGTATTCTATGATCCCGACAGAGATGAATACTTTTTTACCTATCTCGAATACGGAGAAGGAGGAACTACCCGTCAGGTCTATATCAACCGGATGGAGTTTAATGAGGACGGTACTATAAAAACGATCATTCCCGATAAAAAAGGAGTGGGATATCTGGGAACGAATAGTGAAAAAAGAACGAATCTTGCCCTACAGGGAACGCTCACTGCTTCCAGTGAGAAAGAGGCTAAAGTTTCTATAGTAAAAATTGAAACAGAACCCAACCAGCCCAAACCAGACGGAGCATCTGTTAAAGAGGTGTCCCGTATCTTTACCTACAAAGCCGGTAATGCTGCCGATCAATCAAACGGTACTCGTTGGATGGCTCTGGAGAACGATCAGGATCCCTGGATTATGATAGACCTGGGAACCGTTAAAAAACTTTCCGAATCCCACATGGCTTTTACACATCCTACCGAAGGTCATCGCTGGATACTCGAGAAATCCATAGATGGTTTGAGCTGGAAAAAATGTGCCTCTCAGGATAAATTGGCGATTCGCTCTCCGCATATAGCGCGGAAAATAGGAAAAGCCCGCTATCTGCGCCTTTCTGTTACAGAAGGAAGCGCCGGTCTCTGGGAATGGAAAATCTATCCGTGACAATAAGAGATCCTGTATAACGGATATAAGATTCATGAAATAAACAGAAAAAATCGGCCGGATATAAAAACAATCCGGCCGATTTTTGATTTATAAGGTAGAGGGTTACTACAAATCCTCTTTTTAAGCAGCATTGGAAAATAATGAATTCACAGAGACAAACAGGTGATGAATTACTCTCCCGGGTAATTGACTTTTTACGCTTTCCACTCATTGTAGGTGTTATTTTTATCCACAATTATAGTTCTACTATGATCGTACAGGGAGTAGAGTTAGGAAGTACAGCCAATATGCCCGTATACTATATTGTTAGTGAACTCTTTTCCCAGGTATTAGGAAGAGTAGCTGTCCCGTTATTTTTTTCATATCCGGTTTCCTGTTTTTCTACAAAACAAACTTTACCCGGCCTGTTTATTACCAAAAGCTAAGAAAGTGTATCCGGACACTCTAGTTCCCTATCTCTTCTGGAATATTCTCTGCCTGGTTTTCTATTATATGGCCTCCCGGCTTCCTATACTCTCCGTCTGGTTTCAGAGAGCAGATTATAATTTCAAATACATACTCTCCGCTCTGTGGGGAAAAATGGATGAACAGAGTAATATGACTTATCCCATAGCTTATCAATTCTGGTTTATTCGTGATCTAATGGTTTGTGTCGTAATAACTCCTCTTCTTTTCCGGATTGTAACAAAAACCAGATACTACGGAGTTATTCTTTTAGGTATATGCTGGTACCTAGGATATTACCTGCCCTATATCGGTTTGAGAGGTTTGAGTACGGTTGCTGTTTTCTTTTTTACTTTTGGTGCCTGGTTCAGTATTAATTGTAAAAATGTACTGAATGTTTTCCGGGAACTGAAATACTGGCCGCTTTTATATATTCCGGTTGCAATTCTTGATCTGTGTACTAAAGCAGAAAATTATAACCTGTACATACATCATGCAGGTATTTTACTGGGGGTCATCTTATGTTTTACAGGAACTGCTTACTTATGGGAAAAAGGAAAAATTCATATAGTGCCTTTCTTATCTTCAGCAAGTTTCTTTGTATTTGCCGTTCACGATCCGTGGCTCTTGATGCAGATCCGAAAAATACTGTTCAAACTTATTCGGCCGGACAGTGATATGGTATTGACACTCCTCTATTTTGGAGTTGTAATACTGGTTATTACCATTGCTTTGGGAATGTATTATCTGCTAAAACGTTATTTGCCGCGGTTTACGACCTTGATTACCGGAGGACGTTAAAAAAACTCCGTCTTGATAAAAGCTCCGGAATCTTGAAATAAATGAGGCAGATGATAGTGCCGTTTAATTTCTCTTTTCATTTTTTATCAAGTAGTTTATCGAGTATTCTCCTCGCATTTTCTCCTTGTTGTTCCCCAATAAAGGTACCGATAACAGCTACCAGTTGGTTCAACTGCGTTCCGGTCAGCCCTACGTTCATACCCATACTCAGGTGAGACCGTAACATCGGGTCCACTCCCGCCATAGCTGCCAGTGCTGATATGGTGGCCAGTTCACGCTCCTGGTAAGTAAGCACATCCCGTTCGAAAATATCAGCGAATAAATGTTCTTTCAGGTAACTATCAATAGCCGGAGCAAAAGTATTGGCGCCTGTAATGGTTTTCTGGTCGGTATTGGTCAGCTTTTTAAGTATCTCGCGTCCACGGGTGTATTTATCCCGTGTATCTGTTACCGGAGAGGCTCCGGGTCCTTCGGGGTCGTTGATACCCCGGGCTTTCCGTTCTTCCATGACCGTCATAAAAGTATTGATCCCCTGTAGGCTCCGGGGAAACCCGGCATAAGCATACATCTGAACTAACACTTCTTTTATCTGGTTCACAGTCAACCCGGCATCAAGTCCGGCATTTAATTCGGTGTGAAGTACATCCAGGTTACCTATTGCAGTATTCGCAGCAATGGTAACTATTTTCTGTTGCATGGGGTTTAAACTATTTTCCATATCCTGTGCTTTTAATTGATAATGGTAAACGGAAAGTATACAAACAAATACTGTTAATGCGATTCTATATCTATTGTTCATTTTGATCCCTCCTGTTTTACAGCTTGTGCATATTTTTCATCACTCATTTTTACATTCTTTTTTTTGTTTAATGAAAGGGTTAAGTCTGGTTTTCCATGTTGTTCTCTATACTTATATTTAATTGTCCCATCCATGAGGCTATACGGCTCTCCATTTGCTGCATGGCTGCTGAGGTCAGAAGCAGGGTTTCGGTAAAGATGGCTTCCGGACAAAGATTACGGGCTTCATGTATGGAAGTACTCATTCCACTACTTCCACTACTGGCAAACAACGCTATTCGTTTACCGGATAGTTTATCTGCATGATTGTATAAAAACGTTTGTATGGGTGTTGCCATGTGCCCGTACCGGATAGGATAACCGATGAAAATGGTCTGGTAATTGTCAAAACTTTCAATGGAGGTGCTGATCTCAGGATAATTTCCCTGTTCTATGGCTGCCTGTTCCCTTTGGGCATGGACAAGCATCGAGTTGTAATCTTCATCATAAGAAAGGGCCGGAACGACTTCTACGATGTCACCATTAAGTACATTCCTGATTTCTTCTGCCATTGCCCGGGTATTTCCTGTGCGTGAGCAAAAAAGCACCAGATAACGGCCATTGTTACCGGAAGTGATGTCTTCAGTTCCTTCCCCGTTCTCTCCGGGGTGTTCCGTATCGGACTTTTCCGGTTCGGAAGAACCACCGTCGCATGCCGGAACAGTAAGTGTCAGTAACAACATAAAAGGAAATAATATTAACT
>JAJQBG010000153.1 GCA_021203405.1 Bacteroides sp.
CTTTAGAGATAATCCAGGTAAATACTTCTTTACCAATAGATAACTGAAGCAAATAGTCTCCGTCTGGTTGTTGGGAAAAGTCCGCAATTGTTTCATTCCCTATTAGGATAAACTGGAGTAATACATGGTTATCCGGAGTATAAAGAGTTATTTCCGGATTTAGTCCTTCTATATTTCCCGAAATAGAAACCAAGGCTTTTCCGGATGCCGGGTCGGGCGTGATCCGGATTTCATGATCGCCATATTTTTTAATATACTTATCGGAAGTACTTTTCTCCGGGAGAGAAGCACTTGTTATACGAGTGGTAGAAACCCTTCTTCCAATCTGGTTTCCCATTGCATCATACACATACTCTACCGTATTCTGGCAGAATAATTTCCAGCCCATACCAAGGGCTATTACCATAAAACATAAAATTCTTTTTGTCATATTCTATTTGTTTTAGTGGAAGGTTCGTAATTTCCATCCTGTCGGGCGCCGTTTCCTGATCAGAAAAGGATGTGGAATTACGGTAGCTTCCGGTTTCCGCTTCAAAGATAGAGGCGAGAGTGTTTTTTCCCTTTTTTCTTATAAGAGGATCCTAACTGTTTGAGTTAAGTTAGGGCAGTATTGTAATTAGAAGGCTAAATGAGGGGTTGAGAGTTGATGGCAAACTTTCTTCCATTTTTTTACGCTAAACATTTGGTTAATCCAACTCTTTGCCATACTTTTGTGGCGTAAATACAAAATAGATAGTCAATGAATATAGCTGCTACACATCATCATCATTTTCCTAACGAATAATCGGTGGGCAGATGAGTTGTGCAGTTAGACAATATAATGAAAGGCTTACCGGTAAGGTGAGCCTTTTTTATTTTATTGCGGAACATTAAAAACATCAAAATAGTAAATTTATGCTTAGAATTGCCGTACAATCGAAAGGCCGTTTATACGAAGAGACAATAGCCATGTTTGAGGAGTCAGATATCAAAATAAGTTCTACCAAACGTACGTTGCTGGTGCAGTCACGTAATTTTCCGATTGAAGTGTTATTCCTGCGGGACGATGATATTCCACAGTCGGTCGCTTCGGGAGTGGCTGATCTGGGTATTGTGGGTGAGAATGAATATGCTGAAAAAGAGCAGGATGCGGTTATTATCAAACGGCTGGACTTCAGTAAATGTCGTCTCTCTCTGGCTATTCCCAAAGATGTTGATTATCAGGGGGTAGAGTGGTTCAACGGTAAAAAGATCGCTACTTCTTACCCGGTGATTCTGGAGAAATACCTGAAAGAGCAGGGGGTGGAAAGTGATATTCACGTGATCACCGGTTCGGTAGAGATCGCTCCGGGCATCGGGCTGGCAGATGCGATCTTTGATATTGTCAGTTCCGGTTCTACATTGGTCAGCAATCGCCTGAAAGAGGTAGAGGTGATCATGAAATCGGAAGCTTTGCTGATCGGTAACAAAAACCTGAGTGAGGATAAAAAGGAGATACTGGATGAGTTGTTGTTCCGTATTGATGCGGTAAAAACAGCGGAAGATAAAAAGTATGTGCTGATGAATGTGCCTAATAAGTGTCTGGATGAGGTATTGGCTATTCTTCCGGGGATGCGTAGTCCAACTATCATGCCGCTGGCCCAGCAGGATTGGTGCTCTATTCATACGGTACTGGATGAACAGTGTTTCTGGGAGATCATCGGAAAGCTGAAAGCACTGGGTGCGGAGGGGATCCTGGTATTGCCGATTGAAAAAATGATAATTTAATTTCTATGCAGATCATAAAATATCCTTCCCGTAAAGATTGGGACAGACTGCTGGAACGTCCGGTATTTGGTGTACAGAATCTTTTTACTACTGTGCAGGAGGTATTGAATAGTGTAAAGGAAGAGGGGGATGAAGCAGTAAAGAGGTACGGCCTTCGTTTTGATAAGGTACTGATTGATGAACTACTGGTAAGTGAAGAGGAGTTCACTCAGGCGGAAGAATGGGTTTCGCAGGAATTGAAAGACGCGTTGGTATTGGCCAAAAGAAATATTGAGAGTTTTCATGCTTCCCAGCGTTTTACCGGAGAACGGGTAGAGACTACTCCGGGAGTTACCTGCTGGCAAAAGGCAGTAGCGATTGAAAAAGTGGGTCTCTATATTCCCGGGGGTACGGCTCCGCTCTTCTCTACGGTACTGATGCTGGCTGTTCCGGCTAAGATCGCCGGTTGCAAAGAGATTGTGCTTTGTTCGCCTCCTGATAAAGAGGGAAAGATACACCCGGCTATTCTTTTTGCGGCAAAACTGGCAGGTGTGGATAAAGTATTTAAAGCGGGCGGTATCCAGGCGATCGGGGCGATGGCTTACGGTACGGAATCTGTACCGAAGGTCTATAAAATATTTGGCCCCGGTAATCAGTATGTAACGGCCGCTAAACAGTTGGTAAGCCTCCACGATGTGGCTATTGATATGCCTGCAGGTCCTTCTGAGGTGGAAGTATTGGCGGATGAGACGGCCAATCCGGTTTTTGTGGCGGCAGATCTGTTGTCACAGGCGGAACACGGAGCCGATAGTCAGTCGGTACTGATCACTACTTCTGAACAACTGATCGAGGAGGTAGTTGGTGAACTGGCTTTACAGCTTTCTGAACTGAAACGGCAGGAACTTACCGGAAAGTCTCTTTCGCACAGTAAACTGATTTTGGTGAAAGATATGGAAGAGGCCATTGAGATGACTAATTGTTATGCTCCCGAACACCTGATCATTGAGACAAAAAATTATAGGGAAGTGGCAGAGCAGGTGGTCAATGCCGGATCGGTATTCCTGGGCTCTTTAACGCCTGAGAGTGCAGGGGATTATGCGTCGGGAACGAATCACACTCTTCCTACCAATGGCTATGCAAAGGCTTATAGCGGGGTCAGTCTGGATAGTTTTATACGCAAGATCACTTTCCAGGAGATCACCCGGGAGGGATTGAAAAAGATTGGCCCGGCTATTGAGATCATGGCAGCCTGTGAAGAGCTGGATGCTCATAAAAATGCGGTAACCGTTCGCCTGAACAGTAAATAAAAAAGATTATGAAGAGTTTACAAGAACTGACACGTCCCAATATATGGAGCCTGAAACCCTACTCTTCGGCACGCGATGAGTATAAGGGAGCGGTAGCAAAGGTGTTCCTGGATGCCAATGAGAATCCTTACAACCATCCTACCAATCGTTATCCGGACCCGCTGCAATGGGAGGTAAAAAAAGAGATCGCAAAGATCAAAGGGGTACCGGAGGAGTCTATCTTTCTGGGTAACGGGAGCGATGAACCTATTGACCTGGTATTCCGTGCTTTTTGTGAGCCGGCTGTAGATAATGTAGTGGCTATCGATCCTACGTATGGTATGTATCAGGTGTGTGCGGATATAAACAATGTAGCGTACCGCAAGGTACTATTGGATGAGAATTATCAATTCTCGGCAGAGGCTTTGCTGGCGGCTGCCGATGCAAATACCAAGCTGATCTTTCTCTGTTCACCCAATAATCCTACCGGTAATAATCTTTCTGCCGGTGAAATCATCAAAACCATTGAAGGGTTTGAAGGGATTGTGATAGTGGACGAAGCTTATATTGATTTCTCTTCCGAACCCTCTTTTTCAGGAGAACTGGAGAGATATCCAAATTTGATGGTGCTCCAGACCTTTTCCAAAGCCTGGGGTTCGGCTGCCATCCGCCTGGGTATGGCTTTTGCTTCACCAGATATTATTGCTATCCTTAACAAGATCAAATATCCTTATAATGTAAATCTGTTGACACAGCAGGAAGGGCTTCGGGTACTGGGTAATTACGGACAGATCCGGGAATGGGTAAAGACCCTGATCGCAGAAAGGGGACGGCTGGAAGCGTTGTTCACCTCTCTGGAGTGTGTGGAGAAGGTATATCCGTCGGATGCTAACTTTTTTCTGGCTAAGGTAACGGATGCGGTGCGTATTTATGACTACCTGGTCGGAGAGGGAATTATTGTCCGTAACCGTACCAATGTTGCACTGTGTAACGATTGCATACGGGTAACAGTGGGAACACCGGCTGAGAATGATGAACTGGTAAAGACATTAAAACAGTATAAAGGATGAAGAAAGTTTTGTTTATTGACCGTGACGGTACGTTGGTCATAGAACCGCCTGTAGATTACCAGCTTGATTCGCTGGAAAAACTGGAGTTCTATCCGAAGGTATTTAAAAACCTGGGCTTTATCCGGAGCAATCTGGACTTTGAACTTGCCATGGTCACGAATCAGGATGGACTCGGTACCGACTCTTTTCCCGAAGAGACCTTCTGGCCAGCTCACAATAAGATGCTCAAAGCCTTCGAAGGAGAAGGGATTACTTTCGACGAAGTCTTTATCGACCGTAGTTTCCCGGAAGATAATGCACCTACCCGAAAGCCCCGTACCGGTATGCTTACCCGCTACATAGATAATCCGGCGTACGATCTGCCCGGTAGTTTTGTGATCGGTGATCGTCTGACGGATGTTGAACTGGCAAAAAATCTGGGATGTAAAGCAATCCTGCTCCATGGCGATGCTGCGATCCTGGAGGGAACCGGTCTGAAAGAGAGTTGTGCCCTGGTTACTACCGACTGGGATCGGATCACTGAATTTCTTTTTGCCGGTGAACGTACCGGAGAGGTGCGGCGTACCACCAAAGAGACGGATATTTATGTGTTGGTAAACCTGGATGGGAATGGTGTTTGCGCTATTTCTACCGGGCTGGGCTTTTTTGACCATATGCTGGAGCAGATCGGGAAACATTCCGGTATGGATCTTACCATTCAGGTAAAAGGAGATATTGAGGTAGATGAGCATCATACCATCGAAGATGCGGCTATTGCCCTGGGAGAGTGTCTTTATCAGGCCCTGGGTAGTAAATGGGGGATTGAACGTTATGGATATGCGCTGCCGATGGATGATTGCCTGTGCCAGGTAGCACTGGATTTCGGAGGTCGTCCCTGGCTGGTATGGGATGCGGAGTTTAAACGGGAGAAGATAGGAGAGATGCCTACCGAGATGTTCCTCCATTTTTTCAAATCCCTGAGCGATTCGGCTAAAATGAACCTCAATATTAAAGCCGAAGGGCAGAACGAACATCATAAGATAGAGGGGATCTTTAAAGCGCTCGCCCGGGCTTTGAAGATGGCTATAAAAAGAGATATTTATCACTATGAAGTACCTTCGAGCAAAGGGTGTTTGTAGAAAAATGATTTTAATTTTACAAAAACAGGAGAGAAACTTAGTGTTTCTTTCAGTAAAAGCAGGGTAATTCCTGCTTTTATTTTTCAACTCAATTTTATATTTATCGGGACTTTTTTTAATAGCTGTTGCTTTTAAGGTGTTTTTTATAATAAATGTTATCAATCCGGGCTGAAATTCTTTTTTTGTTTCCGTTATACATTTTTTAAGCGGTTTATTTGAAAAATAATAGTATTGAAAATGTGTTTGTTTTTTTATCTTTTTCTTGTTTTTATGGCGTTGTAAATTCTTCATACATGGCTTTTTAAATTTTGCCTGTAAAGAAAAAATAGTTATCCGTAAGGATCCGGTTCTTTTCAAACTTTTACGGTTGTAGTATTTATAAAAATATAATTATTACCTTTGCACTTACACAA
>JAJQBG010000359.1 GCA_021203405.1 Bacteroides sp.
ATCATGAAAACAGCAATTAATATCGTACTGGTACTTTGTGCATTGGGGTTAGTGTACATCTGCTATGCCAGTATTATGGGACCTATCGAATTTGAAAATCAGAAGAGAGTCAGGGATGAAGCCGTTATTGCCCGTTTGATCGATATCCGTAAAGCTCAGCAGGAATATCGTAACCAGAACAGAGGCCAGTATGCAGCCAGTTTCGATACGCTGATCGATTTTGTAAAGACTCAGAAAATTCCTTTTGTAATGAAAGAGGGAGTTCTTTCCGACAAACAGCTGGAAGAAGGTATGACTGAGAGAAAAGCGATGGCCATTATTGACAAAGCCAAAAAGACCGGTAAATGGGATGAAGTTCAGAAAAACGGACTTGAGAACTTCAAACGCGATACGATGTGGGTTGCTGTACTGGATACTATTTTCCCCAGAGGTTTTGTTGCTGATTCTATGAAATATGTACCGTTCGGTAACGGAACACAGTTTGAAATAGCCACCAGGAACGATACGACAAAATCCGGAGCTCCTATTTTCCTGTTCGAAGCTAAAACTCCATATAAAGTATATCTGAATGGGCTGGATAAACAGGAAATTGCTAACTTGGTTGACTATCAGACAAAACTGGGTAGATATCCGGGTCTTCAGGTAGGTTCTATCGAACAGCCGAACAACAACGCCGGAAACTGGGAATAATTTAACCGATTTTCTATGAAAGATTCAATCGGTGATAAGATTGATTTTACTATATCTCACCAGTATACATTATCCATCCGTCTCAGTACGGATGGATTTTCTTTTTCTATCTATAATCCCATCAACGACCACTCCGTCTTCTTCTTTGAGCATGCGGTAGATCCGGATCTCTCTTTGACAGCCAACTTTAAAAAGCTGATGGAGAAGTATGCCTGTCTGCATTATACCTACAAAAAGATCAATATCGTTTACGAATCACCCCGTTATACGACTGTACCCTTAGAGTTTTTCGAAGAGGAACGACAGGAAGTTGTTTTTTATCAGAACCACCCCGGGATGCCGCAGGAAACCGTACTCTACAACCTGTTACGGAAAAACAGTGCAGTAGTAGTGTTCGGATTACCCAAAGGTTTAAAAAAGGAAATGGAAGAGCTCCTTCCGGCTGCTCTTTTCTATCACACAGTGACCCCTTTGTGTGAATACTTTTCAGATAAAAGCAGAATGGGGAACAACAAAAAGATGTTTGTGACTCTCTGCCGGGACCGTATCTATGTAGTGTGCTATGAACGGGGAAAACTGCTCTTCTCGAATGCATTTACCTGCAAAACGATAGAAGATCATCTCTACTACCTGTTACATATCTGGAAACAGCTCGGATTCGACCAGATCAGGGACGAAATGCACCTGGCCGGTATATTGACGGAAAAGGAGAAATTTACAGAAGAATTAAAACGTTTTGTCAAACAGGTATTTATTGTCAATATACGCTCAGGCTATAACTTTATCAGCAGCCAGCCGGCAAGCAGGATACCCTTTGATATGCAAGCCCTTTTACTATGCGAATTATAAGCGGAATTTATAAGCGAAGAAGATTTGATGTACCCAAAAGCTTTAAGGCAAGGCCCACGACGGATTTTGCCAAAGAGAATCTGTTCAATGTACTCTCCAATCAGATGGATTTTGAGGATAATATCCGTGCACTGGATCTTTTTGCCGGTACCGGCAGTATTACAGCAGAGTTAATTTCGCGGGGCTGCCGGGAAGTGGTATCGGTAGAGGCAGACAGGCAACATGCGTCTTTTATCGCTAAGGTACTAAAAGAGTTACAGACAGATCGGTGTAACCTGATACAGGGAGATGTATTTGTCTATCTGAAGCGTAACCGGGATGAGTTTGATCTTATCTTTGCAGATCCGCCTTATGAACTCAAAGGGCTGGATACATTACCGGATCTGGTACTGGAAAACGGTTTCCTGAAAAAGGGAGGTATTTTTGTGCTGGAACACAGGAAAACCCATTCGTTTACCGATCATCCCCGTTTTATGGAAACCCGGGTTTACGGAAGTGTGAACTTTACCTTCTTTTCATAACAGAGGAGACAGGAGACGCACTACAGACTCTTTGGCCTTCTGCCAGAAAGGACGTTTTTCCCAATTCTTCAGGAAGAGTGGTATACAGTGATGCTGATCGGCTAAAAAAAGTTCTTTTATCCGTAAAGCCGTCTCTTTATCGTACATAAAGGCATTGACCTCGAAATTGTGCTCAAAGCTTCTGAAATCAAGATTGGTAGAGCCTACGGTGGATAAATGGTCGTCCGAAACCATCATTTTAGAGTGCAGGAATCCTTTTTGATAGAAATAGACTTTTACACCGACCCTTAGTACATCGGCCAGGTTAGAATTAGACCCCAACTGTATAATAGTGCTATCTGCTTTTTCCGGGAGCATGAGTCTTACATCAACTCCCGAGAGAGCGGCGGTCTGTAAAGCAGTCAATACAGGCTCCGTAGGTAAAAAATAGGGTGTCTGCATATAGAAATACCGCTCCGCTTTACTTATAGCCTGTACAAGTCCCTGCATGATCTCTTTCCACGGCCCTACCGGTTCGCTGGTTACGATCTGTACCAGAGAGGAACCGTTACTGCCGATTTTCGGGAAATAGCGGGAAGCTGTGATAAGAGTACGATCCACAAAATACCAGTCCAGCAAAAAGGCAGTCTGCAACCCGTGTACAGCTTTACCATCAATGAACATGTGGGTATCTCTCCAGATCCCCCAGGAGAATCCCCGGACATACCGCAGAGCAATATTCATTCCTCCGACAAACCCGGTTTTCCCGTCTATCACTGCAATTTTACGGTGGTTCCGATAATTGACTTTATTGGTAAAAAGCGGGAAACGAACTTTCAGAAAGCTTCTTACTTCAATGCCTGCCTCCCGCATCTCCTCATAGAACCGGTTGGGAACATTCCAGCATCCTACATCATCGTACAGGAGTCGTACTTCTACTCCTTCACGAGCTTTTTCCATCAACAGATCCCTGACAAGCCGCCCCACAGGATCATCTTCAAAAATATAGAACTCCAGATGTATATGTTCTTTGGCACTCCGGATAGCCTTCATCAGGGCAGTAATAAAGTTATATCCGTCTGTAAAAAAGTCGACCCGGTTCCCTCCGAAAGGTAGAGCCTGATTGGTGGATTGAAAAAAATTGATCAGGTTAGCATATTGTTCAGGGATATGGGTCACCTCCTGCGCTTCATATTCGGCTTTAGGCTTCTTAAGCAACCGGCTGTACATTTTCTCCCTGATCATATGTTCACGCCGGCTGTTCTGCCCGAAAAAGAAATAAAAAATAAGGCCAACGATCGGCAGGAACGTCAGTACCAGTATCCAGGCCATTGTTTTTACCGGGTTACGATTATCCAGGAGTACTATAATAATAGTACCGATAATCGCGCCAAAATAGAGAATATATAAGGCTCCGGTTACAATTGTGTTGGCCAGTGAGGCCCAGTCAATCATCATACTCATACCCATCAGGTGGTGATATTTTTCAAATATACACAAAATACTGAATATAGAACAGCTACAGCGTTCCGGAAGTTCCGGAACGCTATGCTAAAACGACTCGGTAACTTTCTATAAAGTAAAAAAGAGTGTCCGGAACAAATATGTCTGGAACACTCTTTTTGCAGATATAAGTAAGTACCTATTGATCGTTTACATTCTGGCAGGCCCGAATCCACCACCACCGGGTCCTCTGCGGCCACCATCAAATCCTCCGGGACCGCCGCCACCTCTGCGTGGAGCATTGCCTCCTAACGTATTTATACGGTATACAAAGTGTACCATAAAATAACTTCCCAACGTATTGTATTCCGTATCACTGATCCTTGTCTCCGAAATACTGCGTGTCAGATTGGACTGTTGTTTCAGGATATCATAATATTTAATACGGATCGTAGCCCGGTTGTTTTTCAGCAGGTTTTTAGAAAGCTGTGCATTCCAGATCACCTCATTATTGACAAAATCACCGGAATACCCGCTTTTAATACGGTAGTCTACATCCGAAGAGAAATAAAGACGCCAGGGAAGGTTAATATTGGTACTTCCCCCCAGTACGTAATCAAATGTTTCACGGTTACTGTTTTTCTGTTCGCTGTTACGGGCCAGGTTATAATTCACAGACGCATTGAGTGAAAGATCGAACAGATCGCTCCGGTAACTACCGGTAACCTTTTCGCCTGCCCTGAAATTATGGGTGGTACTGAGTACGGATTCTGCGTTTCTATCTTGTTCCCCGGTTTCATCCTGATTCCGTTCATTCGTTACACTGGTATAGCTGACGGCATCACTGAAAGCCACATTGGTATTGGAAGAGAAAGTAAACTTTTTATTTTTAAAGGGAGTATTGAAAGAGAAGAATCCCCGGGTACTCCAGTTACCATTTACATTCACCTTATAAGACTCTCTGCCTCCGGTCTCATTATTATATACCAGCTTGTTAGCAATGGAGTTCAGTGTATTATTATAAAACAGATTCAGGTTATAACTCCGCATAGATTCCGGAACAAACTTTCTGTAATTCAAAGAGAACTGATGATCGAAAGAGGGCTTCAGGTCGGGATTACCGTACTGAAGGTTCAAAGGATCTGTATTGTCAATGATCTCCTGCAAATTCTCAACACTGGGGGCGTTGCTTCTTCCGTTATAACGGAACATCAATACATGTTGCTTGGTAAAACTGTACCGGAACATAGCAGAGGGGGCAAAGTTTACTACATTCTGTGTAAGAGAAGGCTTCCCGGAGTTCGGTCCGATGGTAGTTTCACTACGCGAAGATTGTGGAGTCAGGCCTACTCCGGCATTGTACATCATCTTCGGATAGACACCCCGGAGAGATAGATTCACCGTATGGGTATTATAATAGTTCTCTACTTTATTACTCAGATTCTCAGCAAAACCATCTGGAGTTATTCCGGCAAGCAAAGTATCCTGATCATATACTAAACTTTTGGAAAGAGAGTATTGATGGGAGAATTCATACCGTAACTGGAGGTAGTGTCTGGCAAAAACCGGTTCGGTATAAGAACCGGAGAGGCGGTAGTTGCGACTGTTACGGTTCTGATCTGTACGCCGCTGAATGGTTGAAAGGCTATCATTCTCTTCTTCCCATTCTCCCAGATCATTGTAGTTGAAAAACATAGTTTCAGACAATGAATGGGTCTCGCTATCACTTTCACTGATCCCGAAGTTCACTCCCAGCGAGACATTTCGTCCCGGCTTATTGAATCTCCGGAATATCTGTAACCATCCGTTCACAGAATAGTTATCACTGGTACCATACCGGTCATTGACAGCGCTATTAACCGGCTGTTTACTATCATTCAGGGTTTCTGATTCGCTGTAACTATCGGATTTGGTATGGCCGTAATTGGCACTGGGACGAAAGATGATAGTAGTCATCGAATCGGGGCGCCATTCAAAACGAAGATCAGCCCGCAGATCGTCCCTGCGCCTCCGGGAGGTATTCATACTATTTTCAAAAGAGGACTGATCCTGCAGAAAAGTCTCGGTAGAGCTTCTTTGCCTGGCATCGTTATCCGAGTGTCCGTACTGTATATTTCCTCCATATTGCAGTTTATCCGTATCTTTGGCAAAATTAAGACCGATAAACTGAGATTTGGCAATACCGTTCCCGGCATTTCCTCCTCCCATACCCTGGTTACCCCCACTATCGCCAAATTCGGAGAATCCTTTGTTATTGGTATTATTTAAAGAACCGATCACAGAAAAACTGGCATTATCCTTGAAACGATTCATATTTCCTCCGACCTCATAGCGGTCTTCACTACCGTACCCTGCAAACACATTACCGACCCATCCCTGTTTCATGCCTCGTTTTACAGTGAGGTCCAGTACCGCCTCTTCATCTCCGTCATCAATACCGGTAATACGGGCCATATCACTTTTACGGTCGTAGGATTTTACATTTTCCACCATCTCGGCCGGAAGATTTTTCAGAGAGACTTTCGGGTCATCCGAAAAGAACTCTTTTCCATCCACCATAATTTTCTTGATCTCTTTGCCGTTGATGGTGATCTTTCCATCCTCATCCACTTCGGCTCCAGGAAGCCTTTTTACCAACTCCTCCAGCATTGCTCCTTCGGCTACCCGATAGGCAGATGCATTATAAACTGTAGTATCTTCTTTGATCGTAACAGGAGGAGCCTCAGCAACAATAACAGCACTTTCCAGCAGAATAGCATCTGAATAAAGTACCACAGTGCCTACATCTACCGTTTGCGGAGAACGTGCGACTTTCAGTACTTTGTCTGAATTATTGTATCCGACAAAAGAGATCCTGAGCAGGTAATCGCCGGGCTTTACATTATTCAACGTAAATCTACCTTGTTGTAAACTGGCTGCCCCTGCAGTGTACATAGTGTCCGGAAGTGAAAAGAGTTGCACAGTAGCCTGCTCCACCGGACTTTTATCATCGGCTTCTATTACCTGTCCTTTTACTGTAATATTCTGTGCATTTAGATTAAGCAATGCCGGTAGTACCAGCATAAGTGCCATACATAGTTTCTTCATGAACCTGTCCCTTAGAATTTAGTAACGTTCCTTTGACAGGTTAAACCGGAAGAGGTTTAATGAAGCCGGAATAAGATCCTGAAAATATACTAAGTAGTCCCATAAAATTAATGAGCGATACGCTTTTAATGAAATTTGTAGGGAACGTGCTTTCACAGATACACTCTTCTTTCATACAACACCCCTCATTCCGCGTATAGTGTATCTATCAGTTTACCGTTAATAAAGGTGTTTCGGAATACGACTTCTTCTGTATTTACCAGCTTTACCGGTATCTGGGTATCGTCAATCCGGATATTATTGAACCGGATATTTTTGATCGGCGATTCGGGATAGGCTTCCATAAAGATCCCCCCTTTACCTCCGTTCTCCACCGTTACATCTTCTATATATACATTCCGGATAGTAGGCATATACTCACCTTTGTCTTCGTAAAGCATGGTAAAGATGATGGCTTCGTTACCGACTTTATCTATCTCCATATTACGCATATAGATATTTTCCATAACACCTCCCCGCATAGAACTGGTTTTCAAACGGATACCCCACATGGGTTTGGATATTTTGCAGTTCTCTGCAAATATATCCTTAGCACCTCCGGATATTTCGCTGCCGATGGCAATACCGGCATGTCCGTTGCGGGTGGTGCAGTTCTGGATCACGACGTTCTCGCAGGGTATATTGGTAAGCCTTCCCTCGCGGTTACGGCCCGATTTCAGGGCAATACAGTCGTCGCCGGTATCGAAGTAGCAATCTTTGATCAGTACATCTTTGCACGATTCCGGATCGCATCCGTCTGTATTGGGCCCGTCACTGACTACTTTTACTCCAATAATACTTACGTTATTGCACAACACAGGATGGATCACCCACATGGGAGATCGTACAAGGGTTACCCCTTCGATCAATACATTGTTACATCCGTAGGGTTGTACAAACTGCGGCCGCAGGTAGTAGCCTTCGCCAAAGACTCTTTCGGATACGGGAACATCGTTCTCTGCCATATCAAAGAGGGCAGCCCTTTTATCGCTGTCGGTTTGGTTGGGAGTTCCCTCTTTCCAGCCGTAGACTTTTCTTCCTTTCCAGGGCCACCAGTTATCATTGGCTCCCTGACCGTCTAGCACTCCCTGGCCTGTAATGGCGATGTTCTCTTCGTTCATGGCATAGATAAGAGGGGTGTAGTTCATGGCATCCACTCCCTCCCAGCGGGTCTGTACCAGTGGCAGATAATCTTCCGGTTTGGTAGAGAATAACAGGGTGGCATCTTTTTGAAGATGCAGGTTTACATGGCTCTTCAGGTATATAGGGCCTGTATAGTAGTTGCCGGCGGATACAACAACCCGTCCGCCCCCTGCCTGGTGGCAAGCCTCAATAGCTTTTTTAATGGCTGTAGTACAATCTGTAACTCCATCCGGAACTGCACCGTAATCTGTAATGTTAAAATCCTGATCTTTGAAGGTAGGAGGAATGATATTATTGATAATCTCTTCCATCAGACTCCAGAGCTCATTCTGCTGAGCCCCGGAGTGTTGACAACCTATACATCCTAAAGAAAACAATATTACTAAAACGATTTTTAAACTGACCTTTATCATTTGATTGTAAAAGATTTAAATATGATTGGATTATTGGTTACGGAAATCGAACCATAGCTTCATCCGAAAGCCGTCGTCGCCCTCTTTGATACGGATGGTGCTGGGCTGACTTTTGGGGCCATGCTCTGGAATGGACTTGCCCGAACGCATGGCCGGAATATCGTACAGGAAAGAGAGATCGCCTGCGGGAAATTCCCACATGGTATTTTCTCCGTTGCGCCGTTGCACCGGTTCTTCAGGAGTAAACACCCGCAGAAAGAGACCGTCACTTTCGGTATAGACAGTAAAGGGTACCCGCTCTGATTCCAGGGTGGCCCAGTAGAGGTTAGCGTGGTAGCCTTTGAACTCGGGATAGATAAGACTTTCAAAACTCTCGCCCGTTACCGTGTTGTTATATTCCTTTTCCCAGATACCGTAGTTGGTGCCTTTGATACGGTTTTTCCATACCCGGTAGGGGCCACGGCCCATCCAACGCATACCTGTGACCTCTTCTTCGGGAAAAGAGAAGGTAAAACCGAAGTTATAGACCTCTTTATCGAAGAAAGGTTCTCCAAATTTACCACCGGAGGGACGATTCAGCAGGACGGCATCCATACCCAAAAGACCATCTGCCGTCATACGCCATACAATGGAGTCTACTGCTCCAAGGTATTTGGCTATATAGGGGGCATCGTTCCCATCCATCTGTGTATAACCTTCGATGAACGTTGTTTTCATACCCACCGGTAGCGGGCCATCGGTAAGGGGAATGGTTACTTCTTCCCGTTTGATACCGGTAAGCATACCATCGGTAGCGTTGAAGGTGGCAGTAATGTTCTGTGCGGATAATATAATAGTTTCTGCTTGTGTTTGTAGGTGGGCTTTGTTTGTGGCCGGGTTTACCTGGCGTTGGGTAGCGTAGTACTCAGCAGCATATTTTACGGGCCAGGTCCAGTTGCAGATCGATTTACCGTATTTGTCATATGCCTCGAGTTCGAGTATATCTGCCTCAAAGAAATCTTCGGGAAGTTCCATCCGGGCTGTTCCGGATTCTCCCGGTGCCAGGGCGGGCAGAATTACCTCTCCTTCCCGGATAAGTTCCGGCCTGTTCTCCTTCCAGGGAGACCCTGCCTGGTAGAGGCGGTATTTCATACTACACTCTTTCAGGTTAGTAAAGAGATAGGTGTTGGTTACCAGGAAATTGCCTTTGAAGGAGGGGGTGATAAACAGCTTTTGGAACCGAATGGGTGCCCATACCTCGCGTACGGTGTAAAAGCTGGCCTCTTTTTCGCGGTAGGGGCCTACAATCCCATCAGGACCGTTGGGGCCGTCTGAGTCGAGAATACCTCCTTTGTCGGTCCGTTTAACGGCTTCGTCTACATAGGCCCAGAGGAATCCACCTGCAAACAGCGGATTGGAAGTGAAGTTATCCCAGAAATCTTCAAGACCGGCACCGTGGCCCCGGTCGTAGAGCCCGTGGTTAAACTCGGTGGGCATAAATACGTTGTATCCGTTTGCCAGGCGGTAGGTTCCTGTCTGGTAGGCTGGATAGTGGTGGGTATCCAGGCCATTGAAATCGGCCCAGGGATGGATCACATGACGTTTTTGAGGATCATGGAGTGCAAAAAGATCATCCAGTTCTTTATTCCAGCCACCTTCGTTCCCATTGCTCCACATAAAGATATAGGGGTGGTTTACATCACGTGCTATCATCTCAGCAAGTAGTTTTTCTCCTACCCGGGTGTCGTAGCTGTTTTGCCAGCCTGCGAGTTCATTAAGGTAGAAAATACCGAGTGAGTCGCAGATATCCAGAAATCCTTTGTCGGGCGGATAGTGAGATCGTACAGCATTCATATTCATCTCTTTGATCAATAGGGCATCCTGAAGATCGGTCTCCCGGTTAACGGTGCGTCCTCCTTCGGGATGGAAGCTATGGCGATTGGTTCCTTTGAGGATCACTTTGATATCGTTGACGTAGAGACCATCTTTAGGTCTGAACTCAATAGTACGGAAGCCGATCCGTTCTTCGTGGGTATGGACTATGTTTTCCCTTTCATCCACCAGGTCGAGTTTCAGGGTGTAAAGGTTGGGATTTTCACAATCCCAGGTGCGGATGCCCTGCCAGCTGGTATGAAGAGTCTGCACCTCTGCATGTTGAAGGGTTTGGGTTTGACGACCTATACTTTGGGTACTTCCTACCGGCGTAAGAGTAGTGGCAACAGAGTATCCTTTGGGAAGATTTTTCAGGTGAAGCCGGATAGCAAGGTTACCATCGGCTTTGGCATTGACGGCAATACGTTCGATATGGGTCTTAGGAACCGCTTTCAGGTAGACAGGGCGATAGATGCCTCCGAAAAGCCACCAGTCGGCTCTGCGTTCGGCTGCGTTGACGGAAGCGTTGGCAGACTCCTTTCGAACCATTACCTCCAGTTCGTTCTTTCCGCCATACACCAACTTGTCGGAAATAGGATAACTGAACCGGTAGAACCCTCCCTGATGTGTTTCCCCGGCCGGAAGGTTGTTGATCTTTACCTCGGTATCTGTCATTACACCTTCGAATACGATACTAACCTCTTTCTCTTTCCAGGCTGCGGGAACATCGAATGTATATCGGTATAGTCCTATCTCTTTGCTGGGTTCCTTTCCTTTTACGAGGTAAAAACGGCCAAAAGTATATTCGCCAAAACCTTGTAATTCCCACTGTGAGGGAACTTCAATGGTACTCCACTTTCCGCTGTTCATACCGTCCGAACAGTAGAAGTCCCAGGTTCTTGTATCTCCGAGTCCTGTACCTGAGAGGTAAAGTGTTTCGGTATTTTGTGCGTGTGTGGTGACAGCTACTAACAGAGAGAGGGTTATAAGAATTGATTTTTTCATATATATGTCTTATTTAAATTAGAGAATAAACTCTGTGTATGGTGAACTACTTATAAACTGGCTCAACAGGGAATACATAAAAGCTACGATCCGGTCTGAAATCGAGCATCCACTGGTTAATGACTACATGATCGTCCAAAGCTGTTATATAGAGGGTATGGGTACCTTTCAGGAGTGCATGATTTGTCTTTTTGATAGCCTGCCCTCTGAGTACATTCTGCTTCCAGGATTCACTGCGGAAGGGTTCTTTAAAAGAGCATATCTGAGATTTTTCATCATCCAGACTGACGCTGAAACGAATATCACCTTTATCATTGGGTTGAGTGGGGATTACTGCTGTTCGTAAAACGGCTTCTCCTTCCCACGGACATTCAAATTCATAGATCAGTGTCTTACCTTTGGGTAAAGATACTGCATTCATGCTATGGCCGAGCGACTGTATAGGTATCGCACCTTCTCCATAGGTATAATCACAGGCGTTAAAAACAATACAGGCATCATTTATCTCTTGTAACGATCCGGATTTTGGATTTTCTAAGGGAGCATACTTTTTTATCTCCTCCTCAGTAACTCCTACAGGCAGATTGGGTGGATAAAAAACATACAGATCGCGTGGATTGTAGCACATGGAGTATTTCCATTTACCCCTGGCCATCTCGTTATTATAGTGATCTGTTAGCCTGCGGATCTCAAAATAGGCATCCATGCTTTTGGCACAAGCTTTCATCAATGCTTCGTCTCGCGTCCAGCGGGCAGGATCGTAATTACCCGAAGCGATGGAGCGGGCTCGTTGTGCTTCCAGTATTTTAGTACTCATAGCTGCTGCGGCAAAAACCGAATATTTGATATGTGAAAAGAAAGCATCTTTACGCGAGTCAGGAATGATCTTATCTACCTCGTTGATCGTATTTTTAATTTTCCCATAAGATTCCAGATACCTGTCGAGCTCTCCTGAAAATTCGGTCAGGCTAAACTCCGTATCTACTACAGGTGACCACCCTTTTGCATAGTGGTTCTTATTGAGTTCAACCTGGTTCCAACCCATGAATTCGGGTTTCCGGATACCGCACAACCGGTAAAATTCAAGCATCACCGGCAATAATCTTTCTCCTGCTGCTTCTCCGAACTCACGACAAAGCCAGTTGCGATGGTGTTCATTTAATGTGGATGGAGAGACTGAATGTATATTCCATGCCAGATCCAGGAACAGTTCCATATCGTAAGCAGCTGTTTTTTCATATCATGTACATTGACAATCCATAAACGGCGGACATTTTTATCGTAAGCTTGTTTCATCTCGTTGTAAATGAGTCCGGGCTGTATGGCACTTAGCCACATGTAGTCGTGGGGACGCCCCCAATACTGCAAATGGTAATATATGCCGGCCCCTCCACTCCGCTTTTGTTGTTCTGCATCGCTCAGGCGGGTCATATAACCGTAGTTGTCGTCGCACCAGGTAAGGATTATATCATCGGGTAACCGTAAACCGTTCTCCATGACCTGGAGAACCTCTTTATACGGCACGAATTGTTGAGGTATTTGGTCTACCTCCGGTTTAACATACTTTGCCAGGAGGTTGCGCTGGTCGTCAATTACCTGCTGCAAAACTTCTGTCTGCTCCTGAAGGGTTTTTACTCCCTCCATACCACTATCGTGAATACCTCTCATACCGATCGTATAGATATTCTCGTAGGAGTGGACTTCCTGCAAACGCTCTATCCAATAGTTCTGCACAGCTTCACGATTGGTCAGGTAATTATAACTTCCCCTGGTTTGCTCGTTCCACTCACCGACATTGCTGCGCATCAGGGGCTCGCAGTGAGAAGTCCCAATCACAATACCACAACTGTCGGCAATCTCCTTTGCTCCGGGGACCAGGTAGAAGGGGGTAGTCATGCCGTGCATGCCCGGCCAGATCGTATTGGCACGCAGACGAAGCAAAAGTTTAAATATCTCTTTGTAGGTTCGGGGGCCTATCCGCCCTGGTATATCCGATGGTTCGAAATGCTTCCAGCTCCAGGGCTGTAACAACCAATCTTCGTCATTCAGGAAAATCCCCCTGTATTCTACCGACGGACTTTGAAGAGTGCGGTAGTTTGCCGGCAGGGTGAGCCGGTTTTTCTTTTCGGGTGTTACATCTCCCCACCAGACCCAGGGAGAAACACCGGCTAACCGGGAGAGTTCGAGGATGCCGTAGGCGGTACCACGGGCATCGCTTCCTGCAACGATAATGCATTTATTTTCGAAGGTAGTAATGAAAAATGCTTCTTTCAGGGATTGCAGCATGTCTAAAGGGATTCCATATTCCTGTAATTGGGTTACAGGTATATTTCCCTGATCTAACTGTATAATGTTTATGTCGGCATCAATAGTGGCTTTTTGGGGAAGCATGTCTGTAACCTGTTGCATATCGTCAGAAACAGATCGAGTGCTACATGTACCACAGGAGATACATGCTCCGGCAGGGAGTAAGTAATGGCTCTCTTTCCGTTGTACCATACAAACTCTTCACTATCCGACATTGTATTTGTACCGGAAGAACAGGCTGTCAGACAAAAGCTAAGGAAGAATATGAACACTGCAGCTATATAGGTTGCGTGCAATTTTCTTTTAAAAATCACATTCATAAGCAATTGTGTTAAAAGTAAGGGAGTTGGCCCGGCAGAGAGGTTGTCAGAAAATCTCCTGCCAGGCCGGTATTATTTTAATATCCGGGATTCTGGTCGGCTGCACTCATGGAGTCATTGGCGTCGATGGCTCCCTGTGGAATAGGCCGGAGTAGTTTCTCTCCTATTACCTGTGCGGCACGTCCTTTGATCCGTGTATTATACAGATTATTGTATTCTACCAGTTTTTTTGTACGTCGCAGATCGAACCAGCGGGAACCCTGTCCGAAGAGTTCGCACACACGCTCTTTCAGGATAGCATCTATATCTATAGAGGTTACCGGATCAAGCTCTGCCCTGCGGCGTACTTCGTTCAGGCGTGCCAGTGCATTTTGCTGGTTACCCGCTTTCAGGTAGACCTCGGATGCTACCAGGTACATCTCCGGCAGAGTGATGATATGAATATCGCGGTAATCGTCCCGGGTTGAGTAGATATACTGAAGTGTATTACTATCATCGAATTTCCTGTAGGGAGCACCTTCGTAAGCAAAGGTTACCATCTCTTCGTAAGTAATATCGCCTGGTGTATATTCCTGGGGCTCGCGCGTGATCTCATCCATAGGAATGATCCAGGTATCCCTGCGGTTTTCAGGATCCAGATTTCTCCAGGCTTCTATATCTTCGGGGGGGGTTTCATGCCAGGCAGAATAGTAGCGTTTTATAGGAGTACCGATAAAGCTTCCTCCGTTTTTATAAAAGTCCCAATACGAGTAAAGCCCCACTGTAAGGTCCGGAAGTTCTTTCATAAAAGTTACATCGAACCGTACATCTCCTTTCTCAAAACATCTGAGAGCATGCAGCGTGATGATAAAGCTGGAACGGGTACTCTTACCACCGTCGTTGGCCGCACCGATCAGGTTGGTAAAGAAATTACTCCATCCATGTCCGCCACCTTGAGGACTGCTTGCCGTGGCATGGTCGTACTCCACATCCCAGATAAACTCTTCGTTATCATCGTAACTGTAGTCGCCGGAGGCGTCGGATTTCCAGAGCTGATCGAAGGGAGTTGTAAGCTGGCGATTGGCTATTACCGCATCAGCTGCCCGGGCTGCTTTGTCATAATAGTCCTCTTTATCTAAGTCCCAGGCAGCAGCCAGGTAGGTCTGGGCCAGCAGAGCCCGGGCCGCTTCGATACTGGCCCGACCTCCCCCTTTTTGGCGGTAGAGGCTTCCATGGCTCCGGCTGCGATGACCTCTTCAAGTTCTTCGATCATATAGGTATATACCTCTTCGGCGGTAGCGCGGGGATAGCCGGTTTCAATGTCTGATACATACTCTTTCATCAGGGGCACGCCACCGAAGGTATTCACCAGGATGTAGTAGAACTGAATGGCTACCGTGCGGGCTTCATCCACCCGTTTGTTGCGGAGTGATTCATCTATATTAGCCCCGAGAGCATAATACTTTACGGCATACGCCGCCCGGATACCCTTGTAACAGTCGGTGTAGAGGGTTTTCATCGTACTGTTCTCCGGATTAAGCGTTTCATATTCATGGAGTTCGTCGTTGATATTGGTACGGCCGTCTCCATACATATCGGTACCGGCATGGAAGTAAGTGGTATAGCTGGAAGAGGCATAGATCTCACGCAATTTTTCGTAGGCATTGTTCACCAGCGTCTCAAATCCGGATTCGGTAGAGAAATGATCTTTATCGGTTACGTTCGACCGGTTCTCAGCGGTCAGGAAATCGTCACAGCCTGTCATAGCAAGGCTACCGGCCAGTAACAGGGTTATGTATATAATTTTTTCATCTTATTTATCCTTTTATTAAATTCAGAATTTGATATTCGCGCCGATCTGATAGGTGATAGAGGCAGGGCCTCCATTGGTCAGGGTGGCACTGGCCCATTCGGGATCGAATCCTTCATAATTAGTAAAACAGAAGGGATTTTGTATATTCAGGTAGAGACGCAGGTGCTGCATACCGGCTTTGTTGATCCACTGTTTGGGGAAAGTATAACCTAAACAGATATTCTTAACCTTGACGAAAGAGGTTTTCTGGTACTGGAATCCTTCTCCCCTTGCACTACCGGTATTGGAAAAATAACCTCCAGCCGAAGTGTCGGAGTTATTGGGATAGGGATATTTTCCATATTGGGTTTCCGTGGTAATAATAACGTCACCGGTTTGGTGATCAATAACAGGAGTGCCTTTGGGAATATAAAAATCCATTTTCATCTTTTGCTGGCCGCGATCGCCATACTTCATATAAGTATCGTGGAAATAACTGCGTGACCATTGCCCCTGTTTGGTATAGACCATCACAGAGAAGTCGAATCCTTTGTAATACATGGAGGTAGTAAGGCTTCCTATCCATTTAGGATCGGTATAACCGTAGATCTGTTTATCGTCGTCGTCAATTTTACCATCGTTGTTCCAGTCGTTCACAGCTACCTGTCCTTCGTACCATTTATAGGTGGAGCCGTATCTATCGTACAATTCCTGCAGGGTATAGTGAATGTCGCCGTCTTTGGTTTTCATGGTGACTCCCTGGTCGGTAATAACAGCTGTATGCGTATAATCACGCAGGGCATTCAGTGGTTTACCGATAAAGCGGTCGGAGGCTACTTCGTCCTCTTTTCCGTTGCTCAGCTCCAGGATCTTGTTCCAGTTGCGGGAGAAGTTCACATTCATATCCCAGCTGAATTCCCGACCTCTTATCAGGTCGAATTGTGCGCCCAGTTCAATACCGGTATTGCGAACGGAACCGATGTTGAAGGTGGTAGAGGACTCTCCGGTCTCCAAAGGTACGGCCCGATTCATGATCTGTCCGTCTGAGAGTCGGTTGTAGTAATCGGCTGTCATATTGATGCGGCTACCCAGTATACTGAAATCCAATCCCAGGTCGAACTCTTTTACTTTCTCCCAGATAAGATTTGTATTGACCAATCCGTTGGGGTAATAGGCCTGTACTTCGGTTCCGTCAAGCACTACATAGTTAGGGCCGGAGGCGGAGTAGTGGGTTACATAGTCACTGACATTATTATTTCCGGTAACTCCATAAGAGAGACGAAGTTTTAGATTATCCAGCCAGGCAGTACTTTTGAGGAAATCTTCTTCGGAGATGCGCCAGGCTACTGCAGCAGAAGGGAACCATCCCCAACGGTTACCCTGTGCAAAACGGGAAGAACCGTCGGCACGGGCAGTGGCGGTAGCCATGTATCTGCCTTTGTAGGAGTAGTTGGCACGGAAAGCACCGGATACGAGCATATTCTGAGTAAAAGAGGACTCAATGGTTTTATCTGTTGAGGCAGCTTTGGCAAGTGCGTTGTAAGAGAGTTTATCGTCGGGAAAGTCGAATCCTTTCAGGCGATATTTTCTGTATCGGACCGGTACATAGAGAAGAGCCCCATACCGCTGAACGAGTGTTCTCCGATGGTTTTGCTGTAATCAAGCTGATTATCCCAGGTCCAGGAGAGGCGTTGCAAGGTCTCTACTTCTGCCGAGTTCTGGCCGGTAGTGTAGTAATAACTGGAACCTGCGGGATTGCGGTCGGTTATACCGGTCCCGTTGAATATACCTTCACGGGAATACTGGAAGTTGGGAGAGAAGGTGGTGGTAAACTTCAGATTATCCATGAGGTTGGCCCGCAGGTAAAAGTTGGTCAGTACATTGTATTTACGGGTTTCGTCAGTATAATTCTTATCTACCAGGTCGCCCAGCGGACTGATGGTAGAGGTAAACCCGGAAGTGGTTCCAAAAGCTGTATTGGAAGCGGGCTGAAGAACAATATTCCCATCTTCGTCATATGGAGATATAAAAGGATTAAAGGTAAAAGCGGTTTCGTACGGGGAGTAGCTACTGTTGGTCTGGAAATCCTCTTTGATGCTATAGGCCATATTTACGGAGAAACCGGCTTCGAATATTTTAGATATTTTTCCGTCGAACGATCCTTTGAAGTTAAAGCGGGAATAATCGTTGTGCAGGAATACATTTTCGTCTCCCTGATACCCTATTCCCAGGCGGTAGTTGGAGTTCTCGGTAGCCCCGTTGATACTGATAAAATGGTTCTGCTGGGTCCCGTTACGGGTTACCAGGTCTGTCCAGTCGTAAGATTCACCCGACATCATCATCTCGTAGATCTTAGAGTCACGGTAATCGGTTCCTCCATCCCTTTTCAGAAAAGCTGTCTCCAGATTGGCCTGGGTAATTTCGTAATGAGGAACTCCATCAGCATCTACTCCCGGCCGGCCGGATCCCTCGTAAGTCGTGTTGGTCAGGGTCGTAAAGCGGGCGAACCGGTAATCGATAAACTCCTGTGCATTCATCAGCTTAGGTATACGAGCCGTTTTACGTACTCCGTAATATCCGTCATAGCCTACGGATACCCGCTGGGGTTTTCCGGCTCCTTTGGCTCCTTTGGTGGTGATCATTACTACTCCGGCAGAGGCCCGGGAACCGTAGATAGCGGTTGAAGAAGCATCTTTAAGGATGTCTACCCGTTCGATATCTTCCGGGTTGAGAAAATCCATAGACTCGGACACTACTCCGTCAATGACATATAGGGGTGAGGATTCCCGGTTGATAGAGGCCTGGCCACGGATCTGGATATTGAAGCTACCTCCGGCCCGGCTATTGGACTGGGAGATATCTACTCCGGCAACAGCTCCCTGCAAGGCATCTTCCAGGCGGGTGGTGCGGCTGGTTGCCAGCTTTTCGGAAGAGACAGAACCGACTGATCCTGTAAGATCAGACTTTTTCATGGTACCATAACCTACTACGACCACCTCTTCGAGTGCCTGGGTGTCTTCCTGCAGAACGATCCTCATACCGGGAGTAGCAATAAGGGTTTGCGTTACGTAACCTATATAAGAAATCTCAAGAGTGGCACCCTGGGAAGTACTGAGCACAAAGTTACCGTCTATATCGGTAATGGTACCGTTGGTGGTACCCTTTTCTATAATACTGGCACCGATAACTGCTTCACCGGATGCATCGATAACGGTTCCCCGGATCTGGGAAACTTGCCGGGTTGAGTAAGCCGATGTTGATCCGTCGGCAGCATAGCTGACGGTAGTGCCTAAAAAAGAGAGTGAACAAAACATACCCACAATGAGTGATCTATGTTTTTCATGCAAATTAGAAGCCATTAGCTAACATTTTTAAATTAGACCTTAAGAGTTTACATCAGCAAAAGTACACTTCTACCTGTTACAATAGGTAGAGAGATGTTCCCTGAGGGTTGAAACATGTTTTTACCCTATTTCGGAACATGTTTCAACCTACTCCCGGTCGTTAGCTAATTTTTTGCAGGTTACCCGCTTGTGTATTTTTCTATATATTCCGTAGGTTGCAGACCAAACTCTTTGCGGAAACAGATGGAGAAGTATTTGGGATCATTGAATCCTACTGCATAGGCCAGGTCGGAGATCCGTATCGTTCGGTTCTCATCCATTATTTTACAGGCGGCTTTGAGTCTGATATTCCGTACAAAACTGGTTGTATTGAGCCCGGTGAGTGACTTTAATTTTTTATGAAGGGTGGTGCGGCTGGTTGCCATTTCGGAGGTGAACTGAGGTATATCAAACTGCGGGTCGCTCAGGTGACGGTTTACACAATCAATAGCATCCTGCAGGAACTTTTCGTCCATGTCCGTATAATCGAACTCTTTCATCTCAAACACCAGTTGCTTTTTAAAGTCATTGGCGGTACGTTCTTTATTCTTTAGCAGGTTTTTAATACGGGCATGGAGGGCAGAAAGGTTAAAAGGTTTGGTCAGATAGGCATCTGCTCCTGCTGTATAGCCTTCGTCCCGGTCTTCTTCTGCGCTTTTGGCTGTCAACAGAACTACAGGAATGTGACATATTTCTATGTTGTGTTTGATCTGCCGGGTTAATTCTATACCATCCATTTCGGGCATAACGACATCAGATACCACCAGGTCGATCTCTTCACGGTTGATAATATTTAGTGCATCATGACCGTTTACCGCCTCGAATATGCGGTATTCCCTCCTTAGAAGCCTTACCATTACTGAAAGAAGTTCTTCGTTGTCTTCTACCAGGAGAATGGAAGGAACTTCTGTACTGTGTTCCGTTAAAGGTACTTCCTGATCTTCATAATCTGTACGGTCTGCAATGGCCTCTTTTATATGGGTTTCTTCTGTTATTTCGATAATCTCTTCCTCTGTATAGGCTTCACGCTCTAGGGGCAACTCTATAAAAACCGGGCTCCCTTCTCTACTTCGCTCTCCAGCCGAATGGTACCGTGGTGGAGATTGACCAGGTCGCGGGTTAAAGAGAGACCAATACCGGTACCAATAGTGTGGGATTGCCGGTAATCTCCTTCGTAAAAACGTTGGAAGAGGGTTTCCTGACGCTCTTTGGAAATCCCTTTTCCATTGTCCTTAATAGAAATAAGGACAGATTTTCCACTCCGGGAATATTTGACACTTAACTGAATATACCCCTCCTTACGGTTGTATTTGGCTGCATTTGACAACAGGTTATACAAGATCTTATCTAATTTATCGCGATCAAAATAGGCTTCCATAATCTCCTGCTCACAAACTACGGAAAAATGAAGTTGAAGCTTGCGGATAAGGGGTTCAAAGCTTTCTACTTTGTGACGTATAAAAAGAGCTATATTTCCTTTGGCTACCCGAAGTTGCAGGTTGCCGCTTTCTGCTTTGCGGAACTCTAGTATTTGCTGTAACAGACGGATCAGTCGTTGTACATTGAGATCCATGGTTTTATAAAGTTCATTAAAGGAGGGGAACTGATTTTTCAATTCATCCAGAGACGCCGATATAATGGTTAAAGGAGTCATCAGTTCATGGGTTATATTGGTAAAGAACTATAATTTAATATGGTTTAATTCCTGTATTTTATTGGTTTCAATCTCCTGCAAATGGAGTTGGTTCCGTAATAACAACCATCGGCGTATTTCTCTCAGAACAATTGTTATAATGGCGATAAATAGTAACAGATAAATACAATAGGCCCACCAGGTTGCCCAGAAAGGAGGTTTGATAAAGATCCGCATTTTCCGTATTTCACTCCAGTCTCCATTCTCATTGGTCGCACGTAATTCGAAATTGTAGGTTCCGGGAGGCAGATTTGAGTAGTAGGCATTCCGACTGTCGGCATCTACATAGTGCCAGTCGGTATCAAAATTCTGTAATCGGTAAGCATATTTATTTTGCCTGGGCATATTATAGGTAAGAGAAGCAAACCGGATGGTAAAGTTATGGTAGGCTGCGGGAAGAGTTATCTCTTCCGTAAAATCAGGTGTAAAAGCAGTAATTTTACTCCGTTGTTCTTCCGGGATCTGGCTCAGGGATTTTCCATCTACCAGTATATCAGTAATACGCAGGGAAATATCGCAACTTTCATCCACGACCATATCGGCATTGAAACTTACAATCCCCCGGCTACAACCAAAATAGAGTCTGCCATTGCGGTAGCAGGAGGCATTATTATTAAAAAAAATTATCAGCCAGCCCATCGCTAACGGTAAAGATACGTACCCGAAACTCTTCGTTCTCACTCGGGGAGAGCTTTGCTAACCCCTGGTTGGTACCGACCCAGATATTCCCCAATTCATCCTCTTCCATACTACCTACCATATCTCCCGGTAGATTGTAGGTTCGGTGAACAGATCTGAAAGAATCACTTTTTGTATCGTACAGGCAAAGACCACTGCCCTCTGTTCCTGCCCAGACCTGTCCCTGACTATCTACCAGGAAACAAAGAGGAGTATTGACAGGTAAAGATCCATTTTCAATGCAATAGTTTTTGCAGAGAAGCTCTTCGGGCTGTTCCATATTACCCCTGACATGTATGATCCCGTTATTATTGGTTGCCAGCCACAGCGTATTGTCATTTCCTTCTGTTATGGAGGTAATTTCTCTGGTAAGAAGTTTATCTGATCCTTCCAACCGGTTGAAACAATAAGAACGTCCATCTTTGTACCGGACACCAAGCCCCATATAAGTTCCCAGCCACCAATTGCCTTTTTTATCTTCGTATACTGTAAACACAAGATCATGAGGGATAAAATCACAGTTCCGGGTCGTATACTGGTTTATTTTTCTCCCATCCCGGCAGGTTATCACTCCTTCGTCGTGGGCGGATAACAATACTTCCCGGGTGGATGCACTACAAGATATATGATAAGGACGTGGGGTAGATACCACACTGGTCGTTTTATTACGATGGTAATAATCTACTCCATATCCGAATCCGGCCCAGATCGCTCCGTTCTCTTCTACATATAAGGCAGAAATATAATCGGTAAAGAGCACTTTGGAGTTATGGGAGTGAAATATGTGGAAGGAGGGTAGACGGGTATTTGCATAAAATACACCTGCTCCTTTCGTTCCTATCCACATTAATCCGTTTTTATCCCGAAAAACAGAATTGACTTCGTGTACAGGAAGATGGTATCGGGTGCCCGTATCCTGATAGTTCACAAAGGTACCCTCCTGATAAATATTCATAATACTTACTCCTTCTCTTGTTCCCAACCACAGAGAGTGGGTTTGCAAGTCTTCATCCATTGAATAAATATAGTTGGAGCAAAGGGATAATTCACTGGTGGGAGTATGCCGGTAGGTGATCAGGCTTATATCCTCTTTATCTGCAGAGAACTCTGCCCGATGCAGGCCGGAGCCACTTCCACCAACCCAGATAGTACCCCGGGAATCCTGAAAGAGAGAAAGAATGGAGGATTGATTTTCCATAGGATAATGGATAAACCGGTTCTCCCCGGTTACATAACGAAAAAGTCCGTCTTCCCAGGTCCCGATAAGCAGGTCGCCATTCGTATCTTCCAGAATGGCCTGTATATTTACCTTTTTCAGGTACATCACCCAGGCTATTTTCCCGTGTCATCAGTATTACCGTATCCCGCAGGGCATCGTACCGGGCCATCCCACGGATATATCCCAGATAAATATTATTATCTTCGGTCACATGGATCTGGTTCAGACGATGGCGGTTTACTCCTTCCAGCTTCATTTTCCGGACAACCCCTGTCCTTTTATCCAGAATACATAATCCTTCGTGTGTCCCGATCCATAATTGGTGAGAATGATCCTCTTTTACACAGACTACGTTGTTATTGGTCAGAAGCCCCGGTGTATAAAGATTTGACTTAATAGTCTGTATTTCGTAGCCATCGTATTTAAATAATCCATAGTAAGTTGCTATCCATATATATCCATCCCGATCCTGATACACCTGGTGAACCATATTATTGGGCAATCCGTTGAATGTTGAGAATTGATTGAACTCAAGATGGTCCAGATAAGATCTTGCTTTGCCTGGGGAGAATACAAATGCCAGAAGTAATAAAAAGAGTACTGTCTTTTGTGCCTTCATAGGTTTTCTCTGCTTAGATTCTGATAGCAAAGTTACAAATAATAAATTCTCTTTTCCCAAAAATTCAATACATTTCCTGTCCTACCGGACACACGGCACAACAGCAGGTTTCAACACAAGAAATGTATCTCTATTTATTCTGAAAGAAAGATTCTTCCGGAACTCCGGTATCTTCTACCTATTCAAATTTCACTCTGTGAGATATCTAAAGCAAGGGCCTCCTCTACCGATTAAATTCCAGGAGTTCAGGAACGTAATTAGTTCATTATTTTTTAAAAACTTTACCAATACGGGCCTTATTGATACCAAATTCCAGACAAATGACATTAATAATTAAAAAGATAAGGAAAGAAGAGGTATCCACATTCAGAAAATCACCGGTATAAACACGATACATCATATTTATAAAAACATACAGGAT
>JAJQBG010000145.1 GCA_021203405.1 Bacteroides sp.
TCTATACCCTAAAAAAGAGATAAGCTATATTAATAGCCTATCTCTCCTATATAACACTTATCTATACTTTTAAAGAATTATTGCATAAGCGTCTCAAACGTATTACCCTGTGCCGCATCCCCGGTACGATACCCCTTATAAAGCCAGTCGTGCCGTTGCTGGGAAGTACCATGCGTAAACGAATCCGGTACCGTATATCCCTGTGCCTGCTCCTGCAACCGGTCATCCCCGATAGCCGTAGCAGCATTCAAAGCAGCCTCAATATCCCCCGGCTCCAGCGTCCGGAACATACTCTCCGTATGGTTCGCCCAGACTCCCGCATAAAAATCAGCCTGCAACTCAAGGGCTACTGAAAGCGCATTAGCACTCTGTTGGTTAGAACGGGCCATCAGATTATGCGCCTGCCCCAAAGTACCCAACAATTTCTGCACATGATGTCCTACTTCATGCGCAATGACATAGGCATAAGCAAAATCCCCCCGGCCCGGAACCGGGTCTCCATCTCCTGGAAAAAAGAGAGATCCAGGTAGATCTTTTCATCCTCCGAACAGTAGAAAGGCCCGGTAGCACTCTGGGCAGTACCACAGGCAGAAGTAGTATACCCGTTGAACAGTACCAGGGTCGGTTTCCGGTAGGTCTTGCCCATCTGCTGAAAAATATCCGTCCATACATCCTCCGTATCAGCCAGTACCACTGAAACAAACCGGGCCAGCGAGTCACTCTCTGCCGTAGGAGTATAGGTCTGGGTATAGCCGGAACCACCCGTAGGATCACTACCTTCCAGTAATCCTAACAACTGTAAAGGGTTACCCCCCATCAATAAAAAGATCACTGCTACGATCAAGGTACCGATACCGCCTCCAAGGCCACAACCCATATTACCGGACAAGCCTCCCTGCCCCCGGCGATCCTCCACATTGGTACTACCTCTTCTTCCCTGCCACTGCATACTGAAACTGTTTTTAAATGATTCAATTTAACACGGAAAGAGGGAGAAAAGTTTAAAGCAAAGAGCGGTATGGCAGAACCTATCCTGCCACACCGCTCTATCGCTTAGTATAAAACAAATACTATTTCAACAGAACCGTTACTCCCCGGGCACCGTGAGCACCGACCACAAGGGCCTGTTCAATATCGGCCGTTTTAGAGGGTCCCGAAATAAAGACCCCAAACCCATACTCCCTGTTTTCCAGTTCTTTGTAGGCATCGTGCATAGTAGCCACCAACCTCTTTTTATCCAGTAAAATAACCAGGTATTCGGCTATAAAACAGATCACCTTATGCCGCATCTGCTGAGGGATCCAGACAGCACCGTTCTCGGCTACCCCTATCTCCCCTTCGATCACAGCCAGATCCAGGTTATCCAATTGATGAGGATCCTCCACCTCATCCGGGTTCAGCGTAGCGACCCGGATATCCGGGAGAGCAGAAGCGACCACTTCCGCACCCGGATAGAGAGAAGCGATCACCGTATCCACCTCTTCCCCCTCTTTTAACTCCACAACCCGGCCACCCACCAGTTTAACCGCCTCCGTAAACTGAGTGACCAGATCCGGATAAGCAATCTGTTCCAACACGATAGCCGGCATCTCATACCTTGTTCTTTGCTGCTTACGCAGTTTTTCTATGATCTCCTTTCGTGCACTCATCGCTGCTCTTTTTTACCCGTTACTTTTCCTTTTTTCCATAACTCAGTAAACGACGCACCGGCAAACCGGGGCAATTCCCGTCCCTTTCCCCAGCCATTTAACCCGTTATACTTCACAAACCGGGGCATCACATTTACCAGAGGTGTAAACTTT
Source organism: Bacteroides sp. (assembly GCA_021203405.1). Lineage (GTDB taxonomy): Bacteria > Bacteroidota > Bacteroidia > Bacteroidales > Bacteroidaceae > Bacteroides. The sequence continues at coordinate 1,803 of JAJQBG010000145.1, forward strand.
AAAGCCATATTGTACAAAGCAGGCCGGCCAAAAAGATACCTGAGCCCCACAGAAATCTGCTTCTTTACCGGATCAGCCTTTCCATAGCTATCCAGGTTCTGCCGCCAGCGATAGATCTGATTAGCCAGGTCTACTTTAACCGGACAGACATTATTACAGGAGTAACAAAGGGAACAGGCCGAAACATTCTCCGAATAGGTAACCGGGTCTTTGGTCATTCCCAGATTCACCCCGATAGGACCGGGAATAAAATAGGTATAAGAATACCCCCCGCTACGACGATAGACCGGACAGGTATTCATACAGGCACCGCACCGGATACACTTCAGGAGCTGATGATGATCCCGGTCGCCCCGTATATCACTCCGCCCGTTATCCACCAGCACCAGATGCATTTCAGTTCCCTCACGGGGTGTACGGTAATGAGAGGTATAGGTAGTAACAGGCTGTCCGGTAGCCGAACGTGCCAGAAGCCGGGTAAATACAGAGAGTGATTCACGGGTAGGCACGATCTTCTCCAACCCCATGGATACAATATGTACCGGGGCTAGCGAAGTACCCATATCCGCATTTCCCTCGTTGGTACAAACCACCACCTCACCTGTTTCCGCCACTCCGAAATTAGCTCCTGTCATAGCAGCATCCGCTGTCAGGAACTCATTCCGTAAAAAACGACGCGCCGTATGAGTCAGATAGGTAGGATCACTGTTATCTTTTTCCGTCTGCATTTTCTCTTCAAAGAGTTTTCCCACCTCCTGCCGTTTCAGGTGGATAGCCGGCATTACAATATGGCTGGGAGCCTCTCCCATCAATTGCAGGATGCGTTCCCCTAGGTCACTCTCCACCACTTCAATCCCCTGGCCCTCCAGGTAGGGATTCAAATGACACTCTTCGGTAAGCATCGACTTACTTTTTACCAGTTTACGCACCTGGTGACGTTTCAGGATATCATATACAATTTCGTTATGCTCCTTCGCATCCTTCGCCCAGTGCACGATCACACCGTTTGCCTCCGCTTTATCCGCAAACTCCACCAGGTATTCATCCAACCGGCTCACCGTATGCATCTTTATCTCATGGGCCAACCGGCGCAACTCCTCCCATTCGGGAAGATGCATCACCAGGTTATCCCGTTTCTGACGCACAAACCAGAGTGTCTGGTTGTGCCAGCCACATTGTGCCTTATCGGAAATAAAGCGGGCTGCCGCTTTTGCATGTTTCGTACTCATAGGCCGGCAGATAAAATTTGAACCACATGAATAAAACGTACCGGAAATTTATTCCGTTCCACCACTCCCTGCATATGCATCAGGCAGGAACTATCTGCCCCCGTAATATACTGAGCCCCGGTAGCCAGGTGATTCTTTACCTTATCCTCTCCCATACAGACCGATACCTCCGGTTCCTCCACAGAGAACATACCCCCAAAGCCACAGCACTCATCCACCTTTTCCGGCTCCACCACCTCTATCCCCTGTACCAGACCCAGCAGGTCCCGGATCTTGGAATAACGGGGAATATTCAGTTCGCTCGCCGACGAAAGTTTCAGTTCCCGTACACCGTGGCAACTGTTATGAATACTCACTTTATAAGGAAAAACGCCCGGCAAAGAGGCAGGCTTCAGGATATCGTGGATAAACTCACACACATCATATATCTTTTCACTGGTCCGGCAAAGATGCTCCTCACCCTCCAGCATACGAGGATAGTTATATTTTACAAAAGAGACACAACTGGCCGAAGGAGCCACAATATGATCATACTTCCCGAAAAGTTCTTCAAAAGAGCGGGCCAGCGGCAAAGCCTTCTTCTCAAACCCGGCATTGGCCATAGGCTGGCCGCAACAGGTTTGTTCCAACGGATAATCCACCTCCACCCCCAGATGAGTCAGTAATTTATAGGTAGCCACCCCTACTTCCGGATAGATAGCATTTACATAACAGGGAATAAATAGTCCTATCTTCATTCAACAAAGGTTTTGTATAATGAACTAACGGGAAAAGCGCGGATTCTTCCCCACCGGGCCGGTTCCGCGCTTACCTATCTTTTAATTCTGAGTTTCCAGATAAACCACATGCGTCTGCAGATACTCTTCCAGACCGTGTTTACCATCGGCACCGCCAATACCCGATTTACGCCATCCGGCATGGAAGCCCTGCATCGCCTCAAAATTCTCGCGGTTCACATAGGTTTCGCCAAACTTGAGGGAACGCATCAGCCTGAACGCATTATCTAAGTTCCGGGTATAGATAGAAGAGGTAAGCCCATACTCACAATCATTGGCCCAGGCAATCGCCTCATCCAGATCGGTATACTCAACCACCGGAAGAACAGGCCCGAAGGTCTCCTCCTGGATAATATCCATCTCCTGGGTTACATTATCCAATACGGTAGCCTCAAAGAAATAACCTTTATCACCTATGCGGTTACCTCCGCAAAGTACCTTAGCACCCTGCTCCACCGCTCTGGCAACCTTCTCCTGCATCGATTTTACTGCACCGGCATCTACCAACGGCCCCATATCCAGTTCAGCGATCTCACTGGGGTTACCCGCTTTAACCGCTTTCATACCGGCCACCAGTTTCTCCATAAAGGCAGCTTTTACCTTCTTATCTACATACACTCTTTCGGCACAGTTACAAACCTGTCCGGTATTAATGACCCGGGAGGCAATAATCGATTTTACAGCCAGGTCCAGATCCGCATCAGCTAATACAATAGCCGGAGCTTTACCGCCGAGTTCCAGGGAAACTTTGGTAATATTGGGAGCTGCCGCCGCCATAGTATGCTGTCCGGCCGATACGCTACCCGTCAGACTGACCATACCCACTTTCGGATTAGCCGCCAGTTCCTGCCCGATCACCGAGCCCCTGCCATAAACCAGATTAAATACACCCACAGGTAAACCAACCTCTTCCACGATCTGTGCAAATACATAGGCATTCTCAGGAGTCAGCTGGCTGGGTTTTACCACAATCGTATTTCCTGTTACCAGCGCCGGAGCAGCCTTACGGGCAATCAGGAAGAAGGGGAAGTTCCAGGGCAAAATACCCGTAGTAACACCGATCGCTTTTTTAAACAACATAATGGTTTCATTGGGACGGTCGCTGGGAATGATCTCCCCTTCGTAACGGCGTGCCCATCCGGCCATATATTCCAGATAATCGGCTGTAAAGAGAACCTCTACATTGGCCAGTGCCTGGGTTTTACCCCCTTCGCGTACAATAATATCAGTGAGTTCTTTCTCGCGTTTACGGATACCTTCCGCAATTTTGATCAGATAGGCTGCTCTCTGTACAGGAGGAACTCTTTCCCAACTATCCTGCACTCTTTCTGCTGCATCGATCGCTGTTCTTGCATCTTCAACCGTACCATCCGGCATGAGTGAGATCACCTCCTCGGTAGAAGGATTTAATACATTAATAAACTTACCTGAACTATTTTCGACAAACTTACCGTCGATAAACATTTTCAATTCTTTCATGGCATCAAACTTTTATTTTTTAGTAAATACAGGTATTAGTGATTGGCAAGTTAAAAAAAAGGAGTAACAAACAAAACCAAAAAACATTTTTTAAGCCTTACCGGAACCCCGTTTGAACTAAAATCCATGCATTCTGAATATTTATCCCCTATAAGAGGGGCTATTATTCCGATAAGAACTTCAGCTCAGAGAGTTATAAACCGACTGCATCTTTCTATAGGACAGTATCTACTTTCTACTAAAAGAGCAGCCGGTAGTTAAAAAATAACGGAAAGTATTTCTCTACATGGGATTAAAAAATCAAATGTACTAT